>JBMFWZ010000266.1:0-505 GCA_049964755.1 Steroidobacteraceae bacterium | reverse complement strand
GCCGGTTGTGGTCGCGCAGGCACTCGAACTGCTCATCGTTCAGGTCCGCCAGCCGCAGCCGCTTCATTTCGCTCATACCGATCTCCTGGCACAGAAGGGAATGGGTGCCTCTCCCCTCTCCTCGGCCTACCGGGCCCGGCGCGGTGTCCACACGCGCGTTACCGCCCCAGATCCACCTCCGGCTCATTCGGTTCCTTGTCTTGTTCATCCTCATCGGCGTTCGCAGTTTCTGCCGATAGCTCGCGGGACTCCGCGAGATCGCGCCGCCTTGCGCCCGATCGGATCGGCAGCAGTGAATCGGTGATCTTCGAGACCTCCGCTTCGCTCACTTTTGCCTGTTCAGCGAATTCCGGCCACCGGATCACGGCATCGTGGACCTGCTCGATCACGCGCTTTGCCGTGCCGATCCCGAAGCGATCAGCGACGGCAAGCAAGTCGTGAGCGGTGAAATCCTTGAACTTCCCGTTCACCGCCATCAGGTGCTGTGATGTCCACTCGCCCTGTG
>JBMFWZ010000265.1:0-507 GCA_049964755.1 Steroidobacteraceae bacterium | reverse complement strand
GTTGCGCGTAACTACGCGGGCGCGCTTCTGACGCTCGTGATCACGCTGGGGTTCCTGGCCGCCGGCCTGGTGCACCAGGGCACTGTGCGCGCCGACCGCGCGGCGCTTGCGGACGCGGCCGCCCGCGCGGAGGCCTACATCGGCGCGCACGCACCCGCGGGCTTTCAGGCGGACCTGCGCACGCTCGACACCTATGTGATGCAGGAGCCGCTCATCTACCGCTTCTGCGCGACCGACGTGAGCGGCAGCCGCGACTACTGCGTCGTGGTCAACCGTTCGCAGCCGTTCGGCCGCAGCGTCCACTACTCGGGCGCCGAGCCCAACTGGCTGCTGGCCGAGGGCTCGGGTTAGCGTAGGACGGTCGGCGTCGGGGGCCGGTCGCGCAGTCCGGTGGTGGCGCACAGCGCCAGAGGGCGGCGACCTCTATCGTGGGCTTGAGATGACGAGCTTTGCCGAACTGGGACTGTCGCAGCCGACACTCGAGGCGTTGGCCGACGTCGGCTACCA
>JBMFWZ010000264.1:0-509 GCA_049964755.1 Steroidobacteraceae bacterium | reverse complement strand
CTGTTCGGGAACGTGTGCTCTGACTCAACCGCGTTTCGGGTGATCGACTCGGTTGATGAGCAGACGCTTGCCCGGTTGCGTGACGCGGTCGCGGTCGGCAGGGCCCGCGCGTGGGAGATCGGGGCAAGACCGGAGCGCTCACTCGCCAGATGGCATAACCGGCCGGAGCTGACGGTCATTGATGTTGACGCGTCGCTAACGACCGCGTACTCGGAGAAGGAGCAGGCACACGGCAACTTCAAGGGCGGTTACGGCCATCACCCGCTGCTTGCGTACCTGGACGGGACCGGGGAGGCGCTGGCAGGGATCCTTAGGCCAGGCAACGCCGGGTCGAACACCGCCGCAGATCACAAGCAGGTTTTGGATCTCGCGCTCGCGCAGCTGGATGAGAAGGCGCTTGACGGGGAGATCCTGGTGCGTGCCGACGGCGCGGGCGCCACACATGAGCTGTGCGAGTACTGCCGTGAGGGTGATCTGCGGTTCTCGTTCGGGTCAGGTCTCTCCCAGCC
>JBMFWZ010000263.1:0-510 GCA_049964755.1 Steroidobacteraceae bacterium | reverse complement strand
GGAAGAATTGATCGGGCAGACAGGCCGCGATTTGTTTGCAGACACGGAGACATTCGAGCGCCTCATTGCCGCCTACGACGCGCTGGCAACCGCGGGGCACGTGACACTGTTGAACGTGCACCTGCAGCACGCCGACGGACACGCGGTGCTGTGCGATCTGCACGGGCACCTGCTGCCCGATGGCGTGACCTCGGTGTGGACCTTCGTCGACATCACCGAGCGCGAGCGCCAGGCCCAGGCGCTGCTGCGCCTGCAGCGCCTCTACAGCGCGCTGATGTTCGAAGGCGAGGTGCTGCTGCAGGCGCGCGACGCGCGCACCATGCTGAATCGAACCTGCACGGCGCTCACCCAGGCAACCCCCTTCCACGCCGTCTGGATCGCGCAGCCCGACCAAACGGGCCGCATGCAGGTGCTGGCGCAGGCCGGAGATGGCGCTGCCGCGCTGCACACGCTCGACATCCGCTTGAGCGACGCCGAACACGCGCCGCTGGTCGCGCGGGCCTGGCAGAC
>JBMFWZ010000262.1:0-512 GCA_049964755.1 Steroidobacteraceae bacterium | reverse complement strand
ACCAGCAGCCCGTGGCTCCAACCATCCTCTTCCCAGCCCGGGACCAGAGTCCAGTCGTACAGCCGCTCGCCTTTGCTGCCCGCCCCCGCGGAAACGCGCTCCCAGGCCAGATTCGGCAAGCTCTGTGCGATCGCATCCACACGTCGCCGATCATGATCAGGCCAGCGCATGCGTTGGTCCGAAGCTATGGCCAGCACGTAACCCAGCCGCCGCTGTTCCAGCCACTGGCGCAGTTTGCTGTTGTTGCCATAGACCTCATCGGCAGCTACCCAGTTACAGGGGGTGCCGGCTTCGAGCGCACGCTCGATCATCCGTCGCGCCAACTCTGGCTTGGTAGCAAACTCCGTCTCTTCCGGCACTGCCGCGGCGCGGCGACGCTCGCCATCGGCGGCCCATTCTTCGGGAAGATACAACTCGCGATCCACCAACGCTGCGCCCTTGTTACTGGCGTAGCAGAGAAACACGCCAACCTGGCTGTTCTCGATACGGCCCGCCGTACCCGTGTACTGGCG
>JBMFWZ010000261.1:0-516 GCA_049964755.1 Steroidobacteraceae bacterium | reverse complement strand
CCCAGAACCGTTCTTGATCCTGCCAGCGCCAGCAATACTATCCCGGCGGTGGCAAAGGCGATCAGAAAGGTAGCCTTCCGCGGTCGCCTGCCTAAGAAAAAGAATGGTACCATGGCCATATCGAACAGTATCGCCGCGCTGCCGCGGCCACCGTAATTTCTGGCGTGGTTTACATCAGGCGCGATGCCGAGCAAGATGAAGAAGACGGCAATCGCCAGCACCGAGCGGTCTATCATAAGGGCCTGGATGAGCAGAATGACAGCCGGAATGCGCAAGAAGGCCAAGTCGCGGAGATAACCCGACTGACGGAACTGATGATAGGTCAAGACGTACACCGCCAGGCCGATGGCCGCCCACGCTGTGCCGACGGCTAACATTTTGCCCGTGTTGTACTCTGCTCTATAAATCAGCTTGGGCGGCGGGGCGAGCGCTCCGGCGGCCGCGTGGCGACGGTTGTAGAGATGAAAGCCATAGTAAAGCGACAGCAGGCTCGCGATGGATACCACCAAATATTCC
>JBMFWZ010000260.1:0-519 GCA_049964755.1 Steroidobacteraceae bacterium | reverse complement strand
CGGACGGAACAAGGATAGCGGCGCCCAAGCACCTGCGCTGCGCGCAGAAAAAGCTCCGGCGTTTGGAGCGTGAGAAAAGCAGGCGCACGCTCGGCTCCATGAACCGCGCAAGAACGAAGGCGCGCCTCGCGCGCCTGCACGAGCGTGTTGCCAATCAGCGCAAAGACACGACTCACAAGCTGACAACGATGCTCGCCACAACCAACCGGCGGCTCGTGATCGAGGACCTCAACGCTCAGGGCATGGCCAAGAACCACAGCCTTGCCCTGTCATTGAGTGATGCTGGCTTTAGAGAGATCCGCCGGCAGCTCACATACAAGTGCGCTTGGTATGGTTGCGGCTTGGAGCTCGCTCCACGCTTCTTCCCAAGCACGCAAACCTGCTCAGACTGCGGTCTTGTCCGCCCGCTCGACCGCCGGCCCATCATCACGGTGAGGTTCTCCCCGCCCCGATACTACCGCTTGGTGCCGTCCGCCCGCTCGACCGCCAGCCCATCATCACGGTGAGGTTCTCCCCGCC
>JBMFWZ010000259.1:0-522 GCA_049964755.1 Steroidobacteraceae bacterium | reverse complement strand
CCTCGGCCGCGCTCGCCAGCAGCCGTACCGGCAGCTTCTGCGAGCCGTCCCACGCGATCTGCGCCAGTTGATGCCGTACGCTCGGATTGCGCAAGCGCTCAAGCGTCGCGTGGATGTAGCCGGTCACCTCCAGCGCCCCGCCCCCCCTGCAGACTCGGCGCGATGTCCTCCCGCAACAGCCGCTCGAGGAACCGCTCGAGCGGCGCATCGGCCATGGCCTGCGCTACCGTCGCTCGGCCGCGCAGCAGGCCGAGATACGCAAGCGTCGAGTGCGCGCCGTTGACGACTCGCAGCTTCGCGCGGTCATACAGCGAGACATCCGCCGCCAGCGTAACGCCGACCGATGCCCAATCGGCCAGCCGCACCTGCGGCAGGTCCTCGATGACCCATTGTATAAAGGGCTCGCGCTGCACCGGCCATTGATCTTGCAGCCCGCTCGAGCGGACGACTCGCTCGATGAGCGCCGCATCGGTGGCCGGCGTGATGCTGTCGACCATGGTGCGCGGAAAGGCGACCTCGCGC
>JBMFWZ010000258.1:0-530 GCA_049964755.1 Steroidobacteraceae bacterium | reverse complement strand
CTGGCGACCTCAGCCGACTACCTTCTGGGGGTCGCCTCCCCACCGCCCCAGACGGGCGCCACCCATTGGAACGTCTACGTTTCCACCACGAGCGGAACCGAGGAACTGCAGGCAACCGTCCCGATTGGTACCGCATGGACGGAGCCGACGAGCGGGCTAGTTTCGGGCCCCGGCGTGCCAGGGGCAAATACGACGGGGTGGGCCCTCAGTCCAACGAGCCAGAGCGTCGTATTCACGGGCCCACCGGCGAATGGTGCTACCATCACGTGGACCGGGAGCTACTACTTCCAGTGCCGCTTCTCCAAGGGTACGACGGAGTTTCAGCAGTTCATGTATCAACTCTACAAGACTAAGAGCGTGAGCTTGGAGACTTACTGGTGAGGACGATCAGCTCGGCTCTGCAGACCGTCCTCGCCACGGGCGGTCCCTTCGTGCTCGCGGACCTCATCACGGTCAGCCTCACCAACGGCACCGTGTTGCGGTGGACGACGAACAGCTCGCCGCTCACCGTCAACGGCTATACGTTCGCC
>JBMFWZ010000257.1:0-535 GCA_049964755.1 Steroidobacteraceae bacterium | reverse complement strand
ATGCCGACTGAGTCAGTCAAGCGCCGCCGAGCCGCAGCGCAGATCGATCGAGGGGATCACCATGCTGCCGATGCAAATACGCCTGCTGCCGCGCCTGCTCCTCTGGAGCGCCAGTGCCGCTCTCGCCGCCTGCAGCGCCGCCGCGCCGGCGCCGACGCACCGCCGGGGGAACGAGGCCGTGCACTGGCTCGGCACCTGGGCCTCCTCGCAGCAGATTCCTGAGCCGGACAACACGCTGCCGCCGGCCGCGCTCACCAACGCGACCCTGCGCCAGATCGTGCACCTGAGCGTCGGTGGCCACGAGCTGCGCATCCGTTTCTCGAACGTGTTCGGCACCTCGTCGCTGCGCATCGTCGCGGCGCACATTGCCAAACCGGTCTCGCGCACTACCGGACAGATCGACCCGGCTACCGACACGCCGCTCACCTTCGGCGGGCGCGCAGGCGTGACCATCCGGCCCGGGGCGGCCTATCATTCCGACCCGGTGGCCTTCGACGCCAAGCCGCTGTCCGATCTGGCCGTGACGATCTATCTG
>JBMFWZ010000256.1:291-541 GCA_049964755.1 Steroidobacteraceae bacterium | reverse complement strand
GGCAAGGAGGTCAAGCTGGAGATCATGGGCGAGGACGTGGAGATCGACAAGACCGTCGTCGACGCCCTCTCCGGCCCCATGACCCATCTGGTGCGCAACAGCCTGGACCACGGCATCGAAGGGCCCGGGGAGCGGGCCGCCGCCGGCAAGGCGCGTACCGCCACCCTGCGCGTCGCCGCCATCCATCTGGGCGACAAGGTGCGCATCGAGGTCTCCGACGACGGTAGGGGCATCGACCGCCAGTTCGTCA
>JBMFWZ010000256.1:0-281 GCA_049964755.1 Steroidobacteraceae bacterium | reverse complement strand
CGTCACCCAGAAGGCCATCGACAAGGGCGTCATCAGCGCCGAGCAGGCCGCCCGCCTCTCGGAGCAGGAGGCCCTGGAGCTCATCTTCCGGCCCGGCTTCTCCACCAAGGACCAGGCCACCGACCTCTCGGGCCGCGGCGTCGGCATGGACGTGGTCAAGGAGACCGCCCGCAAGCTGCGCGGCCGCCTGGATCTCCAGACCCGCCTCGGCCAGGGCACCAGCATCGCCATGGAATTCCCCCTCACCCTAGCCGTCCTGCCGGTCCTCTACCTGCGCCTGC
>JBMFWZ010000255.1:0-542 GCA_049964755.1 Steroidobacteraceae bacterium | reverse complement strand
CTCGGCCTGCACGGTGTACCCCAGGTGCTTCGCGCAGCTCTCCACCGCCGCGCGCTGGCGGGCGAGGGAGTCTTTTTCCGGCCCTACATTCGTGGCCGAGGAGGTGCGGTAATACGCAACAGCGTTCATCGAGAAACCCTTTGAGTGATGTCTATGTGGACACCATAGCGCGCGATAAAAGTGCTGTCAAGGAAATTCGAAGGTCTTCGCGGCCCCCAGCATTCGTCGCCGGAGCGCCTTCATGAGCCGGTGCTCATGCCGCCACCCTCCGTAACTTCTCTCCGTGCCTCGCGACGGCGCTAGCCGCAGCCTGCTCGGCGGAAGTTACTCCGGGTGAAAAACTCGTTCCCGCGCATGGAGGTCCGCACCTGGACCCGAGTCGGACGATATTCCGGGCCGCATTCACGTCCCGGTCATGCGAGTCACCACACTCGCAGCACGTCCAAACTCTTACACGCAGCCCATTTACCCCTTTCGGACCGCTGAGCGACCCGCAGGAAGAACAGGCGCGGCTGGTGTATTTCTCGTCAACGACTTCAAAC
>JBMFWZ010000254.1:0-544 GCA_049964755.1 Steroidobacteraceae bacterium | reverse complement strand
AGAGCCGGACTCACCCGGCCCGAGCGGCTCACCACGCAACACGCATGAGGTGTCACATGGCTACCAACGAGAATACTGCGCCCGCTGCGGCGCCGCAGAACGGCCGGTCCCTCCCGATCACGCTGCGCACCCAAGCCAGCGAAGTCCCGGCCGTCATCGCCGGCAGGGTCAGCCTGATGCGCTTCAGCGAGGCCCTCGCCCGGGCCGGCCTCACCGGTCGCCATGACGCTGATCGCGGCCTGCTGGTCATCGAGCCGGCGCAGTCCGAGATCCCCGAGGACGCCGAGCTCGGCATGGCGTGGTTCAACGGCCTGAGCCGCTCCGAACGTGCCCACTGGCTCGAGGTTGCCGGCAGCGCCCGGCCGGTGGATGCTTGGCGGGCGTTTCAGGCCGGCATGACGCTGCCGGACTGAGCCGGCTCCAGCCGAGGATCGAGAGCGCCCCGGACGGCCGGGGCGTTTTCGTCTGTGGGCCACCCGGGCGTATGCTACCGGCCTCATGGGCACGGACTCTCCCGTCGTCGCCATCCTGCGATTCATCGCCG
>JBMFWZ010000253.1:0-548 GCA_049964755.1 Steroidobacteraceae bacterium | reverse complement strand
ATTTAAACTCAGGTCGAGTTATCACCCGCCCACGAGTCTGGGAAATTCCTGTCACACCCGTCGTTATTAGAGCCGTCGCAACCGTGGCTGAGGAGTAAGGAATTAAGTCGCTCAAGCTACAAAACCGACGAAAAACGACATTCTACCCTGCCGATTGGATTGCAGGAGTGGACTACAACAACAAAAACAACGACCACGACGATGAAGATGACACCGAATATGAAAACGAAGACAACAACAATGCAGATTTTAAAGTTGATGATGCGATCGAGGAGGAAGAAAATTACGATCAAGTCGACCAACAAGAAATTGATGAAATATTGGCAGATACAGCAAAGAAAGAAGAGGCCAATCCAACCGACATGGAAGAAAATGAAGCTGAAGAACAGCAAGAAGAAGAGGCACAAGAGGATGATGCCCAACAGGATCCCGAGCAGGAACCCAACCAAATGCCTGAGCCGGAAGCACAACCTGAGCGAGTGCAACCACCAAGAAACCGTCAAGCACCGGAAAGATTGATGTATGCTCAGTCAAAAGGAAAAGAAAAG
>JBMFWZ010000252.1:0-555 GCA_049964755.1 Steroidobacteraceae bacterium | reverse complement strand
GCCCGCCTCGATGACCGCGCCGAGGCTGACCTCGCCCTGCTGCGTAACGAGGGCCACAACGATTCTGAGGCGATCCGCCTGGCGTTGCGCGAGTCCGCGCGGCAGCTGGCCGCAGCGATCGCGCGGGCGGAGTTGTCCGAGGAGCGTGAACGATCGCACCAGGACCTGTGGGCTGATCGCTTCGCTGAGCGGATGGAAGAGAACGAACGGCGGTTGGCGGCCGCTATCAAGCAGCACGAGCGAGAATCCGCCGAGCAGCAGCTGCGTCTGCAACAGCGCATCGCTGAGCTTGAGCGGGAGAATGCCCGGCTTGCCCAAACGGCCGTGGTCGCCTCGGCTGTTGTATCGATTGACAACACGCGCTAGGCGTTGTTATTCTCACCAACATGCGAGCGCGGCTGCTGGTCGATCAGCGGATTATCCTCTCTGATCACGAATTTGCCGAACTCGTGGTTTGGGAGCTTCGCACGCCGCTGCGCGGACGCTCCCATGATTTGAAGTACCGCCTGGCCTTCGTCGTAAATGGGCAGTGCGTCCTACGCTACGACAACGAAG
>JBMFWZ010000251.1:0-563 GCA_049964755.1 Steroidobacteraceae bacterium | reverse complement strand
GCGAGGCCAGGGGCGCATCCGGGGTTGCAAACGGCACCTGCACGGCCAACGCCGTATCGCACAGCAGAACGTCCCCGCACTCCTTGAACCGCACGCCGAGCGTCTTGCCGATCAGCAGCGCCGCGAAGCCGCTGCAATCGACGAACAGGTCGCCTGCAATGTCTCCGGCCTGCGCGGTGCGGACGCTCGCGATGTCACCATTCTCATGCTGATTGACGCCCTCGACGTCCGCCAGGACATGGCGCACGCCGAGTTTCTCGATGCAGTGCTTGGCGAGGAACGGCCCGAACTTGCCCGCATCCAGGTGATACGCGTAGTTCGCAACCGCCCGATATTCCCCATGCGTAATGGTCTTCGGCGCCAGTCCCCCATCGCACAGCCGACCCTGCGGAGTCACGAAATCGCAGAAGCTCATCGTCCTGCCGTCCCGCAACCAGTGCGGCACGAGATTCACCTGCGTGAAGCCCTGCGGAACCATGAGGGGGTGATAGTACGAATCACCCGCCTCTCCCGTGGTCCAGCCGACGAACTGCCCTCCCTGCTTGAACGCGGCATCACACTCG
>JBMFWZ010000250.1:0-578 GCA_049964755.1 Steroidobacteraceae bacterium | reverse complement strand
CTTGGCCGGGTAATCGGGGCGGCGCTCGGCGAAAACCCGCACCGCGCGAACGCTCCCGGATCGGCCTCGGCGGCGTTGCGGTTGCGGTTCTCCGACTTTGCTGCCGCCGCGTTTTTCCAGCGGGTACCCGCCGCCGAGCGGGCGGCACTGTTCATGCTCTATAAGCGTGCCCTCGTGATCAAGCCGTATTCGGCGACGGCCAGCGGCCAAGAGGCCAAGGGGAGGGTGGTGCATATCGTCCCGCTTCCGACCGCGTGCGCAGCGCCGACGGTCGCGAAATCGGTCTGGCGGTTCGGCGTACCGGCGGAGATGGAGTTCCTGCAGGCACTGGCCCGCCAAGGATTGGTCGCCAGCCTTACGAAAATATGCCGGGGGATGCCGAAAATGGTACCATTCGCCAAGCGGGCCGCAAGCGCGGAAATCGCAAAGTCGGGCCGGCGCTCGGCGCGGCTCGCCGCATTCATCGGCGATCCCACGGGGTCGGGGCATCGGGCTGAGGCACCACGCCCCATCCACAAAAACTAATGTGGTGAATCAAATAGATTGAACATTATTCAGGACGGCGCGGGCCTTGGCAA
>JBMFWZ010000249.1:0-579 GCA_049964755.1 Steroidobacteraceae bacterium | reverse complement strand
GGTGCGGATAGCCGAGAGTCCTGCGCAGACGAGCGGCCCGGTGTGCCGGCTACGCTCCCCGAACGGGTGGATCATGGAGTGCGCGAGCTGGCCTCCGGTGGAGTGGATGGCCCGCTGCTTCGGAGGAGCGATCGATGCTGCGCCCTGAGGCGATCGAGCGGGTATACCTGCACCGCACGCCGGTCGATATGCGCCGTGGCAGGAACGGCCTTGCCGCGCTGGCCCAGGAAGTCATCAAGGTGAGCCCCTTCTCAGGGGCGCTGTTCTGCTTCATCGGCAAGAGGCGCGATCGGATCAAATGCCTCTGGTGGGACCGCAACGGATTTGTAGTTTGGTACAAGGTCATCGAGGGACGCGAGCGCTTCGCGTGGCCCCGGCACCTGCAGGAGGACGCGATCACGATCTCAGCCGAGCACCTCGAGTGGTTGCTCGAGGGCTATGATGTTTGGAAGATGAAGCCGCACCGCGCGCTCGATTTTTCTCACGCGAGTTGATCTCTTCTGGTCTGCGCTCGGGTATACCCAATCCTTGCAAAAAACTCGGCCTGATGGCCCTCAGGCAGCGGCTCTCAAGTAATGC
>JBMFWZ010000248.1:0-599 GCA_049964755.1 Steroidobacteraceae bacterium | reverse complement strand
GCCAGCCACCGTGCGCAGGGTGTTCCAGGTCTCGATATGTGTCACCGAGTCACTGGTGTTGCCATCGGCACAGCGAAACTGCACCGGTACGCCGCCGTCCGCCGCAGTGGTCAGGATGAACAGCAGTTGCTTCAAATCCGGCCGGTGGTCTTTGCTGAACCCGAAGGCGAGTCGCGCCGGACGGCGTCCGCGGATCAGCTCCGGTTGCTTGCGATACTGCCCACAGAAGCGGATCGAGGTCGGTAAGCGTCCCACCGTCTACAGGGTAGCGGTCTGAGCGGCACTGTGGCAGGCGAAGGGGTCAGGCGGCCGCGAGCGTGGCGGCATAGTCGTGGTGCAAAAGCCCATCGACCTGGCCGCTCGTGGCGGCGACCAGTCTGGGCAGGACCCAGGTCAGGTAATCGACCGGGTTGATCTTCAGCAGCGCGCACGAGCCGGTGATCGAGTAGATCACCGCCGAGCGCCAGCCGGCATCCGGGTGCCCGATGTACATCCAGTTCTTTGCGCCGAGCTTGGTCGGGCGGATGCCGCGCTCGACGCTGTTCTGATCGATCAGTACATGGCCCATGCCGGGCTCGGCGTAACGGGTCAACGTCCCC
>JBMFWZ010000247.1:0-599 GCA_049964755.1 Steroidobacteraceae bacterium | reverse complement strand
CATTGCGCAGCGCCTGCGCGTAGTTCAGCCGCTGGCGATTCTTCAACAGATACTCAGCACATTTGTCCAGCGGTGCGCGCTCGGTTTGAGATAATCCGCGACGGGTGGCGCTGCGACGCATGCCCGCAGCCACCGCGCTCGATTTGCCTCGCAGGATGTCGGTCGCGTGTTCCCTGACCCATTGTTCTGCTTTCGGGGCGCCTTCCTCGTGCAAGCACCAGGCCGCGTCCCAAAGGTACTGCAACACATGTATGAAGTCTTGCATCACGATCGCTTTGCGTCCGTGGCGCTTGATGGCTGCATACACCTGCCGCAGTTGCTCCGGCAGACCATCCACTAATACGAGCCAAGTTCTCTCACCCGAGCTATCCCGGCGCCTGGCTTCGGCAAAAGCCTCATCCAGCACCGCGCTCATCGGCTGTTGCACCGAGGCCCAGACACGCTTGTCGATCGGCTTCGGGGCGAGCGGACGTGCCGCTTGCGGGTCCATGATCTGCTCGGCCTTGCGGTAATGCGGCTCAATGAAGTGGTCCCCGGTTGACGGACCCCATAATGGTGGATTAAACCAACCGTTTGGAGGTCACTATGGAACGTCAGGT
>JBMFWZ010000246.1:0-622 GCA_049964755.1 Steroidobacteraceae bacterium | reverse complement strand
TTGTCGGTCTCCACATCGGCCAGCGTCTCGTCGCGAACGACGCTTTCCCCTACCCTCTTGCGCCAGGCCAGCAGGGTGCCGGTGGCGACGGACTCCGCCAGACTGGGGGCGCGGATTTCGATTTTCATGTGCCGAGCGCCGCGTTCAGCAAGGCGTCGAGCTGCGCCTGATGCAGCGCGGCGTAGCCGGAAGCCGGCGCAGCCGAGGGCGGGCGGCCGGCATAGCTCACGTCGCCGCCGCGCGGCAGGCAATGGCGCAGGTGGTGCCAGACTTGGAACCAGGCGCCCTGATTCTGCGGCTCCTCCTGGCACCACAGAAATTGCTCGGCTGCGCCGTAGGCCGCCAGCACCTGCTGGAGTTGCGCTTCCGGAAAGGGATAAAGCTCCTCCACCCGAATGAGGGCGACGGCGTCTTCCAGGGCCGCTGCATGCCGTGCCCGCGCGAGTTCGTAGTACACGCGCCCGGTGCACATGACGACGCGTTGCGCCCGCTGCGGGGCCAGTGGATCGTCCAGCACCCGATTCCATCCTCCTGCCGTGAAGGCTGCCAAAGGCGAAAAAGCTTCCGGCAGACGCAGGAGGCTCTTGGGCGTGAACAGCACCAGCGGCTTGCGCACCGGCCG
>JBMFWZ010000245.1:0-629 GCA_049964755.1 Steroidobacteraceae bacterium | reverse complement strand
CGGGCCGGTGGTGCTGCAATGGCATCCGACCAACGCCGTGATGGTGACGCTGGATGAGAACTACTCCTCGTGGGACCAGCACATCAACCGCTGGCAGCGCAGCACGTGGTTCGGGGCGTTCCCCGGCACGACACTGGATGGCAACGGGACGATCACCAATTTCAATTACACAGGGCCGACCGACTTCAATGCGTTCGTCGCCGATCAATACATCGTCACGAATACGTATGGCCTGAACGTCCTGTGGAATGTGAACGCGGACTGGACGCTCAATGTCGATGCCGACCAGTCGAAATCGCAGTTGAATCCGAACGGCACCTACAGCGACGTCGATTCCGACGTCGGGTTCGGAAACAACGCCAACAACTACACCGGCGGTCTCGTGCTGAATTCGAACAGCAACGTGCTGCCGTACTGGAGCGCTTACGGACCGAACGCGGTGGCGTCGGGTTCTGGGGCCGTCGCCTCGCCGAACTACAACGGACTGAATCCGTTCATCATCGGTTCGCATGTGTTCCCGCTGCAGACACAGGAGAACACCGACCAGATCAACGAGGCGAGGATCAGTGCCACGTGGAACCCGGGAAATACCACGAAGCTGCAGTTCGGCGCGCAGTTCCTCGACGATG
>JBMFWZ010000244.1:0-639 GCA_049964755.1 Steroidobacteraceae bacterium | reverse complement strand
GCCAAGGGCGGCCGGACCATGTCTGGGGTGATGTCGTTGAGCGCGCGGATCGGCCGGCCCGGATCGGATCCGTGGATGACCGGTACGCCCTCGCGTGTTTTCAACAGTTCGAACACCGGCCCCTCAGCCGCGACCGCGTCCATTGCGTCGTGAGTGACCATCAAGACCGGCAGACCGGCCGTCCTGGCATGCGCAAACACGAAGCGGCGGAAGTCCGCTCGCAGCGCCGCGTCGAGCTTGTTGAAGGGCTCATCGAGCAGCAGTGCCTGCGGGTCAGCCAATAGTAGTCGCATCAGAGCCACGCGCGCACGCTGTCCGCCGGAGAGCGTCGCCGGATCGCGCCGCGCAAATCCCGCCAGCCCCGCGTCGCGCAGCGCCGCTTCGATCCGCGCCGCGCGCACGCTTCGGCCGCGCACCGAAGAAGCCAGCCCAAACGCCAGATTCTCCTCGACCGACAGGTGGGGAAACAGCAGATCGTCCTGGAACAGGATGCCAATGCGCCGGCGCTCAGGCGGCAGAACCGTTACCTCCCGCTCACCGATCCACACCCGGCCCCCGATGCGAAAGACCGGTGCGACGGTGCCACTGAGGACGCTGAGCAAGGTGGATTTACCCGAGCCGCTCGGACCCATCAAAGTC
>JBMFWZ010000243.1:0-643 GCA_049964755.1 Steroidobacteraceae bacterium | reverse complement strand
GACATCCAAGCCGTCCGCTTCGGGTCCGCCTTTCTACGCGCATCAACTGTGGCTGCGATTGCCGGCCATCTTTGAGTCCTTATATGCACGCACGCGAATGACTAAGCTTATGACGGCGAACGCGAAAATGATTGGTGCCGCGGTTGCTCTGCCGTAAGTTGTGCTTATACTAATCAGTACATATCTTAGGGACTATGGTATGATTGGGACATGCGAGTCGACGGTCGAAAGATCAGCCATGCGAAGCTCGAGGAGACGCGCTTCGAGGCTGTCAGGCGAGTTCAGGCGGGCGAGTCTCCGACGGCTGTCGCCCGGGAGATGGGTCTGTACACCAACCGGATTTTCATCTGGTTGGCCGCGTACCGCAGCGGTGGCTGGGACGCTTTGCGGTCCCGCAAGGCGATGGGCCGACCGAAGCGCCTTGCAGCGAAGCAGATTCGCTGGATCTATGACACTGTGACGACCAAGCCTCCGCTTCAGTTCAAACTCCCCTTCGCGTTGTGGACGCGGGCGCAGATCCGGACCGTCATCGCCCAACGATTCGCCGTCAAGTTGAATCTCGTGTCGGCCGAACGACTCCTGGCCCAGCTTGGGTTGACATGCCAGCGGCCGTTGTTTCGAGCCTATCAGCAGGACAGCTCGC
>JBMFWZ010000242.1:0-660 GCA_049964755.1 Steroidobacteraceae bacterium | reverse complement strand
CGCCTCGCGTTCCGCAGGCAACAGCCGCCGTCCGGGCGCATGATCGACGGTCTCCACCGCCTTCATCGCGCGCTCCGCGACCATGCTCATACGCTCATAGAAGCGAACCGGGTCCGCGGTCTCGATCCGCGCACAGACCACATCGCGCGCGACCTCGAGAAGCTCAAGCGCGTGACCCTCAGCCGCCGCGGTCTTGCGGCTCAGGAGTCCCGCTTCACGCAAGGCATCGTTCAATGAATCCCGGAGCTCGAATGCCTCGGGCGGACGCAGCGGAATGACCTCGCGACACTCCTCGCCCTCGAACAGCCCCACCTCGATGCGCCCGTCCTCGAAGCGCGCCTGAACGTTATCGATACTCATAGGGGTCTCCCGGCACAGATGGAGAATGGGTGCCTCACCCCTCTCCTCCCCTGGCCGGGCCCCTTGCGGGGCGCAGCCCCCGTGCCGCCCGCAGGACCACTGCGTCGAGCACTCTTGCCGACCTCGGGCGGCAAACCCAAAGCAGCCGGAATGCCCCCGCGCTGCCGGCGTTTCATCGACGTCGCGGAAGGTCCCTCACGTCATCCAACCGCGTGACGTCGGCCGGCACGTCCGGCAGGTAATCAAACAGCCTGTAGCGCAGCGTGTTCACGAGGCGGCAGTACATATCGACGTGCCGCG
>JBMFWZ010000241.1:0-673 GCA_049964755.1 Steroidobacteraceae bacterium | reverse complement strand
CCCCGCTGCAGCAGCAGATGCGGGATCTTCACGTTCTGCGCCCCGGCATAGGCGCACGCGCCGTTGCGTCCATGGCCTGGGCGCTTCACAGCGCTCTCGGATCGACCCTTGCTCTCGAGAGAGCCCTCCTTCCCGGCTTGCTCGGTGGCCTCGGCCTCAGGCTCCCCGGTCCCCTCCCCGAGCACCTCACGGGTGCGCTCGCTCCTCGGCCCGAACAACATCTGCCGCAGCCTATCGAGGGAGGTCTTCTTCGCTTGCAGCTCCTCCTGCAACAGCGCGAAGGTGTAGATCAGCGCTTTGAGCTGCGTGTATTCCTCCTCTCTGATCGCCCCCGCCTTGGCGCGCTCGAGGATCGCCTCGAGCTCCTCGAGCGCCAGCTCCATCACCGGCGCAGGCGTCTTCTTCCCGCTCATGCGCTCAGCAGCCGCTCGCGGAACTCCCCGATCAGGGGCAGACCCAGCACCTCCTTGAAGGTCCGGTTCGGCCGATGCGTCAGATCATCCTTGCCGCGCCCCTGCGTGCGCCCGAGCATCACCCAGTTCGCCGCGCGGTAGCAGGTGCCGCGATGACGGGTCGTGTCCACGAACGTCTCGGCAAAGTGCACCGGGTGGCCGTACACCTTCTCCCACTCGCCAGAGAGCATCCGCGTCATCCTCGAGAGCAGGTGCGAGGC
>JBMFWZ010000240.1:0-691 GCA_049964755.1 Steroidobacteraceae bacterium | reverse complement strand
GAGGGCGCACGCCGCACCGCGGCTCCCCTCGGCACCTCGGCGTTGAGAGCGCCAGGGAGCGCCGTGCGACCGATACGGGTGGTGCGGTTGTGCGAAGTCATGCTGCCCTCGTACAATTTCCATCATTTGGCGGTTGCGCAGCGCTCGCCCGAGCGTCCGATGCACCGCCGCGGCCGGGAGGCGGATTGGATCATCCGAGCACGTCATGGTGACTGCGATAATACTGATCAACGTCGAGCCGTCGCGTACCGCCGCAGTGGCGGAGATTCTGAGCGAGATGCCGGGCATCACCGAGGTTTACTCCGTGGCCGGTAAGTTCGACCTCGTGGCCATCGTGCGCGTGAAGGAGAATGAGGCGCTGGCGGATCTGGTCGCGCAGCGCATCCGCGCCGTCGAGGGCGTGACGCGCACCGAAACCCTGATTGCCTTCCGCGCCTTTTCCCGCTACGACCTGGTGAGCCTCTTCAGCCTCGACTGAAGATCCTCGGGGGCGCTGCGGGCGCCCCGTCTGACCTGTTTGCGTCTGAACGCGGCCCGTGAGGGGCCGAGTACCTGTGTGCAGACGAGAATGTCAGAGATGGCACCGTGCGCAGCTGTGGCGATCTGCAGTGAGTGCGCGCGGCGCGCCAGCCTGGATGAGCGCTCCGCTTTGCAGGCCCGGCACCTCTTGTGCCCGACTCAACGTAAGCAC
>JBMFWZ010000239.1:0-694 GCA_049964755.1 Steroidobacteraceae bacterium | reverse complement strand
GGGCATTGAGCACGGCCTGCAGAAGGTCGAAGTCTTCGTCAAGGGTCCCGGGTCCGGGCGCGAGACGGCGATCCGCTCGCTCCAAGCCGCAGGCCTGGAGGTGACCGGCGTCAAGGACGTCACGCCGCAAGCGCACAACGGCTGCCGTCCCCGCAAGCGCAGGAGGGTTTAGGAGCATGGCTAGAGACACCGGACCGCAGTGCAAGCAGTGCCGGCGCGAGGGGCAGAAGCTGTTTCTCAAGGGCGAGCGCTGTCTGACCGACAAGTGCGGCGTTGAGCGTCGCGGATATCCCCCGGGCGAGCACGGGCGCGGGCGTCAGAAGCAGAGTGAGTACCGTCTGCAGCTGCGCGAGAAGCAGAAGGCCAAGCGCTACTACGGCGTGCTCGAGCGGCAGTTCCGGATCTACTACGAGAAGGCCTCTCGCCAGCCCGGTATCACCGGTGAGAACCTGCTGCGCACGCTCGAGTGCCGTTTTGACAACGTGCTCGTACGGCTCGGCTTCGCGGCCTCGCGGCGCCAGGCCAGGCAGCTGATCCTGCACGGGCACTGGACGATCAACGGGCGCCGGGTGAACATACCGAGCTACCAGATGCGCGACGGCGATGTCATTGCGATCGCGGCCAGCTCGTCTGCCACCCAGCTGATCCGCGACGCGACCGAGCTCACCGGCCAGGTTCCCGCCTGGTTGCAGGC
>JBMFWZ010000238.1:0-721 GCA_049964755.1 Steroidobacteraceae bacterium | reverse complement strand
CACTAGGGCACCGTCCGAGACGCCAGCGAGTCCTGATCCAATCGCCGAACAGAATCGCAGGCTGGTCCAGGATGTGGCGCAGCGGCGCGGGATAACCTTAGGGCACCTACGCGATGATGGCGGCTGCGAACTCGCGCAGATCATGCGTCGGCTCGATGCTGCCGAGGAGCGCGGTGGATGACTGGAAAATACCGATTTTCCGGAAGCACCTTGATGCCTCCGGCTATACCTACGAGGAGCCCGTTCCGTTCGTTGACGGGACCTCGATTATCCGAGTGCATTACGAATGGCTGCACAAGCTAAAACCGATTATTGACGCCGCGCAGCGCGAGTGCGCCGAAGTCAAAAGACTAACTAAGGATTCTCACCGATCTTACCGTTAAAGGAAGACAAACCGTGCCTAAAATCATCAATTCAGAGCCACCGGGGATAACCGTTACGGAAAGTATTTTTGTTCCATTCGAATGGGATGGAAACAACTGGAACGTAGTTTCTGATATCCCTCGATTCACTCAGGCCTCGGAATGCATAAAGTACATCAACCGGCATCCCGAGCTGGCCCGTCGCCATATCGATTGGCAGGAACGCCAAGAAAAAGAATTCATTGACGAATACATCCGGGGAGTTGGTGCCTCACCATGAAGCTCGTGGAATATCTTTTCGATCCTGACGCACCCTGTTGGCAATTTTGGAGACCGGGAAATGGTTTGGGCGGAGGTAT
>JBMFWZ010000237.1:0-723 GCA_049964755.1 Steroidobacteraceae bacterium | reverse complement strand
CGCACTCTCTCCAGAACCTGCTCTCGTGCGATGAGCTCGAGCGTGGCAAGTCCGGCGGCGCACGCCACCGGATGGGCCGAATACGTATAGCCATGCGGGATCTCGAGAAGGTAATCCTGACCGCCCGAAGCCATGAAGGTGTCATAGATCTCCTTCTTGGCCACGACCCCGCTGAGCGGCTGAACCCCGTTGGTGCTCTGCTTGGCGAAGGTGAGCAGGTCAGGCGTCACACCGAAAGCCTCGGCTCCTGTCCAGGCGCCACAGCGCCCAAAGCCGGTGATTACTTCGTCGAAGACGAGCAGTATGTCGTGCTTGTTACAAATCTCGCGCAGACGCTCGAGATAGCCGCGCGGAGGAACGATGACGCCGCCGGAGCCGGAGAAAGGCTCGACGATCACCGCCGCTATGGTCGAGGCATCGTAGAGCTCGATGAGACTGAGCAGCGAATCGGCGAGTTCGACGCCGTGCTCCACAGGCTGGCCGCGAAAGAACGAGCCTGCAGGCGGCTGTATGCTTGCGAGATGACCGGCCTCGATGCCCTGGCCGTACGGCTTGCGGTTCGCCACCAGGCCGCCGACTGAGATGCCTCCGAAGTTGACGCCGTGATAGGCCTGCAGGCGACCGATGAGGCGCGTCTTGCCGCCCTGCCCCCTGACACGCCAGTACGCCCGGGCCAGCTTCAGCGCACTGTCTACGGCGTCGGAGCCGGACCCGCCGCCAAAC
>JBMFWZ010000236.1:0-729 GCA_049964755.1 Steroidobacteraceae bacterium | reverse complement strand
CGTACTGGGCGATTAACCCCAGGGCCGCGACCGGGGTCGACGAGGTGACGTGGGCGACCTACGGAGAGGACCTGGAAGAAAATCTTCGGGGATTACTTCAGCGGGTCCATAGTGGCGCGTACCGGGCAAGACCATCTCGCAGGGCGTACATTCCCAAGGCGGACGGGCGGCTCCGGCCGCTCGGCATAGCCAGTCTGGAGGACAAAGTTCTCCAGCGCGCTGTCGTCGAGGTACTCAACGCCATTTATGAGGTGGACTTTCTCGGTTTCTCCTACGGGTTCCGGCCCGGGCGCAGCCCGCACGACGCGTTGGATGCGTTGGCGGTTGGAGTCTTGCGCAAGAAGGTGAACTGGGTGCTCGATGCGGATATCCGCGACTTCTTCACCAGTCTTGATCACGCCTGGTTGAAGAAGTTCCTCGCGCACCGGATTGGAGATACGAAGGTCCTGCGACTCATCGACAAATGGCTGAGCGCAGGGGTTATCGAAGAGGGGATCTGGTCGGACACTACCAAGGGTGCGCCGCAGGGGGGGTCGGCCTCGCCGTTGCTCGCCAACGTGTACCTCCACTACGTGTTCGATCGGTGGGCCCGACAGTGGAGGCGACGGCACGCCCGGGGTGACGTAATCGTCACCAGGTTCGCTGATGACTTTATTGTCGGGTTCGAGCATCTCGGAGACGCGAAGCAGTTTCTCAACGACTTACGGGAGCGATTCTCGAAGTTCGGCT
>JBMFWZ010000235.1:0-739 GCA_049964755.1 Steroidobacteraceae bacterium | reverse complement strand
GATCCTTGGGCCGCCAGGCATGCGCGCCGATGTGCGTGACGGAATCCCCGCTCTCGCGCTTCGGAGACGTCTTCTCGGCCCTCGTTGCGCGCTGTCGCAGTCGACGAGCCGGCTCGACACCAAGCTCAGCCCGCCCGGCCTTGGCATACCTACCCGCCGAGGCAATTGCGTTCGATTCGGACGCCATTACCCACTCAGTGCCAATGCAGCCGATGGTTGTCCGGCACCTGGCCGATGTATTTCTTGTACGACGCGATCCAATCGTGCGCCAGCGCGCGCTGTGCCGTCGCGAGCGCAAGTCCGTGATAACACACGAGCAGGTGCAATTTGTATTCCAGGCGGTCCTTGGCGTAACTGCCCCAGCCGCCTACCACGTTGTGCGGCTGCGGCCACAGGTTCTCCGGGCTCGTCGGTGAGCCGCCGACCGAGAGCGCGATCAAGTGATCTTCCTCGTAGTGCCAGAGCTTGTGGTCTTTGTAGCCGTACTCGCGGATCTGCTTTCGCTTCAAGCGCTCGGTGTACGACTCCGGCGGGCGGATGCTCTGTGCATATCCGCGCACGCAGATCGTCGAGTGGATATTCGCCTGGGTGACCGCCGGATTTGCGGCCCCAGGGGTAAGACGAGGGTTCGGCAGGGCCTGGGATAACGGGTGCACAGGCCCGCCGTGACCGCGGCGCCAGTAGTGGTGCTTCTCGTGCCAACGCCGATTGCTGTGCTGCCAGTCGGACTGGCGGCTCC
>JBMFWZ010000234.1:0-774 GCA_049964755.1 Steroidobacteraceae bacterium | reverse complement strand
CCATAGTGACCTCCAAACGGTTGGTTTAATCCACCATTATGGGGTCCGTCAACCGGGGACCACTTCAGAGTGCCTGCGAGGAATGTGGGGAGGATCTGCGCCAGGTGCGGCCACGCGGTCACGAACGGCGCACCCAGATCGACCTTGTCTTTGAGAAAGTCCTCAGCCACGTCGATGCCGAGATCAAATCCTGCCCGCACTGTGGCAGCGACACCCGGGCGCCCTTCCCCGAGAGCTTCTCCGGTCCCGTGCAGTACGGCTCTGGCATCAAGGCGTACGTGCTGAACCTGCTGCTCGCCCAGATGATCGCCCTGAAGCGGGTACAGCAATCCATTCACACCCTGATCGGTCAGCTGATCTCCGAGGCGACGATCCTGAAGTACGTGCTGCAGCTGCACCTCTCTCTCGAGCGCTGGGAGAGACTGTCGATCGAGCGGATCCTCACCGAACCGGCGATGCATGTCGATGAGACCTCGATCCGTGTGGACAAGCGCAATCACTGGATACACGTCTGCTCGGCAGGGGACATCACCCTGAAGTTCGTGCACGAGAAGCGGGGCCTTGAGGCGATGACCGCCATCGGCATCATCCCCAAATATGGCGGGGTGATCGTGCACGATTGCTGGGCGTCTTATTTGTCCTACGCGCACTGTGGCCATGGGCTCTGTGGCGCGCACCTGCTGCGCGAGCTGACCTTCATCGTCGAGTCCAATGGCTATGCGTGGGCAAAGAACATGAAGCGGCTCCTGCAGCAGACCTGCGCCCGCGTCTCCA
>JBMFWZ010000233.1:0-836 GCA_049964755.1 Steroidobacteraceae bacterium | reverse complement strand
GCCCGATTTTGCGGCCCAAGCGCGTGGTCCCACCGCGCGCAGCGTCGCGAAATTGGTGAAATTTTCCCAGTGGAGAATGGCATGCCGTCTTTGACCTCGACCTGTGTTCAATGTAGTGAGATTTTTCGAGTGCGCCGCCGCGGCCGGCCGCGGGAGTACTGCTCGCTTCGGTGCCGTCGCGTCATGGAGCTTCGCCGCCGGGTCTGGGACGCGCGCTTTTCAGAGCTCGAGGACGCGCGCCTGCAAAGCGGGCCATATGGTCACTACACCATGTTGACGCGTGAGCAGGCCGAGGCTGCGATCGCGCGGCTGCTCACCAAGGACCCGCGCCCGTGATGTGCTCAGCGCTCGATCGGGCCGAGCACCTCGAGCTCGATGGCCAGCAGCTCGTCCCCCGGTGCGTACGGTTCCGGGTCGGGGAGCACGCTGGCGGGCACGCGCTGTACGCTCTTGATGCGTGTGTAGAGCCGAGATCCGCTGTAGCCGTGACTCAGTGTCACGGGCCGACCGATCCAGCACCTGCGCTCGTTCCAGAGTGGTCCAGCGCGTCGGTACTCGATGGTCTTGATTCCAGCCTCGAACGCTCGGAAGTACTGCGTTTTAAGTGGCACGAAAAGCGGCTTGTCGCTCATCCCTCGATTGTATCGGACCAACCTCGGCCCGTCGGGTTTGCGGATGAGACTGGTCCGCATTTGTGGAGCACCCGCATTTGAGCAGTGCGCGCGGATCCGACGCTCCGCTCGAGCATCCGAGCGGTGTCTCACTGCATGAATGGCAGTGCGGCGTCGAGACCAGTGTGGCCGCGGCGCTTGACTGGCTGCCTCCGGACGCGCTCG
>JBMFWZ010000232.1:0-854 GCA_049964755.1 Steroidobacteraceae bacterium | reverse complement strand
CTGACGTTCCATAGTGACCTCCAAACGGTTGGTTTAATCCACCATTATGGGGTCCGTCAACCGGGGACCACTTCAGATCACCTGGAGCTGCTTACGTTGCTGAAGAAGCTGCCGTGTCCGGTGATCCTCTCCGGCTACCCCTCGACGCTGTACGATGAGCAGCTTACCGGCTGGCGTAGTCTTGAGCTGCAGGTGATGAACCAGGCCGGGGTGCGCACCGAGAAGCTGTGGTTCAACTTCCGGCCCGACCGCGTGCATTGGGCGCGCTACGCCGGGCGCGACCACACCCACCGCCAGACGATCAAGCGCAGAGCCGAGACCTGGGCACGGCGCTATGCGGGGATGCCGCCGCCCGAGCGCCTGGCGGTCTTGGCGGGGCTGATGGCGGTGGAGGCCGGCGAATAGCCGCCCTGGCACCCTGCCGTGTCGAGCCTCAACAAGCAGTCCCTGCGCGAGGAGTTCGAGACCCTCAAGGGGCGCTTTGGGCAATTGTCGGCCGACGGTAAAGTCGGGGCCGAGAGCCGCGCCCTGATCGAGGCGCTGCTGATGCTGATGCAGGTGCTGATCGCGGTGTTCATGGAAAAGAACACCAGCAAGACCAGCACGAACTCCAGCAAGCCCTCCTCCCGAAGCGAAAAGGACGAGAGCGCGGTGAGCCACGCCGGCACCCATACCAAGGGCCAGGTCTACGACCCGAGCCGCTCGGCGAACACGCGCACCGTCGAGACCGTTGTGCTCTCCAAGGTGAGTGCCTGCGAGGAATGTGGGGAGGATCTGTGAAGTGGTCCCTACGCGACGGACCTCTTAGGTGGGTCTTGATCGACCTGTAGCATTCTGCGCGCATACTCGTTGGG
>JBMFWZ010000231.1:687-1005 GCA_049964755.1 Steroidobacteraceae bacterium | reverse complement strand
CCCTGCGGTGATGTTCCGACATCGGTCGATCCAGCCAGTGATAAAACCCTACCGTGGAGACCTTGAGCAACCGGCACATGGCGCTCACCGGGTACAGGGCCTGGTTCTCCCTCACGAATCCGAAGAGCGCTTCGAATTCGGAGCGGTCTCCTGCGCGAACCAGGCCGCTGCTTTTGACAAAATCTCCCGCTCCATCTGCAGCCGCTTGTTCTGTCGCCGCAGCCGCACCAGCTCCTCCCGCTCGGCAGTGGTCAGCCCCGCGTCGCCGCGACCTTCATCGCGATCGGCTTGCTTGACCCACCGGCTGATCGCCCACTG
>JBMFWZ010000231.1:0-677 GCA_049964755.1 Steroidobacteraceae bacterium | reverse complement strand
AGCTCCGCGAGCGTTCGCCCCGCCCGATGCAGCTCCACCATCTGGCGGTGGAACTCCTTCGGGTATCGCTTCGCAAACTTCGACTTCGCTACCGTTGACTTGACCATGGCAGACACCTCGAATACAAACTTTCGGGTGTGTACCAAAGCGGGTCAAGTCCATCGCCAGCGTTTCGCTCAAGCGCTGCAGGGCCTGCGGATGCGACGGTCCGTGGGGCAAGCGCGCCTTGAGCACACAGCGACCCCCCTCGCTCATCACCACCACCCGCGTGCGCATCGGCCCCGGCGTGACCGCCATCCACCACCGTCGCCTCATGGTTCACCGCCTCCCCGAGACTTACCGGCCCGACTATCGCCGAGGCCGGTACGGCGGGGGAATAACCCTGATGCGTCACGGCCTCGCGCTGCCGCGCCCGGTAACGGCGCTGGCGCTCGGCGTGGTTGAGCCGGCCGTTGGCGCTGCTCTGGTACTTGGCTCCCGCCGCCCGCAGACTCACCCGGCGAGCCTGCGCCGAACACTCCTGACTGCAGTAACGCTGGCCGCGGTCACAATCCGAACACAGACAAAACCAGCGCTGGCATCCTTGACAGCACACCCCCCGAAGCCATACCACTCACCGGATCGTATCCGAGGCACACGCGCACCGGCTCGCAGGGGAAAGGCCACAAGCCTACAGT
>JBMFWZ010000230.1:0-1015 GCA_049964755.1 Steroidobacteraceae bacterium | reverse complement strand
GAATTCTGTCCACGTCCCGCTGGAATCAGTGTCCACATCACTCTGGAAACCCTGTCCGTCATCAGCCGGAATAATCAATCTGATGCCCGGGAGTTTTCGCTGGCCTCCAAAGATTTACCGCAGACCGGCCTTGAGCGCATCGAGTTCGCGTTGAGACCTCCTCGCAATTCCCGCGCTTTCGTAGATCCAGAACGGGACAAGCAGCATCCAAAGAGGGATCATTATGACCCTGAGAGCCGGTATCAGCAGGATGACTGCCAGCAAGGTTGCCGAGATTAAAAGCGGAAATCAGAGCGCTGACCGGCGGTAAAACCTCCGCTGTCGCTCGAGTGCCGACCTGTAGAATGCAGCACAGGCCGCCGGCTCTCCCCGGCTCAGCAATTTTCCCGGTGCTCGTCGAAGACCCAATATGACCTGAAACAAGAAGAATCCCGCACCAATGGCGAAAAAGCATTCACCGCCGCGCACGACGGGAATCGGGGCCGGCATGATAAGTACTGCACCGAAAGTGCCGAGGAACAGCAAGCAAAACAGCCCACCTACCCATATGCGTCTGCGCTCGACTCTGTTCAGTTTCGCAAGTGCGTTCCGGAGTTCGTCTAAAGACATGGACCTGTCCTCAACTGCCTGACTTTGCCAAAGATGCTGCATGTCAGGGTGCCTTTGCTCATTGCTCATCTGAGTCCCTCGCGTCAAAGCGTTTGCGAGGTACTTCCTTGATCCTGTGGATCTTGGTCGCAACATTCGATGTCGATAAACCCGTGAGGTCGCTGATTGCCTCGGCGTCCATGCCCTCCAAATACGAAAGGATCACCTGCCGGTCAATCAGGATCAGTTGCCTGATCAGATCTGTGAGCCGCGCGAGCGCCTGGTGTTCGGCTACCGCTTGCAGACTGCCCGGCGCGCCGGCGGCGGCGCCCAATTTCTCAAGGCCGACCGTAACTACTCACCCCCGAACGCTCCCGCTGCTGTGAACGGAGGCTTGACAACGTAGCGATTTGATCCTACGCTGCCG
>JBMFWZ010000229.1:0-1396 GCA_049964755.1 Steroidobacteraceae bacterium | reverse complement strand
CGGAACGAGAGCAGATCGCCCAGGTACTGATTCATCCCCTCGTACACCCAGAGCAGATCGGTGCGCTGCGGAATCTGATAGTTGTCGGTCTTCAGGTCCCACGGCCGGCGGTACTTGCCGTTCCACGAATGTGAGAACTCGTGCGTGAGCAGATCCCCGGCCGTCAGCTGCCACTTCGGATTGGTCATGAAATCCGCCGGCGCCCGATCATCGCTCGACTGGTGATGCTCGATGCCCTGGAAGCCGATCTTGTTCGACAGCGCAAGCAGCGAATGATAGTTGTACCAGTGCCGCGTGCCGTAGAGCGCGAGCGCCTCGGGCGTCATGTTCTTGTACGCATCGAGGAGCTTCGTCGGGACATCGAGGTCCTGCGGCGCATCGGCGAACATGTCGAGCCACTGGTGCGCATCGCCCTTGTGCCACAGCAAGACTTCCTTGTAGTAGCGGCCCATGTCGAGCGGGGAATCGACCACGTAGGTCAGCGGCTCCTCCTTGAAGTTCACCTGCTGGCCCACCCGGCTCTCCTGGGTAAGCGCGGTGCCATAGCCCCAGCCCTTCGGCAGGATGATGCTCGCCTTCACGTAGTAATGATGGTAGTTGATGTTGTTCTGGTAGAACAGCACCCGGTTCCAGTTCACCACCCCGACATTGGGGGTGGACATCACGTCAGGTGAGTTCATCAGTACGGTGAACTGCACTTTGATCGCGTGCACGCCCTCGGGCACCGTGACGTGGAAGGCGTACATGTCGACCTTGTCGCGACGCCAGGTGAGCGGCTTACCGTGCGCACTCACCTTCAGCTGCGAGATGTCCGCGAGCGGACCGGTCGGACCGTGCTCGCCGGGGATCCACTTCGGATACACGAACGTGAACGGACCGGGCTCGACCGGAATGCTCATCGTCGAGGTCATGAAACCGCGCGCGGCCGTGCTCGCATCCAACACGAGCGTCTCGGGATTGGACTGCGTGGCGAGCGGCACGGCATTGGCGTTCGGCTCGGGAATCAGGCCCGCAGCGTTGGATGCCGCACACACCCCGAGCGAGGCGATCGCCAGCATCGAGCAAATGGATTTGGACTTCACGGTGACCCTCATTTCATTGTTTGCGCACCGCCGATACCGTCCGGCGGAGGATTCTGGAAGCTTACTGCGGATGCCCTTGGGGCGCTACCGACGCAGCACGGCAGCGTCGCCCCAACAGGAAACATTGCAGACCTTCGCAGCAGCGAGCCGATCCGCCAGCCCCTCCCCTTCGGACCGTGCGCCCGGGAACTTTTCCCGCGCAGCTCGCGATCGGGACATCGTCACGGCAATGCCGTGAAACAACAGGGCCCGGACCTTGCGGTCCGGGCCCTGTCGATCACACTGCGCCGCTCAGTGCTTGGCGTGCGGCGCCA
>JBMFWZ010000228.1:0-1472 GCA_049964755.1 Steroidobacteraceae bacterium | reverse complement strand
TCGAGCGGGGTCTTCAGGACACCTTCGCCTGGTATCTGGATCACCAGGAGTGGTGGCGCGCGGTGATGGATGGCAGTTATCAGCGCTGGATCGAGACGCACTATCGATAGGGCGCACTCCCACAACGACGGGCCGCGCAGCCGCTCTCCAGGAACACCGCGGTCCCCTCGGGCGGGCATGATAGTATTCGAGTCATGGGACCGCGGATCCTCGATGAGCGCAACCCGATCTTCTGCACGCTGCGTGAGCTTCAGCCGCAGTTGCAGGCTGCAGGTGTTGCACATGTGTCTGTGTTCGGTTCGGTGGCGCGCGGCGAGGATACTGCGAGTTCCGACGTGGATCTGGCGCTCGACTTGGCCCCCGGCGCCGCGCCCGACGGATTCCAATTCATCATGTTCATCGAGCATCTTCAGCAGATGCTCGCCACGGCGCTTCGCCGCAGCGTGGATGTCGTGATATTGCCTGTGCGGCGCCCAGAGATCGGGGAAGCGATCAGCCGCGACGCCATTGCCGTGTTCTGAACGTGACGAGCTCAAAACCTGCGGTTCGCTACGGAGATATCCGGCACAATATTGCCAAGATCAGGGAATATCTGGCGTCGGGAGGTGGGCTCGCGCGGGTGTTGGCGGATCAAGGTGTCGTCTACGACGCAGTCCGGATGTGCTTTCTTGAAATATCCGAGGCCGCGATCAAACTGGGCGCACTGGCCGAGGTGCACGAGCCGAAGATCCCCTGGGGGGCCATTCGCGGGTTCGGCAATCATCTGCGCCATGCGTACGATGAGATGGATCTCAGGGCGGTCGAGCGGGCCGTGTCGGACCTGGATCGTCTCGATGCCGCGTGCGAGCGGGCGATGGCGATGCTCGATCAAGACGGTGATCCACGGTCCTGAGTCGCGACCTGCGAGCGCACAACAGCCAGATCCAAGGTTCGTCGGCACCTTCGTTTCGACGATCAGCCATTGCTCGAACAACTACGGGCCGTTTCATTTCCTGGAGAAGCTGATCCCACTCATGATCGTGAATCTCCTGCATGGGCGGGCGTTGCCGATCTACGGCGATGGACGCAATGTGCGTGACTGGCTGCACGTGTCGGATCACTGCCGCGGCATCGAGCGGGTGCTCGAGCGGGGCACCCCAGGGGAGGTGTACAACATCGGGGGCGGAGCGGAGAGCGAGAATCTCGCGCTCGTGCAGACGCTGTGCACGGTGGCCGACCGGGCGTTTCAGCAGCGGCCGGAGCTGGCCGAGGTGTTTGGGGCCTCGCCCGCGGCGCGCGGGCAGAAGAGCGCGAGCCTGATCCAGTTCGTCAAGGATCGGCCCGGCCACGACCGCCGCTACGCGATCGATTGCGGCAAAGCCGAGCGTGAGCTCGGCTACAAGGCCGAAGTGACCCTCGAGCGGGGTCTTCAGGACACCTTCGCCTGGTATCTGGATCACCAGGAGTGGTGGCGCGCGGTGATGGATGGCAGT
>JBMFWZ010000227.1:0-1796 GCA_049964755.1 Steroidobacteraceae bacterium | reverse complement strand
GAGTTCTCCCACATCGCCGCGCGCGCGGGTGCCCAGGTGACGATCCTGCAGCGTGGCGAGCGGATGCTCGAGCGCTTCGAGCCGGACCTCGTCGCCTGGCTCATGGACAAGTTCCTCGAGATCGGCGTGGACGTGCACCTGCGCGCCACGGTGGAAGCGATTGAGAAACAGGATTCGGGTTATAAAGTGCGCGCCTCATCGGCCGGAGCCGGGACCACCTTCGAAGCCGACCTCGTCGTCCATTCGGCAGGGCGCGCGCCTGCGCTCGAGGCGCTCGATCTCGAGGCCGGAGGCGTCGCCGCGGAGCAAGGCCGGCTGAAGCTCAACGAGTACCTGCAGAGCGTTTCCAACCCGGCGGTGTATGCGGCCGGCGATGCGGCGCAGATGGGACCGCCCCTGACGCCGGTCTCGAGCCATGATGCCAAGGTGGTCGCCGCGAATCTGCTCGAGGGCAACCATCACCGGCCGGACTATCGCGGCGTACCGAGCGTGGCATTCACGATCCCTCCGATCGCTTCCGTCGGGCTGGGCGAGCGCGAGGCGCGCGCGCAGGGGCTGAAGTTTCGGACGAAGTCGCAGAAGGCCTCCGACTGGTTCACGGCGCGCCAGGCTGCGGAAAAGACCTACGGCTTCAAAGTGCTGGTGGAGGAGGGGACCGGGCGCATCCTCGGTGCCCACCTTCTCGGGCCGCACGTGGATGAGGTCATCAACCTGTTCGCCCTGGCCATTCGCCAGGGCGTGACGGCCGAGGCGCTGGAGACGACGATCTTCGCGTACCCGACGGGTGCATCGGACATCGGCTACATGGTCTGAAGCGCGGTGGGTTCGATAATATGGCCGCGCCAGCGCTTGAAGCTCCCGGTGGCACTCCGTAGCTTGAGCGCCCCCGTGATTCGATCAACCCCATGTTGTGACTGCAGAGGGCGTCGCGTAGCGGCCCGCTGAGCGTCTAAATCGTCTTCTTCTCCCTCGGTTCCGGGCGCGACCACGTTGCGCCGGCGGCGGGTTTCGCTGGTGACGCTGGCCATGGGCATGATGCGCCCCTCGGGGGGTGCGATGAAGAGAACAAGAACGCGCAAGTGGCTCTGGCGCGGGGATTTATTCGAGCCCGATCCGCGTAATGCCAAACGGCAGAAATGTTGCCCGAAACCGACCTGTCGGCCAGCGCTGAAGACCGCCCAGCAACTGCGCTGACTCGAGAAGCCGCAGGACTGGGACTACTACCGCGGCCCCGAGCATATCGAGGCTTAGAGAACGCGGGGCGCTGCCGTCCGTGCAGGACCGACGGGCCTGACGTACTGTGTGCCGGATGGCGAGCAAGAACTTCGACACCAAACGTTGGAGGAGGAGGGCCAGTGCGAGGCCACGGAGAGGGGGTCCGATAATCGTGGGCGAGGATCTCCGTTTCCCGCGTAGGCACTTCTGACGACCACCGGGCATACTAAGGGGGTTCCGGTGTGACCACCTTCGGACGGTGCCGCTGCAGCGATTTGAACCGAGAGGATCAGGGTAGTGGGGGCGAGATGCGCCTGGATCGTCGGTTGTATGATTCGGGCCGGGGCTACTCGGAAGCCGTGCTGGTATTTTTGATGGTACTGAATATCGCGTAAAATATATTCACGTGGATACTCAATAGCTTATGCGTCAGCTAGAATCCCACCCTCCCGCCAGTTCTGTCCGGCCTTGTCAAGGGCACGGGACAAAGCCTGATAAATCAATGAGTTGAGCTATTGCCTGTCCCGCGATGTCCAGCCAAAATGCCATTCCCGGCCAAAAAGTACGCACGGACTCCGCAC
>JBMFWZ010000226.1:0-1956 GCA_049964755.1 Steroidobacteraceae bacterium | reverse complement strand
CTGGGGGCCGTCAGTATGGCCTGGGCGGATGAGCGGCGGGCCGAGCGGCATCGCAGCCTGGTGCTCTATGCGTCCGGCGCGGTCGGGCTCATTCTCTTCGGACTCGCCGTGCTCGTGTTGAACACCCACATCTCGAATCTGGTCGGAGATCTGCGCACATGAGCCTGGTGGAAAAAACCCTGCGTAAATTGCAGGAATCGGGACAGCGCCCCAGTGCTCCGGCGGCCAGTGCCCCGGAGACCGGTGTTCCGGCCGCGGCAGATCCGCAAAGTCGGGCATCGGCGAGCGCACCGGGGCCGAGCGCCCCACCACAGGCCCGCGGACCGCAGATTCTCATCGAGCGCGGCACGCTGCGCGAGGCCGGGCTTCTCGCCCCGCAGGAGGATTTGCAGCTGCTGGTGCGGCAGTATCGCAAGATCAAGCAGCCGCTGATTACCCGGGCCATCGGCCGAGGCGCCCCGCGGCTGCCGAAGGGCTACCTCATCATGATCGCCAGCGCCATGGCCGGGGAGGGCAAGTCCTTCACCGCCGTCAACCTGGCGTTGAGTCTGGCGTTGGAGAAGGATCTGCGTGTGCTGCTGGTGGATGCCGATGTCGCCAAGCCGCAGTTGAGCCACGTGCTCGGACGGGGCGAGGCGCCGGGCCTGCTCAATGCGCTGCGCGATCCGGCGGTCGACATCGAGGCGTTGATCTCGCCGACGGACTTACCGACGCTGTCGTTCCTCCCGGCGGGCACCGGCGCGGAGGAAGCCGCGGAATTGCTGGCGAGCGCCCGCATGGCGCAGCTCGCCGCGCAGCTCGGTGCGAATGATCCTCAGCGCGTGGTCGTGTTCGACTCCTCACCGCTGCTGCAAACGACGGAGTCTGTGACGCTCTCGCATGTGGCCGGGCAGATCGTGGTCGTGGTGCGTGCCGAATTTACGCCCCAGCCGGTTCTGCTCGATGCGTTGAAACTGCTCGAGGGCCACCCGGCGGTGTCCCTCGTGCTCAATCAGAGCATCCGCTCGGTCACCTCGGCGTACTACTACTACGGATACGGTGCCGAGCGCCCGGCGCCTCAGGGCGGCGGCTAGTGCGGGGGGACTTTTGGAACAGCGGACCCGGCGCGCGGCCCGTTCGTAACCTATGAGCACGGCGGTCATGACGGTCAAAAAAAATACATTGTTCCTCCTTCTCGCGCCCCTGGCGCTGCCGATCCTCGCCTGGGGGCAGCAGATGCCCCCGTTGCAGCCGGGCAGCTTCGGCACCGGGCCGCTGTCCACCGGGTACATCGATGCGCTCGCGGGACTGACGTACACCGATAACGCGACGCTCAGCAATAGTCAGCACAGCGGCGATGGGATTGGGACCGTGGGGCTCGACATGGATTACGTGCGCACCGGGCGGCTGAGCCTGAATCTGCTTGGCGATATCGATCGCGTGCAGTACATCCGTAATTCGTTCAGCGGCAGTTTTTACGGGAATTTTGACGGCAGCGCGCTCTGGGGCAAGCCGACGGACCCTCTGCAGTGGATGCTGCGCGACAGCTTTGGTGAGGGCACGACTAATCCGCTGGCCGCCCCGACGCCGGTCAATCTGGAATGGGTGAACGAGCTGTCGACCGGACCGTACCTGAATCTGAACCTAGGTCTGCGCAACCGCATCACGGTGTATGGCGAATACGGACGCAGCACCTATCAGCGCTCCCCCGACGATTCGCAGACGTTCGTGGGCGGAGTGCAGCTGACGCATAAACTTTCGGGCGCCACCAGTCTGTCGCTGCAGGCGAGCGACGCGCGCACCGAGTTTCTCAATCGCGCAGCCCTGATCGGCACACCGGGTGCAGGCTCTGCCTACAACATCAAGCAGGCGGCACTGGAGTTCCAGGGGCAGTACATCCGAACGAATGTTTCATTGGCCGCGGGCTACAACAAGATCACCTACGGGGGACAGACGCATGGCTCACCGTATTACTAC
>JBMFWZ010000225.1:0-2118 GCA_049964755.1 Steroidobacteraceae bacterium | reverse complement strand
CATCGTGCCAACACTCGCAGCCGCCCTGTAGCAAATTCTTAGCCATTTCGGTCAAGAATGAAGTGATAAGAGACTAAACCTCGGGGAACGGGTGCAGAGCGGTCAGTACCGAGCGCAGCCGTTGCGACGGGTCTATATACCGAAGGAGGACGGGAAGGAGAGGCCAATCTCCATTCCCGCTCTGGAAGACAAGATCCTGCAAGCGGCAACGGTTCGGCTACTCAACGCCATCTTTGAGGTGGATTTCCTGAACTGCTCCTACGGATCCCGACCGAAACGTGACGCACACCAGGCTCTCGATGAGATCGATCGCACTCTTTTCCGCGAACCAATCACATCCGTGTTAGAGCTGGACATTAGGTCATACTTCGATTCGATCGTGAGGAAGCATCTCGTAGAGATGATCGGACGGCGAGTCAGCGATGGCAGCATACTGCGACTGATAGGAAAGTGGATCAATGTGGGAGTCCTCGAGGAAGGGCGCCTGCTGGAAACCGAGCACGGGGTCGGTCAAGGTCAGGTGATATCACCGTTCTTGGCCAACGTATATCTCCATCATGTTCTCGACAAATGGTTCGAGGAGGAGGTCAAGCCGCGGTTGCACGGCAAAGCGTACCTGGTGCGATACGTGGACGATGCGGTGATCTGCTTCCAGAATGCGGAGGATGCACAGAAGGTATTAAAAGTGCTCGACAAGCGATTCTCGAACTACGGGCTCACATTGCATCCGGAGAAGACTCGTCTGGTAAAATTCGGACGGGCGGCCTTGGAAGAGGCCGAACGGATGGGAAAGGCGCCCGACACGTTCGATTTCCTCGGTCTGACTCACATTCCTGAGCGAAGCCGGCGAGGGTTCTATAGACCGGGAGTGAGGACGATGAAGAAGCGCCTGCGACGCGGTCTGCAAGAGATCGGGCGCTGGTGCAAGCAGAATCGTCATGAACCGGTCCGCAAACAACAGGAGACCCTCAACGCGAAGCTGCGGGGCCACTACCAGTATTACGGACGATCGTCGAACTTCCGGAGCCTCTGGGGGTTCTACAACGCCGTCAAACGGATTTGGCGTAAGTGGTTAAGCCGCCGTACGCGGGGCGCACCCATGTATTGGAAGCAATTTACAAACTTTCTGTCTCGCCATCCCCTGCTGACGCCGACGATCACACATACCTGGGCCCGTTCGGGACGTCCAGCATGAGAAGATGTCGGTCAGCCTTGGTGCTGGTCCGCGTCATTATCGCTGAGGAACTCGCTGCCTTAATTGGGCACGGTGAGCTCTGTGAGGGGGGAGGTTCGGTCCGTGAGTGACCGAGCTTCCTCTACTCGGAGGCAACGATCGCACCGAGTGGCAATCTTGGTGAGGCAATGCGAGGGACGTGGAGATCATGTCTCCTGTATGTCTGCCCGGCAAACGGTAAACTCCACCAAATGCGCAACAATCCCGCAGAAACGCCCGAGTCGCCGGAGCCTATGAAAATAGGCCCGTCGAAGGAGTTTTCCGCCAAAAAAATCGATCGCAGAGTGTCAGTCGCCCCCATGATGGACTGGACGGACCGGCATTGCCGGTACTTCCTGCGCGGTTTCTCGCCGCGCACCCTCCTTTACACCGAGATGATCACCGCGGCGGCGATCCGGCGCGGGGACGCGCAGCGGCTGCTCGCGTTCGACCCCGAGGAGCACCCGGTTGCGTTGCAACTCGGCGGCAGCGAGCCGCGCGAGCTGGCCGAGGCGGCCCGCATGGGCGAAGAGGCGGGTTACGATGAAATCAACCTCAATTGCGGATGTCCGAGCGATCGGGTGGCGAGCGGTGCGTTCGGCGCCTGCCTGATGCGCGATCCCGAGCGGGTCGCGCAGTGCGTGGCGGCCCTGTCTCGGGCAGTGAGCTTGCCAGTGACGGTCAAGATGCGCATCGGCGTCGTGAGCGGTGCGCGCAGCGCCGTGGCGGATGCGCTGCAGGGGTATACGGATGAGGATTTCGCGGCCTTGCGGGAGTTCGTCGCGCTGACGCGCGCGGCCGGATCGCAGGTCGCGATCGTCCATGCGCGCAAGGCCGTGCTCGGCGGTCTCTCGCCGAAGGACAACCGTGAGATCCCGCCGTTGCGCTATGAGGTGGTGCGGCGC
>JBMFWZ010000224.1:0-2147 GCA_049964755.1 Steroidobacteraceae bacterium | reverse complement strand
AACCGGATGGCCAGCGCCGCGCAGAACCGAGAGCACCGGGAAGGTGACGAGAATCGCCGCCTCGATCCACACCCGCCGTCGCCAGGAGAGCCAAGGTCGGCTGCGCGCCCCCCGTGAGCTGTGCTGCCCGCTAGGGCCGCTGATGCGTACGGCGCGACCCACCGCCCAGGTTCCGGCAATATCGAGCGCCGCAAGCGCGAGCGCCAAAGGCCAGAACACCGCGGGTCCCCAATACACGTGTACGAAGAGGTCTTGCCATTGCATACCCCCTTCTCCGCTGCCCGGGCCCCGCACTGCGTGCAGCACTCCCTTGCAGCGCGCAGCAGCCATGCTGCGGCCGAGCGGAATTCACGACGCGAAGGTGATCAGGACGTTGGAAAGGAATTACAAGGGGAAGCCGCGCAGCCCGGTGGACACCTCCGGAACTGCGCGGCGCGGATAGCCCCTTCCGCGGGAGTCAGGCCGTCTTCAGGCGATCGAGCGCCTCGAGCGCGCGGTCAACCCATCCCTTCTCAGTGGCGTTACGGCACGGCAGCGCCCTGCCGACCCTGATTTGCATGGCAAGAGGGTCCGTGATACCGCGCAGTACGTAGGCCATCGCGCGATGCCCCATGAAACCGTTGGCCGCGTCTCCCATCAACGCTTTCAGCCCGGCGTCGTCATCACTGCGCACGCGCAGATGCTCGGAAATATCCTCAGTCATTGGCACCACTTCCGCGACCGCGATTTTCCCGGCGGTGCCCTTGTGATCGCAGACCTCGCACCCCGGTCCTTCGAAGCGTACCGCGCCGATGTCGCCCCCATAACTCTTCAATGTCTCGACCATCTCACGCACGCCGGGGCGCGAGAGCGCCTTCTCCCACGGTACCGAGCAGGCCGAACACACGCGCGGGATCAAGCGCTGAGCAATGAATAGGCGCAGCACGTCAGGCGTGCAGTAGGCGGCACGGGGAAGTTCGAACCCAGGTGTCATCTCGAGCCGAGGAACGATCACCGAGGCGTTGTTCGCGTGGATCGTGGTCATGATGAGATGTCCCGCGGTGGACATCTCGATGGCGAGGCGACCGATCGGCCCCTCGCGGATCTCTCCGACCAAGATCACATGCGGGGCCATGCGCAGCATCATGCGCATCGCCTCTCGAAACGCGGCGGTCTGCTCTTCGACCTCGATCTCATCGCCGCCGATTTCCAATTGCACGGCACCCGGAACCTTCCGCTCGGGCGGGTTTTCCGCCGTCACAACCCTCCGATATGGCCAACGCTTTCGCAGCCGAACCAAAGTCTCCCACAACATCGTCGATTTTCCCGAGCCGGTGGGGCCACCCACCACGATGATGCCGGTGTCCACCTCGAGCGCCTGATCGATGAGCGCGATCTGGTCCGGAAAATAGCCGAGACTCGCAAGTCCCATACCGCCCCTGGGCTTGGGCGGCACACGAAGACGCATCCCCAAGTGATCACTCACCTGGTGTCCACCGGGTCCCTCCTCGTGCATCAGACGCAGCGTCATGAACTTCCCGCCGCGCGAAACCGGGTAACAACCACCTCGGGCAAGACGAACACCCTCGATGCCACAGTCGGGAGGCAGCTTGTCGGGGCCGATCATTGCGTGCTGGAGTTTCGTATCCTTCATGCTGGTTCCGCCTGCGCTCGCGAGGCCCTGCACGTAAGCACCCATCAGAGCGTCCATCTCGGCGGGTGTCACCGAATCGTCCACGATGTAGACGCGATCATCCACGGCAAACTCGAGTGTCGCGGGTACATCTTGCGTCGTACGATGCAGATGGATGTCCGATGCCCCGTAGCTCGCCGCGGCGAGTAATAGCTGCCGCGCCCATTCCTGGGTATCCCGCCCCGCTGATGCCACCGAGACGTGCGTCCCGGCCTGAGCGTCGGTGCCGCGCAGTTCACGCAGTTCTTCCGGTTCGCAATAGCGCACGCGAAGGCCAGACATCCGCGCGGCCGACTCGATGAATGAACTGTTCGCGAGACGGAGCCTGAGCGGCACATACAGCATCCCGCCAGCGAGATCGACGTGGCAGAGCTGAACGTACTCGGGGTTCAGGTATTTCGCGAGCTGCGCGCGCACCTGCTCCACCGTGAGGGAGCCGCCCTCCTCGCCGGTCCGCGCCCGCTCGGGAACCGAG
>JBMFWZ010000223.1:0-2293 GCA_049964755.1 Steroidobacteraceae bacterium | reverse complement strand
GCACTCGGCATGGTGGCCAGCATGAGTCGCAAGGGAAATTGCTGGGATAACGCGGTCTCGGAGAGCTTCTTCGCAACGCTGAAGACTGAAGAAGCGACCGAACCGTATGCGACCAAACAGGAGGCACACCAAGCGATTGCAGCGTACATCCACGGATTTTACAATCCAGTCCGCCTGCACTCATCACTCAGATACTTGTCTCCCAACGAGTATGCGCGCAGAATGCAACATGTCGATCAAGACCCACCTAAGAGGTCCGTCGCGTAGGGACCACTTCAAATCCCAGCATGACGCAATACCGATTCAGCGCGCGCAGCAGCTCTCGCGCCGGCGTGCGAGTCGATCAGGATGAGCGCGAGGCCTATCATCAGGTATCGCATGGTGGGGGTATTCCCTGATCTGCCCTCACCGGCAAGGGTGTGATCGATACGCCATGCAACGCAACGCGCAAGGAGCGCAATGCGACGCTTGGCTCGGGCGTGGGGGTGATCGCATTTTTGTTCCGACGGGTCCGGCAGGAGGGTCTCTGAGCATCTCTGGCAGCGGGGCTCGCGCAGAGGACTGGCGGGTCGCACAGGCCGATTCGAGCTTCGGTAGCCAAAAAAGTCGGCCCCGTAGGGGCCGATAGAGGGGGGTACGCATAGATCGCGAGCATGAGGAGCCATACATCGCACGTGCGGTCAGGAATCGCCCGGACACGCTATTTGACCGAAGCGATCCGCCCGGCACTGGGCGTCGAGCGATCGAGCGGCTGTGCGGGCGATTGCGCATGGGCTCACCATGGGTGTGAAACATAAACCCCGCACCTAGGTACGGTGTCAACCACGGCGTGTAGTGGAGAGACCAGTGAGATTTCCTCGGTGCGGTAACGCGAGCCTCTGAGTCCCGCTCGCGGGCTGTAACGTCGCGAGCGGTTGGTGGATCGATGCCGCGTCACCGGGCGATCGGCCGCGGCGGTAATCCTCGGCGATCGCCCAAGACCGCAGAAGCGTCTGCAACAGCGAGCGCATGCAGCATCGGCGAGCTCGGGCCACGCACGCACGAATGCCCAGACATTTGGCCTTCACCGGCAGATGCCGCGCAGCGCAAGGGCCGTGGATGAACCGGAATAGAGTACCGTTCGCGCCGGGCGCTTCTTAGCCTCTGGGCGTGCAGGCGTGCCGCGCATCCGGGTGAGTGCCGCACCGAGAGCAGTGAGCGCGGCTGGAATCGGGTGCTGCGTGTGCGCCAGACGTTCCGTTGAAGGACAGACGCGCGCATGCCACCGAACCGGGCGTCCGGCAGTGCAGACTCTTGACGTGTGGTCTTCGCGCGGCGACAGTCACATAAGCACTCGGAGCACCCCAGAGCGTATGGCGCGCGCCTGCGGGCAGCAGCCTTATAGGTTGCCTGAGCCATCTGTGCGCCCGTCCGCCGAGATCGGGTTGTGCCAGCCTTCGGGCGGCGCGACTTGCGCGGCTTCATGGGGCCCCCAGGTGCCGGGTTCGTAGGGGTACACGGGCGTATCGGCCTTCAGGGCTGGGTCGACGATGCGCCAGGCCTCCTCGACGTAGTCCTCGCGGGAAAAGAGCGTTCTATCCCCCGAGATCGCATCGGCGAGGAGGCGTGCGTAGGCGTCCATGTGCGTGGCGCCCGCGTGACGGCTGGCCAATAGTTCGATACGTTGGCCGACGCCCCGCTCGGCCTCGTCCATGACGTACAGACCGATGGCCAGTTCGTTGTGCGGATTGACGCAGAAGCGGAAATAGTTGTGCTGGGCCGTGCAGCCGGGGAACAGCGGCGGCGGCCGGCGCAGATGCGCGACCACTTCCGCACAAGTCACCGGCAGAGATTTCCCGGCCCGGATGTAAAACGGCACGCCCTGCCATCGCCAGTTGTCGATCGCGACGCGCATGGCCGCGAAGGTCTCGGTCTTGGAGCCCGGCGCGACGCCTTTCTCATCGAGGTAGCCGCGAAACTGCCCGCGCACCAGATCGGTCGGCGTGATCTCGGGGATCGCCTTGAGCACCTTCACCTTCTCATCCCGGAGCGATTCGCTGTCGGTGCGCGCCGGCGGCTCCATGGCGAAGTTCGCAAGCACCTGGAACAGGTGGTTCTGCACCACGTCGCGCACCGCGCCGACCGGATCGTAGAACGCGCCGCGCCCCTGGATGCCGAAGTTCTCGGCCATTGTGATCTGCACGCTCTTGATGTAGTCGCGGCTCCAGAACGCTTCCAGCAGCGCGTTGGTGAACCGGAAGAACACCATGTTGTGCACCGGACGCTTGCCGAGATAATGGTCGATCCGGAAGAT
>JBMFWZ010000222.1:0-2320 GCA_049964755.1 Steroidobacteraceae bacterium | reverse complement strand
GGTCAGGGCCATGATGGCCGGCAGAATGAAGTATGGGTCGCGCGCCGAGAGGTCCTGGATCCAGAACATGAAGGGCGCCTGGCGCAGCTCGACGCTGTAGAGCAGCACCCAGTAGAAGGCGATGAACACCGGGAACTGCAACAGCATCGGCAGGCAGCCGGACACCGGGTTGACCTTCTCGCGCTTGTACAGCTCCATCATGGCGCGACCGAGCTGTTCCTTGTCGTCCTTGTAGGTCTCCTGGATGTTCTTGATGCGCGGCCCGAGCGCCTTCATCTTGGCCATCGAGCGGCCGCTGGTCTCCGAGAGCGGATAGAACAGCAGCTTCAGCAGGATGGTGACGACGATGATCGCCACGCCCCAGTTACCGGTGAGCTTGTGGACCTCGCTCAGCATCCAAAACAGCGGACGCGCCAGGAGCGTGAGTTTGCCGTAGTCGTCGAGGTACGTGAGGGTCGGATCGGTCTGGTCCAACTGCGCATGCAGAGTCGGCCCGACGAACAGCGTTTGGCCGAGCGTCAGGAGCGCCCCGGGAGAGACCGAATGCTCAGGTCCCGAGGCCGCCAGGAGATACCCGGTGCCCGAGACCTGTGAGCTGAACCGGTACGCCGCACCCTTCGGCGGCACCACGGCACTGACGAAATCATGTTGTGGCACGGCGATCCAGCCATCGGTCACCGTACGGGTGTAGTGCTGATAGTCGCTGCTCGCCGGGTCGAGCTTCACGTATTCGTGGCCGTTCCAGATCGCCGGACCGTGATAGGCCTTGCTGCCCGGATCGAAATAGCTGCCGCTGGTACGCGGATCATTGCGGAAGAGTTGCGCGTACTGCGCAAACGGCCACGGCTGCGCGCTGCCATTGTGGATCGCGTACTGCAGTCGAATGCGGTAGGAGCCCTTGCGGAAGATGAAGGTCTTGGTGACCGTGATACCGTTGGCGGACCAGGTGAGCGGCACGCGCAGCACGCCGCTCGGACCCATGTGGTAATCGAGTTTCGGGGTGGTGAACGCGGCCGTCTGGGTCGGGTAGGCGGTTGCCGCCGGTCCAGTCAGACCGGTCTGCAGGAGATACTCGCTCGCCGGGTTCGGGTTCTCGAGCACGACGCGCTCGGGTTTGCCCTTCACCTTCGCGTACTTCAGCAACTGCACGTGCTCGAGCGTGCCGCCCTGGGTGCTGATCGCCAGGTCGTACACGTCGGTGTGGACCTGCACCGTCGCCGCCTCAGGGACCGGCCCCACGGAGAGCTCGGCGTGCGGCGCGGCCGCCGGCGTAGCACTGGGCGGCGCGCTCGCGGCCGGACGGCTCGCCGCGGTCTGCGGAACGTTCTCGGCGAGGGTCGTCGGGGCAGGGGCCTGCGTATGCACCGCCGTTGGCGCGACCGCGAAATCCGTGGTCCACGTCGTGTAGTTGAACCACAACAGCAGGGCCAGTCCCAGCCAGACGAAGTAGCGCAGTTGATTAGTCATGTCGGTGAGCAATCGGGGTCGAGCCATGGACAGGCACCGGATCGTAGCCGCCCGCATGCCAGGGATGGCAGCGACCGATGCGCTTCAGCGCGAGCCAGCCGCCGCGCAGGATGCCGAAGCGTTCGATCGCTTCGGCGGCATAGTGGGAACAAGACGGGTGGAACCGGCAGTTGGGCCCGAGCAGAGGACTGAGCGTCCACTGATACAGGCGGATCAGCACGAGGGCGAGGGCGCGCATCGTTCAATGACCTGGCGCCACAGCGCCGCGAGACTGGTATGCAATTCGGGTCCCGGAGCACCGAGGGCTCGGGAGCGAGCGCTGACCACGAGATCGACGCCGGGGAGCCTGTGCTGATGGCACCGGAAGGATTCGCGGATGATGCGGCGGATGCGGTTGCGTTCCACCGCGGTACGGGTCACGCGCAGCGCAACGGCCAGGCCGAGGCGGGGACCGGTCTTGTCGTTGCTGATCACTGTCACCGCGAAAAATCCGTTGCCAAAGCGCCGGCCGCGCAGGCGCGCGGCATCGAAATCCGATTTGTGCCGCACCCGCCTCGACGGCGGAAACGTCAGCCGCGCTCGAGGCTCACGAGACATGCGGACCACCTCGCTCTACGCCCGGATGCAGGCCGGGGCCGGGTCGGTCGGGCCCCGGAGACGCATCCGCGTCGGCCGGGCAGCGGTCGTCAGCGCCGTCCCGCGTTACGGGATCAGCTTCTTACGTCCTTTGGCACGGCGACGGGCCAGCACTTTGCGGCCGTTTTGGGTCGCCATGCGCGCCCGGAACCCGTGCGTGCGCTTTCGGCGCACTTTGCTCGGCTGATACGTACGCTTCATACCGGGGCTCCAGAAG
>JBMFWZ010000221.1:0-2341 GCA_049964755.1 Steroidobacteraceae bacterium | reverse complement strand
TGCGGCATGCGCCGCGCCGTGCTGGGTCAGCAGCCCGATCCACACACTCAGCACCAGCACCCCGCCAACGGCCCAGAGCCACGCCGGCGTGAAGCGCTCCTCGATGATCCCGCTCGGGCGATAAAACGCATCGCGCCCGAGCCACAGCACCGCCTGCACCAGCGCCAGAAGCGGCGCCTGCTCGACGAACAGACCCTGAGCGGGCGCGAGAGCGATGGCGAACACCAGCAGCCGCCGCGCGAGGGTGTACGCCGAGCGCACGCGCCGAAACAGTGCGCGCGACAGCAGCATGAGCGCGCTTCCCGCGAGGCTCGCACCCAGCCCGGCCATCAACGGCACGGTCTGCGGCAGCGTGCGCCCGAGCAGCGGGATGCGCACCGCGAGCGGCGGCCACAGCGAGGCGACCACGAGCAGCGCACCGGCGAGAAACACCAGCGATCCGGCGATCTGCGGTGCGAGCGGTGTCACATAGATCGCCGCGTGGGCGCGCGCTCGCGCCAGCTCGCCACGGCGCGAGCGGATTTCCTGCCAACCAAACAGCGCCGCCCCGATCAGCAGCGGTGCGAGGTAGTACACCGCGCGAAATGCGAGCAGCGCCCCGAGCACCGAGGCGGTGGGCGCCCCGCGCAGAGCGAGCAGCATCACCGTCTCGAATACCCCGATCCCGCCGGGCACGTGACTGAGGATGCCGGCCGACAGGGCGATCACGTAGCTGCCCATGAACGGCGCGAGCTGGATGTGCGCGCTCGGCGGCAGCAGCCACCACAGCACCGAGCCCTCGACGCTCAGATCGATCATGCTGAGCAGCGTCTGTCCGGCACCCAGGGCGAAGCCGGGTGCGCGCAGCGCCCAGCCGCGGATCTCGAGGGCGCGCTGCGAGAGCCCTGCCCAGATCAAATAGGCGCACACCGCCAGCAGCAGCGCCACGCCGACCAGTTCGGTCCAGCGCACCGGTACGCCGAGTGCGGCGGCGGCGAAGCGCGCGGAGAAGGTGAGCGAGAGGCCCGCGATGCAGGTCAGGCCGAGCGCGATCGACACGCTGTAGAAGACCGTGATGGCGGCCACCTCGATCGCGCTGATCGCATTCGCCGCGTACAGGCGCATCCGCACCGCACCGCCGGTGAGGGCGGAGAATCCGAGATTGTGTCCGAACACCGCCGCGATGAACGCGGTGAACAATACCCGGCCGTAGCGCAGTCGCTTGCGTACGTAGCGCAGCGCCAGCACGTCGTAGCCGCTGATCAGACAGTAGCTGGCGGCGGTGAGCGCCAGTGCCGCCAGCACGTGTGCGCGCGGGATGCTGCGCAGGTGCGCGAGGATGTCGGCCGGCCGCAGCCGCGCGAACTCGCGGTGCAGCACGAGTCCGGCGGCAGCGAACACCAGCAGTGCGGCAAGTGGTCCGATCCAGCGCAGCACCTCGAGCATGCGCGATGCGCGCTCACCCGAGTGTGCGGCCGATGTCGCGGCCACTAGCGCCTCCCGGCTCCCGTTGCGGCGCTGTGTGCGCCGCTGTACCCCACGCGGGCGGCTGCGGCGGGTGCTCGCACGTCAGCGGGTCAAGGGCTTGTAGCGGATCCGGTGCGGCTGGGCGGCCGCATCGCCTTTGCGTCGTTTGAAGTCCTCGACGTATTCCTGGTAATTGCCCTCGAACCACACCACCTGCGAGTCGCCCTCGAAGGCCAGAATGTGCGTGGCGATGCGATCGAGAAACCAACGATCGTGCGAAATCACGACCGCGCAGCCGGGGAAGTTCACCAGCGCTTCCTCGAGCGCGCGCAGCGTCTCGACGTCCAGATCGTTGGTCGGTTCATCGAGCAGCAGGACATTGCCGCCAGCGCTGAGCACCTTGGCCAGATGCACGCGATTGCGCTCCCCGCCGGAGAGTTCCCCGATAGTCTGCTGCTGCTGCGCGCCCTTGAAATTGAAGCGTCCGACGTAGCTGCGCGAGGGGGTCTCGTAATTGCCGACTTTGATCATGTCGAGGCCGCCGGAGATCTCCTCCCAGACGCTCTTGCGGTCATTGAGCGACTGGCGCGACTGATCGACGTACGCGAGCTTCACCGTCGGACCGATGCGGATCTGGCCGCCGTCGGGCTGCTCGGCGCCCGTCAGCATGCGAAACAGCGTGGTCTTGCCCGCGCCGGTCCCCCCGCAGATGACGCACGACTTCTTTGCCGCCATCAGTGCCCGCAGGAACTCGCGCAGCACCACGTCCACGGTGCCCGTGCCGATCAGGTCGTCGAGGGTGACGCGCAGGTAGCGATGGCGACGGATCGACACGCACGGCCGGGCCGCGACGGCCATCAGCGCGAACAGCCGCGATCCGTCGGGCAGCTGCAGG
>JBMFWZ010000220.1:0-2449 GCA_049964755.1 Steroidobacteraceae bacterium | reverse complement strand
GATTGAATGGCTCACGCGGCAGTTCGGACAGCCAGTGCGTCTCGGGGGCTTGGCGCACTCCGGTGAACTCCCGCGACAGCGCGACCCAATTGAGGCGAGTCCGATCGGCTTGATACGCACTCGTGCGCCGCGCCAGCGCCCAGTTCCACACGAACCGTGAGGCCCCGAAGAGTCGACCCAGCACGCGCTGCTGTCGCGCGCTCGGGTAGCAGCGCATGCGGTAGGCTCGCTCACGGGTCGTCGGCTCGGCCATGAGCGCATGTAGCACGCCTGGATGCAAAAAATCAACGGGCGGGACACAACTTCTAACAGCCGTCGGACGCCCTGCTACGCGTCCCTACACAACGTCATCACTGACGTTATGAATGGACGCTGCGCAAATGGCTTGAACCGACGGGGTCGCGAGCGTCCATGCTCGCTTCAACGTGATGCAGTGTTCATGGCGGCGCTCCTGAGTGGGTGTTGGTGCTTGTGACGTCAGGAGAACACCGCGCCGAGGCAAAAGTTGCAGCACTCGCGCACCCGGTTCGCCCCCCCCCGGGAATCGGCGCAGCCTGCGATGCTGAGCGCCGGACAGACCGCGGCGCGACCTGCGTCGCGCCCTCTTCGCAGAGCGAATGGCGCTGCGGGCGCCGGCGCGCGGCGAGCGCAGGCTCACGCACTGGGTGCGGCGCGATCCGGTGAAGCCGCGGGCGCCGCCGCCGAACCAACCGGCCTCAGGTCACGGGGGTCGGTTCGATCGGGCTCAGGCCGCTCTCCGGCGGCGGCTCGTAATGGAAGTACTTGTCCTCGGCGAGCGCTTCGTAGAGCGGCGGGGTGAACAGCCCGGAGATGCGCGAGGAGACCAATGCGACGGCCATCATCGGGATGACCATGGCCGAGCCGTTGGTCATCTCCATCACGATCACGAAGGAGGTGATGGGCGACTGGGTCACCGCCGCCAGATAGCCGGTCATGCACAGCGCAATCACCGCCGCCATGGACGTCCAGGCGAACGCCGCATGCACCCACTGCGCGATCCCCGCCCCGATCGACAGCGACGGGGAGAACAGGCCGCCCGGCACCCCGGAGAGGTAACTGGCCACCATGGTCACCCATTTGGTCACCGCAAACGCCTGGCTGAGCGGCGCGGTGCCGTGCAGCAGCTCACGCGCCTGATCGTAGCCGCTGCCCCAGGTCTGCCCGTGCGTGGCGACGCCCACCGTGGCGATCAGCAGACCGCTCGCGAACGCATACCAGAGCGGCCGGCCGAGCCGGAACGTGCGCACGCGCTCCGGCATCCAGCGCCGCCAGTGCAGCAGCGAGTAATTGAATGCCGCCCCGAGCAGCCCGCACAGCACGGCGGAGAGGACCACCGGCAGGATGAAGGCCATGCCGAGAGACACCGTGACGTTGAGCTGACCGAAGTAGAGGTAATTGCCCGCGAGCGCCAGCGAGGTCAGACCCGCGAACACCACCGCGGTGATCATCGTGCCGTTGGTGCGCGTCTCGAAATCGCGCGCCAATTCCTCGATCGCAAAGATCACCCCGGCGAGCGGTGTGTTGAAGGCGCCGGAGAGTCCGGCTGCGGCGCCGGCGAGCAGCAGCCGCCGCTCCAAGCGCACGCTGCGATGTGGATAGAAACGTCGGGTCTCGGCCATGATGGCCGCGCCGATGTGCACCGTCGGCCCCTCACGCCCGATGGTCAGTCCGCCGAGAAATCCGAGCAGCGAGACGCCGAGCTTGCCGAAGATGATGCGCAGCCCGAACAGCTGCTTCATCACCGAGTTTTCCTTGTCGCGCGGGGCATGGATGGCGGCGATGACCTGCGGGATGCCGCTGCCCTCGGCGCCGTAGAACCAGCGCCGCGTCAGATAGACCGTGAGCACGGTCAGCCCCGGAGTCAGGGCAAAGGCGAGCCAGGAACGGCCGGCGATCCAGCCGCGGAACACGTCGTACGCATCGGTGCTCCAGCGCGCGTACAGCACCGACATCAGGCCCACCAGCAGCGCCGCCATCCACGGCAGACCCACCTGCAGGAACAAGCGCCGCGAGCGGCTGCTGAGCAGGCGCTCGAAGCGCCGCCCCCAGCCACTCATCGACAGCTGCACCGCCGGCGCATCGAGCGGCGGCAAGTCCTCATCGTCAGGAGGGCTCGTCTCGGTCGGCGGCGCTTCGAGTGCCGCGCCGGGCGGCCTCGGCGCCTCTGGGGGTTTGGTGGGCTCGGCGGGCAGCAGCGGCTGCTGAACGGGGGCGGATTGTGGTCGATCGGGCACTAGCTCAGGGCCGAGGGTTCCAGCGCGGGGCGCACGAAAAAACTAGCCTCGCATTCTAGCGGAAAAGCTTCCGCTCCCGCCAGTTGCGGTGCCGCGGATGCAGGGTGAATCCGCGCTGCGGCCAAGCGCCTGACCGATAAAGGCCGCGCCCCCCGGGCTGGACTTCCCCGCCGCGCTGCCGTATAAGGGGCAGC
>JBMFWZ010000219.1:0-2471 GCA_049964755.1 Steroidobacteraceae bacterium | reverse complement strand
ACGCCAGGAGCGTCTCCGTAACTACCCGGACGAGCGACTTGCAGCGTGAATCATGCCGCCCAAAAGAGCCGCACCCATTTATTTTTCCGATTTTTGGATCGGCGCGGCTGTAGGCGACGGCGTGAACCGGGAGTCGAGCGGGTCAGGGCATCTTTCTCCCGGTCGTGGCGGCGAGAGCCCGCTTTGAGATCTGCTGCATGGAGCGGACGAGCCGGGTGAGCGTGCGCCCGTTGGCGATCCAGTCGCGGTAGAGGTCGTATTCCTCCTTCGTCAGCAGCATGCCGACCGTTTTACCCTTCACCTTGCGCGTCCAGTAGTAGTACGGCCCGTGGCGGTTGGCCGGATCGGTGTGGCAATGGCACCAGGACTTGCCGCATTGCTGATAACGCGACTGGACGCTGCCGATGAGTACGAAGCCCACGTCCTGGATCTCACGCTTGAGCTTCGCGTAACGGTCGGTATAGCTCTCAGTCGGATCGTTCGATGCTTTGCTCATGGTCTGGTTGGGTTCGCAATGCTTGCGGTATGTATACAAGAAGCGTTAGACTTCGTCAACGCTGGATGCTCCGCAGGCTCGATGCGCAAGAAGTCGGCAACGTCTCTACAGGATGCACACCTGGTCTCCAAGGTGGTCGGTCCTCTGCCGCTGCTCAACGGGTTTCTCGATCGATTGCAGATCGAGGCGCTGTTCGCTCGATTTGTGCCCTCGACGGATCGCCGTCTGAAGCTCGCCCCAGCGGTCGGACTGGGGGTCCTGCTGCGCAACATTCTGCTGGCGCGCGAGCCGCTCTACGGGTTGACCGACTGGACGCAACGCTTCGATGAGGCGCTGCTGGGTTTACCCACCGATGCCGCCTCGTTATTCAACGACGATCGGGTCGGCCGCTGCCTCGATGCCCTGTTTCTCGCCGATCGCGCCGCCTTGATGACCGCGATCGTGGTCGGCGCGGTGCGCACGTTCAAACTCGACTTGAACGAGATGCACAACGACTCGACCTCCATCAGCTTCTCGGGTGAGTATGCGGCGGCGGACGGCACACCGCTCAAGGGTCGTGCCACGCATCGGATTACCCACGGTCATTCCAAAGATTATCGGCCGGATTTGAAGCAACTGCTGTTCGTGCTGACGACCACGGCGGATGGCGGGGTGCCGATCTGGTCACACGTCGATCACGGCAATACCAGCGATGACGGCACGCACATCGCCACATGGGATACGCTGCGGCAACTGACCGGCACCACGGACTTTCTGTACGTCGCGGACTGCAAATTGTGCTCGCAGCAGAACTTGGGTCACATCGCACGTGAAGGTGGTCGGTTTGTGACCGTCCTGCCCGCCACCTGGGGCGAACAGGCGGCTTTCTACGAGTGGATCCTCACGCATGAGGCGCCGTGGATAGAACTGCTGAGCCGGCCGAACCCGCGGCGTCAGGCGAGCGATACCAAGGATATCTACCGCGGCTATGAATGGCCCATGCGCACGGCCCAGGGGTTTCGGGTACTGTGGATCTGGAGTTCACAGAAAGAGGCCCTCGATCGGGCCACCCGCGAGCGGCGCATCGACCTCGCGGTCGAGAAACTCCAAGCCCTGCAGGCGCGGATCGGCCAGCCGCGCTCGCGCTTGATGAATCTCAAGCAGATCAAAGAGGCCGTGGACAAAGTGCTGCACGAGACCCGCACCGAGCGCTGGATCATCACTGAGATTCATACGAGCACCGAAAATCGTTTCGCCCAAGCCACCCGCGGCCGGCCGGGGCCACAGACCGCCTATGTCCGTCACGAACAGGTACGCTTCACCTTGCAATGGCGCTCCGACGCCCAGGCGCTGCTCCACGAGGCGCGCACCGACGGCCTGTTCCCGTTGATTACCAACGATGAGTCACTATCCATCAAACAGGCCTTGGTCGCCTACAAGCATCAACCAGCCTTGGAGAAACGATTCGAGCAGTGCAAGTCGGTCCTCGAGGTTCGACCGATGCTGCTGAAGAGTCATACGCGTATCGAAGCGTTTCTGTTCCTGTACTTCGTCGCGCTCCTGACCGAGGCGCTGATCGAACGCGAAATCCGCGGCCGCATGAAAAGCCTAGGCATCGCCAAGCTGCCCATCTATCCGGAAGGCCGGCTCTGCGCTGCGCCCACCACCGACCGGCTCTTCTACCTGTTCCAAGACCTGCGCCGCCACCGTCTCGTCAATGCCGACGGCCACGTGCATCAGCGCTTCTACGACGCGCTCAGCGAGCCGCAGAAGACCGTTCTGCGCGTGCTTGGTCTATCCGAGGCCCGGTACCTGACTGCCGCCGAAGAATTCACCCCGCAGCCGAAGCCCGGGCTCGGTAAAAAACTCTCCCCGGTATAATTGCCGCGAAATGGGGTTCGAGAAGTGCGGAATGTACGATCGATGGCGGCATCGGTCTTTCATTGGTCGAAATCGTCTTCGTTTTCCTATTCGTGGACTTGTTCGACAATGTCGG
>JBMFWZ010000218.1:0-2602 GCA_049964755.1 Steroidobacteraceae bacterium | reverse complement strand
TCCGTCGCCCGAGAGTCCGGGGCGACGGACTTTCCGCTCTAGTCCAGGCCGACCGCGAAAGCCGCGGTCCAGGAGCATCCGGCATCGCCCGCTCGAGTCAGAGCCGAACGTTAGCGATGGCGGAAGTTCGAGGGGTGAACTGTCCGACGGCGCGCACCAGTTCCGGGTCGTCGCAGTCCAACGAATTGATGCGCGGGCTGACCGCGTGGCTGGCGAGCAGCGCCTCCGGGGCGGTTCGCAGCAGCGCGCGCGCCTCGACCGGCGTCCCGCGCAACCACGTCTCGATGTCCTCGGCAGCAATGATCGCCGGCATCTCGCGCGTGGCGCTCTGGATCGACTCGATCGGCGCACACGCGGGCACCGTGAGGATCGTGCAGCCCTCGATCACATCACCCTCTTGCGTCTCGGTGCGGTCCCAGATGCCCGCCACTGCAAACACCGAGCGGTCGTGGGCGTGAACGAAGTACGGCTGACGGTAACCGGCCGGGGTCAATCGCCAGGTGTAGAACCCGGCGAACGGCAGGATGCAGCGCTGGCCGTTGAGCCAGGGGCCACGAAAGAGCGGACTGTCCTCGAGCGATCCGACGGCAAGGCGCAGCCAGAGGCCGGCCGATGCATCCCCCTTGGCCCACGCCGGGGTCAGTCCCCAGCGCATCATCACAGCTTCAGATTGGTCGCCATAGAGGCGAACCGCCGGGACATACCGAGTCGGGGCCACGTTGAAACTCGCCGAGAACCGCCACCACCTGCACTGAGGTGCAAGTTCGCGTTCGGCCAGATCCTGATCCGGCACCACATATCGCTCGCACATGTGCGAACCATAGTCCATGCCGACAGCGCCGCCTGTGACGCATTGCACGAGTTGACGCGTCGCTCCTTGCAGCCCCGCTCACCCTGCGCTGGGTCGCGCGAGGCGGCATTCGGACAGCCGCTCCCGCAAGACTATTTTAGATTCATTGACTTACCGATCCGCCGCCAACGCTCTGTGAGCCCCAATGAGTGCTCGAGGCCCGCCTCACCGGGCGCGCACCAGAGACTCTGGCACTTCTGGGCGCTCCTCATACGGGAGCCGACAGGTCTTGGCTGTCGCCGGGCATTTCATGCCGGTCCTTGCCTGGAAGGCGAAGCGGCGGGCCCGCAGGTGAACGAAACCAAGAGATCAGGCCTGGGCATCGTACCGGTGAAGGCGGCGCAGAAATCCGACGCATAAACAGGCATCGGTCTGCGGGTTGCTGCATCAATCCACTGCGGATGCATCAACTGATGTGCGAGCGACTGCGGTCCGTCACGCTGAGCACACGGTGCTCACGGGTGGAGTTTCCCAATCCTGCCTCACACGCCTAGCCAGCGGCATCCTCATCGTCGATCTCGAATTCTTCAGGAGCTTCGGTATTCTCGTCGGTCTCGCGCTGAGACGCTTCATTCTCACCCTCATGTTCATCGTCATGATTATCATCGTCGTCTTCGGTGCCACTCGACGGGTGCTCGGCACGTATCAATTCCTCGAGCGCTCCCGAAGTGGGCGATTCTCGGTAGGTGCTCGTCATGCGAGGATCCTCAAAATGAAAAAGATGCAACTCCCGATAACTCCGCCCCCTTGCCAATGACACACCGCGCGTCTTGAAGAGTCTATCGGGGCACCCCCGCGGGTTTCGAGTGTGCGCAAACGCGTGGGTTCAGTCTGTGCTGAAGCGTACAGATCGTGCGGCCATCCCCAAAGTCCTGCGCACTCGTCCGCGATAGCTCGCAGGACCGCTGCGCTTCCACGACCCACCGCCGCAGCAAGTTCGCGTTCACTGATCGCGACGTCCCCACCGCCGCGATCGATACCCCCGGCTCGCGGCAGGCCGCCACCGTTTCGGCTTTGAACTCAGCGCTATGCCGACGCCGGCGGCGCCGCTCAATGATCGTAGTGTTCACGTGTCCACTCCCATCCTTGGTGGACACGTATGCTCCTATCTCGCCGACTCAGCAGGCAGGTGTGATGCCCAGAGGCTTACAACGGGAATGCCGCGGAACAGGAACCACGGCGCCCCCGAGGCGCATCTGGAAGCGCAGCGCGGCGGCGGTCCACTCAATCGCGTACCAAATGTCAGCCATCACGATCCCGAAGACGATCAGGTTCTGGCCGATGAGCACCTTGGTCCGGGTCACGCCGAATTACCTCCGCTGCGCGCGCCGGCAAGCTGCTTGCCGGCGCGAGTGAGAACGACTTCGGAGCTAGAAGGTCAGGTCAACGTCGAACGTCGCAACGAACATGCTCAACCTAGAATCGATGGAGGTCTAGGCGCATGCGAGAGAACGACGACGCACACCATTCGTCGTCTCAGGTGCTGAAGCCACTATACCGTGAAATGGCATCCTGAAACCTGTTAGAAAGCGACGTGCAGGTAAAGCGACCTGAAGATCACATGGTCGTAGACAAAAGAGCCGATCCAGCGCGCCGCAAATCCTTCGAGATCCATCTGTGTCCTCCAGACTCGCTCTGATGGGGCTGCCTCAACAGTTTGCGGGCCCCCAACTATCAATACCCTTTAGGGAGCCTTCCGCACGCAGACGGACATTCCGGTTCGAAGACTGTGATCCCGCCAGCATTTCATTG
>JBMFWZ010000217.1:0-2732 GCA_049964755.1 Steroidobacteraceae bacterium | reverse complement strand
CACTGATCGAGCAGCGCCTCGCGGTGGACGAGCACCAGCGTGTTGACCGCGCGTTGGGCGATCAGCCAAGCGCCGATGACCGTCTTGCCGAATGCCGTGGTGGCCGCAAGCACTCCGGTCTCGTGCGCCAGCAGGGCGCGGGCGGCTGCTCGCTGTTCGGACCGTAACTGCCCTTGAAAGGTGGCATTCAGCGGCTGGCCGCGGCATCGCTCGTCCCGCACCGTCGCGCCAATGCCCAGGTCATCGAGCAGCCGCTGAATGTCTTCAAAGCAGCCTCTCGGAAGGCCGATGTGATGCGGATGGTCCTCGGCGCACGCCACGATGCGCGACTTGCCGTATGTCGACAGACGCATCGCCTGTGCCCGATAGAACTCGGGATTCTGGAACGCCGCCAGGCGCAGCAGGCGGTTTCGTATGCCGGGGTGCAGTCCCTCCTTGGCGATGTAGATCTGGTTGCCGAGCACCAGCTCCAGAGCCTGCGGCAACTCGCCGATGATGGGCGGAGCTCTCAGCTGTCGCGAGGGCGGTGCGGCCCAAGGTTCTGCATCATCCTCTTCTGGCGGCAGTCGTACCCCCAAGACTCGCCCCCGGCGCTCGGCGTCGCGGACCACCTCCTCAATCCGCTGTCGCGACAGCCGATGCACGTGAGACAGGAAGGACCACTGGTCCGGCCAGGGCTCGAGCGCCTCGTCGAGAAAGACGCTGTTCGCATGTTGACGCGCCGCCTTTTGCAACGGAAGAGCGATCAGGTTGCCGAAGCCTCCCTGAGGCATCGTGTCCTGATTCGGAAAGAGTCGGTCGTAGGAGTCCAGGCCCACATGGGGCCGCCGCTCCATGGTTTCAGTCAACACGTGCGAGGCCAGTCGGCGGGCGAGCGAGGCCGGCAGGGGCTCGTCGAAGAATAGCCACAGATGAGCGCCGTTTCCGGATCGCGACCGCTCGAGGGCAGCGGGAAGGCTCAGCCGACGGCAGGCTTCGAGACAGGTTGCTGCGTCCTCACGCCAGCCGCCCTTGTCGAAATCGACGGCCACGAACCAACAGCTATCGTCCGGCAATAGAGGATAGAGCCCGACGACGAAGGGCTTGCCATCGCCGTCCTCACCCGACAGATGTTGGCGGATGACCTCGTCGGTGACCGGCAGAAATCGACGGTGCGGGCACTCGGCGCACGCGATCCGCGGCTTCTCGCAGACCCCACGCACCCACTCGTTGGCGCAGGCCGGCGCGTAGCCGGCTTTGCCGCTCTTGCGACTCTCGAAGCGGCGTGCATACACATCCTCACGGCCACGGAACAACGATCGGAACAGGCCGATCTTTTCCTCGACCGGGGCATGGCGATCGACTCGCGAAGCCCGCTCCGTCGAATCGCTCACGCACGCTTCCTGTCGGCTGCTGCACGGATCAGTGACCAGTGCGCCACGATCATGCGCAGATCGTTGTAATCGAAGTGGCCGCCCGTGCCGCTGCGGATCGCCGTCAGGCTCACGTCCTCGTGCGCCTGCAGGAACGTCATGACCGCGCTGATCATGTCGGCGGGAAGCACTTCATGGACCTCTATCTCGCCGCTTGCGATCAAGCGAGCGAGATGGCTCTTGATCGTGCCAACGGAGAGACCGCGGAGCGCGGCGATCTCCGCGGGCGTCTTGCGCTCGCAATGCAGGCGAAGCGTTTCCCGGATACTCGTCCCCCTTTCCGTTCGTCCCCGACTTACGGTGCTGATCGGGATGGTCTCCGCGCTGCGCTCTGTTCCTTGCCGCCTATGGAGGGGAGTGCCGATGTAGAGTCTTCGGTCGAGGAGTTCTGCGCCGTACAATGCCTCGATCTTGTGCCAGCAGGCTCGCTCGAGGGGCTCCACGTGCGCGAGGTAGCGCTTGAGCTTCTTCTTGCCGCGGAGCGAGCCGATGTGTTCGCGCACCGGCGCGAGGATCTCCAGGGCGAGCCGCCCAGTGAAGTATTCGATGGCCTTTCCGCACCGCTCCGCGAGCACAGGGAGTCCGTTCGCTACGCCGCCGGCTTCTTCGCTCAGGCGGCGCAGCTGGCGTCGGAATTTTTCCGCCGTTTCCTCGATCTGCGCCACCCGCTGCGTAATGCGGTCCTGCAACGTGATCGTCGCGTCTTTGTCCGGGAGACTCGCGGTCGCGGTGATCCGCTGCCGCCATTCGCCCAGGTGAGCTGACAGTCCCGAGAAGGAGAACAGCCGCAGCAGCAGATGCCCCGCGTAACCGGCCTTCTCCGTCTCGAGCACGCGCCGTAGCTCGTCGGTGGCGTGATGCGAAGCGCTGAACGCATCGATCCGCGGATCCTCGCGCAGGGCGGTGGGGGTGATCGGCGAGCGCAGAACCAACCCCTCAAGTGCGCGGCAACGGCTGAGCGCCACGTACACCTGTCCTGCGGCAAACGAGCGTCCGGCATCCACGATCACCTTGTCCAAAGTCAGTCCCTGGCTCTTGTGGATGGTGATGGCCCAGGCGAGTCGCAGCGGGTACTGGCTGAAGGTGCCGAGGACCTTTCTCTTAACCTTGCCGGTATCCTCCTCGAGCCCGTAGCCGATGTTCTCCCAGATTTCCTGATGCAGCGTGTAGTCCGCTCCGGAGTCGCGGAACGCGACCGTGATCTCGGCTCCACGGATCTGCCTCACGGTGGCGAGTTTGCCGTTGTAGTAGGCGCCTCCCTCGGTGTCGTTGCGGATGAACATGACCTGTGCGCCGACTTTGATCTCGAGCACTCGATCG
>JBMFWZ010000216.1:0-2871 GCA_049964755.1 Steroidobacteraceae bacterium | reverse complement strand
AGACACTTTGCTGCCGAGGCGGGCGAAGGCCTGCGCGAGCTCAACCGCCACCACCGATGAGCCAATCACCGCGAGACGCTCGGGAATCATGTCGCTCGCGAGCGCGTCCGTGGAATCCCAATAGGGCGTGTCGGCAAGACCGGGAATGGAGGGAATCGCAGGGCGTGCCCCGGTGGCAATCAAGCAACGATCAAATCTCACCTCCTGGGAGCCCCCATTGGCGAGCGAAACGATCAGGGTGCGTGCATCTTCAAATCGTGCCGCACCGCGCAGCACGGTAATTTCCGGGTTGTCTGCAAGAATGTTCTCATATTTGGCGTGGCGCAGCTCTTCGACGCGGCCTTGCTGCTGGGCGAGCAGGCTGTTCCGTCGGATGTCCGGCCGGTGCGCGGAAATCCCGGAATCGAACGGACTCTCCCGGCGCAGATGCGCAATGTGCGCCGCCCGAATCATGATCTTCGAGGGAACACAGCCGATGTTGACGCACGTGCCGCCGATCATGCCGCGTTCAATCAGGGTCACGCGGGCACCATGCTCAACGGCCTTCAGTGCCGCAGCCATGGCCGCGCCCCCGCTGCCAATGATCGCGACGTGGGTTCCTGCGGAATTCCCCCCAGAGCGGATTGGGACACCTAGGGAGGGCTCCCTGGCCAGTTGGACGCCATAGCCTGTCCGCGCGACACGTGCCACGAGCGCCTCGGTCGAGACGGAGGAATCGAAGGTCACCGTGGCTCGATTGTCGCGTAGCGACACTTCGGCACTCTCGACACCCGGGGTGCTAAGCAGGGCTTTCTGCACACTGTGCACGCAGTGGGCACAGGTCATGCCGGTGATGTGCAGGGTAACGGTTTGAGACATGCGGTAATCCCCTTTTCAGCAACCGCCGGATTCGCTCTCGATCGCGGGAATCGCGCAGCGCTTGTGCGCGGGGTTGAGCATGTCCGAGATTGAGACGACGACCATCAAGACTATGCCGGCGTAGAAGAGGATTCGGGCGAGTTCCACGGGCAGGAAGTGTCGGGTCATTCCGAAATCGGCGGACAGAGCGATCAGCGGACCGGCACTTCCGAGCGCCGCACGATGCCACTGGCGATGAGCGAACCAGCCCAGCGCGTTTGCGAGCAGCGCAATCAGTAGGAAAATCGGGATGAGCACGTGCACGAAGAGCCCCTCCCAGCGGCTGAGGAAGCCGAGGCCGACGGCGGCACCGATGCTCGCCAGGGCCGGGAAGCACGCGGCACAGCTGAAGCCTGAAAGAAGGGTGCCGAGCACACCAGTCTTATCGAGGATGCTGGAAAGACGGATGCTGTTCATCTTTGCTCCTTAGAGAAGATGTTGGCGATTGAGGGGCACATGCTTGGAGTGGTTCGGGACCCCACTTGCTGCGTTGGCCGAATCGACGCCTCGGCGCAGACCACGGGCAGCGCGTTCGGTTTCCCGCTGGAAGCATGCGACAATTCGCGTGAAGCAGGCAGGGAACCTACTGTGGAGGTCACGAGAGCGGCCAATGTGTCTCTGCGGATCGAATGCGCCAGGGAAAGACGGAGCCGCGTGGACGGAGATCGGCGCGCGAGCCCAGCGGTCCGAGCAGTTGGGTGGCAGGAGCGAGACGCACGTTGAACGTGCCTCCTTCGGCTGGGACGGGACGGTACACACAGAACCTCTTGTTCATTGGGGAACTGCGCGGCACTTTAACTCCGTACTCAGCTACGGAGTCAATCCCCTTTGATTCTGCCCCAATCATGCCCAGGTGGGACAATCCCGCCTAGCCGCCGGAGCGCCGTTATCGGCCGACGTGCGCGAGCGTCCAATGGGGCTCTGGCCGGGGGGAGGGGATGCGCGGTACGCGGATCCAGTGTAGGCACTGCCCGCATCGGTTTGATCGTCGCGGCGGGACAGCCGCGAATCCGTTGGAGCGGATTGCTCGGTGAGGGCAAATTGCCGCGCAGGGACCGAGTGCGTCCGAAAGCGACTCATCATACATGCGAGTGAGGGGCATTTGCGCCCATGGGTCTTCCCGCACTCCTCGCGGGATCTTCGGCTCGAAATCGGACGGGACTCGCAGCCTCACGGGCTTCACGGAGTCACGAACGTCTCATTGCAGAGTGGAGGCCTGCAGAGTCGCGATGAGTGGGCACCGGACGGCATTGCGCCGGCGGCCGCAGCGCGCGACCATGCCCGCCAGAACCGTTTCAATTTGCCGCAAGTCAGCGAGCTTGCGGCGCACATCCTCGAGCTTGCGCTCCGCGAGCATACGCGCTTCGGCGCAGTGCGTGCCGTCCTCGAGCCTCAGTAGTTCGACGATCTCGTCCAGGTTGAAGCCGAGGCACTGTGCAGCTTTGACGAATCGCACGCGTGCCACATCCGCGCTTCCGTAGCGAGTGATGCTGCGGTAGGGCCGGCGTGGTTGTGGCAGAAGCCCTCGACGCTGATAAAAGCGGATGGTCTCGACGTTGACACCGGCCGCCTTCGCGAAGGTGCCGATGGTCAGCGATTCCGGTCGATCCGTCATGGTGGCGTGTCCTGCACTCAAGTACGGAAATCAAGTTTACCTCGCACCTGGCGACCCTGTGAATCGGGAAAGGCGCAATTCGTGCGGTGCCGCCCACCCCACGACGCAGCGCGTCGGCCAGCACTCGGCTGCCCGGGTCGTCGATCTGACCCCGTGCGTATGGAAACGGTACTCCTCCGCTACTCCACTGTGCTCAGCCTTGCACAGCCTTGGCACGTAGCCCAGACGCTGCCCTCTTACCGATCATGGTCGCGCGCCTCATTGAAAATGTCAGAGTTCAAGCAATTTCCCCCCTGCTGTACAAAATATTAATCAGTACATATCTTAAGGACTATGGTATGATTGGGACATGCTGTTAC
>JBMFWZ010000215.1:0-2898 GCA_049964755.1 Steroidobacteraceae bacterium | reverse complement strand
CCGGCGGCATGGGAGCGGGTGGTGGCGCTCGTTGTGCAGCCCGGGGTCGAGTTCTCACCGCAGCATGTGGTGCACTACGATCCGACGCAGGTAGGGGCGCTCGAGACGGCGCTGCGCGGACAGCCGCAGATGTGCTTCGAGGCGCACTCGACCGACTATCAGCGTACCGGTGCGCTGGCGGCGATCGCGGCAAAGCATTTCGCGATCCTGAAGGTCGGTCCGGGACTGACGGATGCGTTCCGTAGTGCGCTGTACCGGCTCGATGGACTGGCGACAGACGGCGAGGCGCACAGCCGACCGGGTGAACTGGCGCGCGCGCTCGAGCGACTGATGGTCGCCGATGATCGCCATTGGCGCGAGCATTATCGCGGCGCGCCGCAAGAGCTGAGGCGGCTGCGTCACCACAGCTACGCCGACCGCATCCGCTATTACTGGCCCCAGCCGGCCGCTCAACAGGCCGTTGCGGCGCTCTATGCGCGCATCGACCAGGCGAATTGGCCTCGATACGCGCTGCGAGACCTCTTCAGCGACCCGGTGCTCGAGCGCGCCGAGGCACTTGCTTCGGCGGCGGGTGGGCCGGCGCGCGCTCTGGTGTTGGCGAGCATTCAAGATGCGCTCATGCCGTATTTTCGGACGCGCCATTCGTGAGCCAGAACCGGTTGCTGCATGCCCCGCCCGAGCCGCCCGACGTGCAGGCGTGGTGGCTGCATCCAGCAGCATACTTCGACGGCGAACAGATCCGCCGAGATGTGGCCCTGCGCATCGAGAACGGTCGGATCAGTGCCGTCACGCCCTCTAGCGAGGCCGGTCGCGACGGCGTGTCTCGCTGGCGCTGCGATTCGCTCGCCTGTCCGGCCTTCGTCGATCTGCAGGTCAATGGTGGCGGGGGTGTCCTGTTCACTCAGGATCCCACGCCCGAGGCACTCGCTGCCATTGCGGCAGCGCACCGCCTCGGAGGAACAGGGACTTGGTTGCCCACGCTGATCACCAGTCCGCCGGAGATCATGGAACGGGCGGTGGAGGCCGTGATGGCCGTGTACGGCCGCTGCGGCGTCGCCGGCATGCACATCGAGGGGCCGCATATTGCCCCAGAGTTTCGCGGCGCACATGCCCTCGATCTGATTCGGCCCTTCAGCGACCATACCCTTGAATTGTTGCGCCGCCTGCGCACGCACTCCATCCCGGTGCTGCTGACCTTGGCCCCGGAGCGACTTCCCGACGGCATACTGCCCCGGCTCGTAGATATGGGCGTCCGTGTCGCGATCGGGCACAGTGGTGCGAACGAGCAGCAGACGCGCGAGGCGCTCGCCGCCGGCGCGAGTCTGTTCACGCATCTGTTCAATGGAATGCCGCCGCTGCAGACCAAGAAGGTCGGAATGACCGGGATTGCTCTGGACAGCGCCGCCTGGTGCGGCGTGATCGCCGACGGCCACCACGTCGATGACACCATGGTGAGGCTCGCCGTGCGTGCCAAGCGCGAGCCGAACACCCTATTCGCGGTGACCGATGCGATGCCCACAGTCCATGGGCCGACGCAATTCGAACTGTACGGAGCGACGATACAAGTTCGTGACGGTCGACTGATCGACGCGCGCGGCTCTCTGGCCGGCGTTCACATCGACATGGTCGGCCTGCTGCAGCGCCTGGTGCAACGGGTTGAACTGACCCTGGAGCGCGCGCTGGCCATGGTCACCGCAATTCCAGCCCGCGCCGCCGGATTGTATCCGGAGCATGGCTGTCTGCGGCCGGGAGCCCGCGCCGATATCGTGTTGCTCGATCCGGACCGTCTGACCCTCAGGTCATTGCTGATCGGCGGGAGGGATTCGGTAGTTGTCGGAGCGCATGACTCTTTGCTGCCTTGAGTGATCGCACGGAACCCCTGGATTTTTGTAACAAAATTACATTTACCCTTGACTGTCGTGCGCCCGCAACGACGGTTGGGTGCCGTACCGTCCCTAGCGGCGTTGCTGCGGATGAATCGCACAAAATCCTGAGTCGGCTGCACTGAATTCTGGCGACTTTCCCAGCTTCATGCGTTCGCGGCACCGCGGTATCCGCGCTCCGCCACGATTTCTTTGCGCACCTGGCCCGTCGTCTCGCGGCTACAACAGGCCTCCAGGTCGCCATCGTGGGACTGACAAAAAATATTGTATTATTTCGCGGCACGACATAGACTTTCATGAACGGATAGCGTTCCGGCTCGAGCGATCTACCGGTCGACCGGATGGGAAAGGGCATTGGCGCTGCATCTCTCCTCAGTTGCTGCTGCGCAAATGCCGTCGTCAATAAACGAACATGCATTGCCAGGGGAACATTTCAGTGAAACTGCGAGCAATCACCTCTGCCAGCCCGCTTCATGTAAAGCGCGCACAGCATATGGGTCTTCTGTTGGGGGTCATGGCCGTTGCGGCTCCCGTCCAAGCGATTTACGCTGCTCAGCAGCAGGCGGCGCCAGCGCCTCTCCCACGGAGCAACAATATTCACCGACGCACGGCAATCCAGGACGCGGTCGCCAAACATTTGAGATCCAAGAGTCTGGCCCCGATTCTCATCACGGGCCTGCGCCAGAGCCTTCAGAGCTCGATGCGCCTGAAGGAGAACGCCACGCAGGTTGTCGATGCGATCACACAGCAGGGAATCGGACAATTCCCGAATCCTGATGTGGCCGATGCGCTCTCGCGGTTGCCCGACATCTCGCTGACTCATGACGCCACCGGATCGGGGAACGAGATCACGATCAGAGGATTCGGTCCCCAGTTCAACCTCGTGCTCCTCAATGGCATGGAGTTGCCGACGCAGACCGGGGGGCGCCAGTTCAATTTGGGTGCGGCTCTTTTGGGCGGCATGATTCACGCTGCAAGTCGCTCGTCCGGGTAGTTACGGAGACGCTCCTGGCGT
>JBMFWZ010000214.1:0-2924 GCA_049964755.1 Steroidobacteraceae bacterium | reverse complement strand
GTGCAGGATTTGTTCAGCGTTCGGCACCATGGTCCGGAACTTCAGGCACTCGAACGTTCTGCCGCCCTGGCCGATGCGGCGGTGACGGAACAGGATGGGGCCGTCTTCCAGTCCCATGCGCACGGCAATGACGAGCAGCAGGGGTGAGAATGCCAAGCCGATGACCAGAGCCCCGAGGATATCAAGCAGGCGCTTCAGCGGAAGATAGGCGCGCGTCCGGGGGGAAAAGCGAGTGTTGGTGCGAGCGGGGGCCTGCCAGACGTGCGGCTGCGTCCGAGGCGGTAGCGCCTCGTCGAAGGTCACCGCATCGGCGGTGAGTTCCGGACCGGATCCGTCGAAAGTCATGCGCTGCTCTCTTAAGATCAAGTGAGGCCGGGGATTCCCTTTGCGTACCAGGGGTTCCACGGCCACGTGCGTGGTGATGACTTCGTCCGCCTGCGTCGACAAGATAAACTCCCTTCTCGTTACAGGACTGTCGTCATCAGGCGACAAAAGTCCCGACCAGTGTGACCCTTCATGCGCCCCCCCGTCCGGGACGCGCTGCACATTTTCAATGCAACGATTTGCGCCGGCTCGCGTTGACCCTCGTGGTTCAAACGCAACGCATGCCGATTTGATGTCGAATTACCGCGACTGACGCTGCGCTCGGCGGCATCGCGCGGGGATTTCAGGCAGGGATTTACGCTGTCCGCGGAGGTAACCCCCTGCGGGGGACCGAAACTTCTGGCATGAGCGACACCTTGCTTCAATTCCACGTCATCCTGTCAACAGGCCGCCTCCGCAGCCCGGGGGACACGGTTCCCCCAAATCGTGCCTTTTCTCGGTGCCCGCGCAGTATAGCGAGGCGCATTGCCCTTTTAAACCCGAGATGTTGCGGAATCTCGCGCTCAAGTTCCCTTTTGTGCTCGGGAGTCGTCCGCCGGAGACGCCCGGTGTGCTCCGCGTCGCCTGCCGGCAGCGACACACTGAGCAGTACAGGTGCAGCGCGCTTGTGAGGGATTCTCCCTTCCATTACCCTCTCGCCCGCCATGAAAGTCACCCTCTTTGGTTCCGGATATGTCGGTCTCGTGACCGGCGCGTGCCTGGCGGAAGCCGGGAACCACGTGGTCTGCGTCGACGTCGATGCGGGCAAGATCGAGCGGCTGAACCGCGGCGAAGTACCCATTCACGAGCCCGGCCTCGATGCGCTGCTGCACCGCAATGCCGAGGCGGGCCGAATCGAGTTCACCACCGACGCGGCGCACGGTGTGGCCCACGGCCTGTTCCAGTTCATTGCGGTGGGGACCCCTCCGGATGAGGACGGATCAGCCGACCTGCGTCACGTGTTGGCCGCGGCGCGCACGATCGCGACCCACATGACCCGCCATACCGTCGTGGTGACCAAGTCGACCGTTCCGGTGGGCACGGCCGACAAAGTGCGCCGCGAGATCGAGACCACGCTCGCTAATCGCGGTGCGCAAGTGCCCTTCAGTGTCGTCTCCAATCCCGAGTTCCTCAAAGAGGGCGCGGCGATTGCCGACTTCATGAAGCCCGACCGCGTGGTGATCGGCACCGACGATGCGGCGACCGCCGAACTGATGCGCGAGTTGTATGAGCCGTTCACGCGCAATCATGACCGGCTCATCGTCATGGACATCCGCTCCTCGGAGCTGACGAAGTACGCGGCGAATTCCATGCTCGCCACCAAGATCAGCTTCATGAACGAGCTGGCGAACATCGCCGAGCGCTTAGGCGCGGACATCGAGAAGGTGCGCCTCGGCATCGGCTCCGATCCTCGCATCGGTTACGGGTTCATCTACCCCGGCGCCGGCTACGGCGGCTCGTGCTTCCCGAAGGACGTCAAGGCGTTGATTCGATCGGCGCACGAGGCGGGTCACGCCCCCACGGTGCTCGAGGCCGTCGAGGCGGTCAATGCGCGCCAGAAGCAGGTGCTCTTCGGGAAGCTCGAGCGGTATTTCAAGGGCGAGCTCGCGGGGCGCACGATCGCGCTGTGGGGACTGGCCTTCAAACCCGACACCGACGATATGCGCGAAGCCTCATCGCGCGCCCTGATCGAGGCGCTGTGGGAAGCCGGGGCGCGCGTGCAGGCCTACGACCCGGTGGCGCTCGGGGAGGCGCGGCGCCTCTACGGCGAGCGTCCCGACCTGATCCTCGCCGAGAGCGCCTACGAGGCGGTGCGAGGGGCCGATGCGCTCGCCATCATCACCGAGTGGAAGGAGTTTCGCAGTCCGGACTTCGAGCGGCTGCGCGCGAGCTTGAAGAGCCCGGTGATCTTCGACGGCCGCAACCTCTACGATCCGCAGGTCGTCGAGCGGTTCGGTCTGCAGTACTACGCCATCGGGCGCGGCCGCTCGATTCAGCGTGTGAAGTCCTGAGCAGCCGAGGTGAGTGCGATGCTGACCCCCGTGATTCTCTCCGGCGGCGCCGGAACTCGGCTCTGGCCGCTCTCGCGCGAGCTGTACCCGAAACAGCTGCTCGCCCTCACCGGCGAGCGGACCATGATCCAGCAGACTGCGCTCAGGCTCGAGGGCCTGTCGGCCGCCGCCCCCGTGGTGGTGTGCAACGAGGCGCACCGCTTTCTGGTGGCCGAGCAGTTGCGCGAGATCCACATCCCCCCGCAATCAATCGTGCTCGAGCCCATGGGACGCAATACCGCGCCCGCCATCGCACTCGCAGCGCATGCGGCCCTGAAGCGCTCGGGCGCTGCCGATCCTCTGCTGCTGGTGCTGCCAGCCGATCACGTCATCCGGGATGTTCCGGCCTTCCAGAAGGCCGTCACAGCGGCGCTGGCGGCCGCCAGCGATGGGCGACTGGTGACCTTCGGGATCGTGCCGACGAGCCCCGAGACCGGCTACGGCTACATCCGCTTGGGGGACGACCTGGCACCCTGCGTCGGCGCCCGGGTGGCGACTGTCGACCGCTTC
>JBMFWZ010000213.1:0-2966 GCA_049964755.1 Steroidobacteraceae bacterium | reverse complement strand
AGTTCGATTTCGGGCCTGCCGAATGGGAGGACACGCGCCTCGTCACCGTATCGGTCGATCGGGTGCGTCCGGACCCAGATCAGCCGCGCAAACACTTCGACGATGAGAGCCTCGCCGAGCTCGGCTGGAGTCTGCGTGTGGTGCAGATTCAGCCGATCGTCGTGCGGCGCGAAGGGAGCGGATGGGTCCTGGTTGACGGCGAGCGACGCTGGCGCGCTGCGCGGCTCGAGGGGTTGCCGACGCTCGTCGCGCGCGAGATCAAGCTCACGCAGCGGGTGGAATTGGTCTCGATGGTGATCCAGTTGGCGGCGAACACCCATCGCGACCAATTGACGCTCGAGGAGCAGGCGACCGGCGTGCTGCGCCTCGCCGAGGGGGGGCTTCCGATATCGGCGATCGCGCGCGTGCTCGGTCACCAGGTGGATCGGGTGGTGTCGCTCCTCGCGGTCGCGCGTTCAGGGGAGGCGCGCAAGCTCATTGCCGCCGGTCGCCTGGCGTCAGTGAGCGCATGGGATGCCTATCAGACGCTCGACCCACCAGCGCGAAAGCAAGTGCTCGATAGCACCGATCCGGTGACGGTCGAGCGCTGCGAGCGCGTGCGACTCGAGCACGAGCATGCGGAACGCGCCAAGCAACAGCGTCTCGTCATGCCCCGCCAGCCGCGGGGCGTAACCGGGGCGGTGCCGGCACAAGTTGAGGCCGAGCCGGGGGACTGTGTAGGGCAAGAGGCGCACACCGTGGCTGGCAGGGTGACGGATGGCGATCCGATTAGTGATGCCGAAGTTGAGGCCATCCTCGAGAGCGGCGGCTCCGCGCCGCAGGCCGTGCGCGCGCCGCCGCCGCGGCGGACCCACGTGGAGGCACTGGCGGCACTTCACGATACGGCTCACGACGAGCGCACCGCGCTGGTCACAGGGCTCGACTGTTTACGCGATCAACTCGACGCGGCCATCGCAGCGCTTGCCGGTCATCCGGATATCGCCGACGCGGCCTTTACGGCTCTGCGTGCCGCCTTGGCGCCTGTGGAGGCGACGGTGGATCGTACGCTCAGGCACATCGTCCGCCTCCCTGAGCTCGCGCCCTGCTGCGCACAGGCGTTTGCCGTGCGTCACTACCAGGCAGAAGGGGATTGGGTGAGGGCGCTCGCCGGTGACAATGACGAGAGTGCCAGGACGGCGGAGCAGCGGTCGTGACCGGTAGGGGCGATGCCGCGACCAGTCCAAGCCTGGCGCAGGAGACCGTGCGGCTGTTTGAGGCGATTCGGGACGAGGCCGCGAAGATCAGTCGTGCAACGCGAGCGCCGCTCGAGGATGTCGAGCAGGAGATGCGGGTCATGTGCCTGGAAGTGGCGCTGGGGATTTCCCGCTACGATGAGCGCCGCGGTCCGCTGCGCCCCTGGCTCATCGTGCGTGCCTGGCGTGCGGCGAGGCGGTGGGGATGGTCGGCCACGAGAGCGGAGGAGCTCGACCTCGATAGCGCCTTTGAGGCTCTGGCAGACAAGTCTTGTGCGAGCGGCACCGACGAACTGCTCATTGACGAGGAAGAGCGGCGCGCGCTGGAGCAGGACCTCGAGCGCGCGCATAAGCCCGGGGTCCGCGGTGCCGATCCGCGCACAACGTTCGAAATCCTTTCTGTTGAACACTGGTCAGAGCGCGATGCGGTGAAGTGGTGCGGAGGCAGCCGCAAGGTCGCGCGTTTGGCGAAGCGGCGAGCCGAGCGCATTCAGGCGGTAGTGCTACCACAATCAAACGGAGAGCGTCATGCAACAATCCGTTGAGTCCCAGGGGAGTTTGCCGGTTGGGTCCCCTCCGGTGGACGACTGGTGCGCGAAGTACGACGACGGGACGTATCCGGTCGCTTTTTGGGATTGGCTCACCGACAACATGCACGTTTTCGAGGAATTCGTGCGGCTCGCACTGCGGGTGCGGGCGAGGCGAGCGAACTATTCCGCGGATTGTCTCTGTCATGTATTGCGTTTCGAGAGCGACGTTCGAGGTCGGGGCGATGAGTTCAAGATCAACAACACCTACGTCTCGGGGCTGTCGCGACTCGCGATGGAAGTGAGTCCGCGCCTGCGCGGTTTCTTCGAGATCCGCCAGCCACCCGGGTCCTGCGGACGGCAGCGTCCTTCTTGCGACAACCGACGCGGAGGCAGCCGTGCGTGAATGCGTGAACCGCACGTGCGTCGGGGATTGCCGTGCGTTGCTTTGGCGCTGCCCGCCGGCGCGGTTCTGAGGGGAAGCCATGGCTGAACAGAGTGCAATTTCCTGGTGTGACGCGACATTCAACCCGTGGATCGGCTGCACGAAGGTGTCGCCGGCCTGTGATCACTGCTACGCCGAGCGGTGGGCCGCGCGATTCGGACGCGTCGAGTGGGATGGACCTCCGGTGCGGACTTCGGCCGCGAATTGGCGGCAGCCGCTGGCGTGGAACACAAACGCGGTCCGGTCGGGTCGGGGTCTGCGCGTGTTTTGCGCGAGCCTCGGGGATATCTTCGACAATGCGGCGCCCGCTGCCTGGCGCGTGGATCTCTGGACACTCATCGAGTCGACACCCGCGCTCACCTGGCAGCTGCTCACGAAACGGATCGGGAACGCGCAGCGCATGCTGCCGCCGGGCTGGCTCGAGCGGCCACGACCGAATGTGTGGCTCGGTGCGACCGTCGTGAATCAGGAGGAGGCTGATCGAGATGTGCCGAAGCTGATTGCGACGCCTGCGGCTCTGCGCTTCGTGTCCTGTGAGCCGCTGCTGGCTCCCATCGAATTCGATCATGAATGGCTGGAAGCAGAGCGTTTCGGCCACGCCGATGACTGCGATGATGATTTGTGCGCATTGAATGCCGATGAGCACTCATGCGCCGGGCAGGTGTATCCGCAGCCTTCGATCAACTGGGTGATCGTCGGCGGGGAGAGCGGCCCGGGCGCGCGGCCGATGCATCCGGAGTGGGTCCGCTCGATCCGGGATCA
>JBMFWZ010000212.1:0-3123 GCA_049964755.1 Steroidobacteraceae bacterium | reverse complement strand
CTCGGGCAAAAAGCCAGCCCCACCGCTCCTCGGTATTACCTCAAGAACTTAGGATTCACTTTGCCGGAGCCCTGGCGAACCGGCCGCCTGCCTTGCGTCCCGGTCCCATGAGGGTACGCTAGCGCCTCCGCAGCACCCCAGGGAGCCCCCGATGAGACCCGTCCTGCCGAGCGCTCTGCGTCCGAGTCCTCCTGTGCTTCTCACCGCCGTGGCCCTGCTCGCCGGCGCGGTGGGCCCGGCGAGCGCCGCCACCGCAACCGCGGTCGTCACCGACCCGGCCGCCCGGGTGAATGTGTTCGTCGGAACCTCGGGCACTGCCGTTGGCGGACCGATCGACACCTTCCCGGGGGCGAGCCTGCCGTTTGGCATGATCCAGTGGAGTCCGGATACCCCGAGCGCACCGGCCGGCGGCGGATACAACTATTCGGACGGCGCGATCACCGGGTTCAGCCTCACGCACTTGAGCGGCCCGGGCTGCTCGGTGGCCGGGGATATCCGCATCCTGCCGACGAGCGGCGCGATCCGTGCGCCGGGGAGCGCGACGCTCCCGCTGGTGCACGCCGATGAGCAGGGTTCGCCGGGTTGGTACGCGATCCGCTTTGCGCACGCCCGGATCGGTGCCGAGCTCACGGTCACGCGCCGCACTGGACTTGGCCGCTTCAGCTTCCCCGCCGGCCGTGCGGGCAATCTCCTCTTCAACGTCTCCTCCAACCAGGCCGGCCTCACCGGTGCGTACTTTCACATCGACTCTCCCCGCCAGGTGAGCGGCTCGGCGACCGGCGGGGCGTTCTGCGGCGCTCCGGATCTCTACACGATTTATTTCGTGGCGCGCTTCAGCCGGCCGATGAGCGCCTATGGCGCCTGGCGAGGCAGCGGCGTACGACCCGGCGCACGCAGCATGCGCGGCGTCGGCACCGGCGGCTGGGTCAGCTTCGACACCGCCCGGCACCGCAGCGTCAAAGTGGAAGTCGCCATCTCCTACGTCAGCCGCGCCGATGCGCTCGAGAATCTGCGTGCCGCGCCGGACCGCTGGCACGTAAGAGCGACCCGCGCTCGCGCCAAGGCGATCTGGAACGGCATGCTCCAGCGCATCCAGATCAGCGGCGGCACGCGCGCAGAACAGTCGACCTTCTACAGCGCGCTTTACCACACGCTGCTCTCCCCGACGCTCTACAGCGACGTGAACGGCGAGTACCGCGGCTTTGACGGCCGGGTGCACCACCTGCCGGCCGACCATGACGAGTACGCCAACTACTCGGGCTGGGACATCTATCGCACCGAAGTGCCGCTGCTCGCCCTGCTCGCCCCGCGCCGCGCGAGCGACATGATGCAATCGCTGCTCGATGAAGGACGTCAGGGCGGCTGGCTGGCGAAGTGGCCGCTGGAGAACGGCTACACGGGCGTGATGGGCGGCGATTCGGCTGACATCATCCTCGCCGGCGGCTGGGCGTTCGGGGCGCGCGCGTTCAACGTTCCCGAGGCCTTGCACGAGATGCTCAAAGGGGCCACGGACACGCACTCCCCGCCCGGCCAGGGCTGGTACGTGGAGCGGCCGGGCCTGAAGCAGTACCTGCGCCAGGGCTATCTCTCCGATGACATGACCACCTCGTCCGCACCGGTCCCGAACGGTTCGTCCGAGACGCTCGAGTACGCCGATGATGATTTCGCCCTGGCGCGACTCGCCGGTGAAGCGGGCGCGATGCGGCTCGCGCGGCGCTTTTTGCGCCGCTCGATGAACTGGCAGAACGTGTTCGATACCGCCACCGGCCTGATCAGCGCGCGCGATGCGACCGGCGCGTTCGTCGCGACCCCGATCAACTCCAACGGCCAGCGGGGCTTCCAGGAAGGCAACGCAGCCCAGTACACCTGGATGGTGCCGGAGGATCTGCACGACCTGATCGATGCGATGGGCGGTCGGGCCGCGGCGCGCCGGCGGCTCGATGCGTTCTTCACGCAGCTCAATGCCGGCCAGGCGGCCCCGAAGGCCTGGCTCGGCAATGAGCCGAGCCTCGGCTCACCGTGGGTGTACCTGAGCGCCGGTGCACCCTGGCACACCCAGCTGATCGTGCGCACCGCCATCGACACGCTCTACAACGACACCCCGGCGGGCATCCCCGGCAACGATGACCTCGGCACGATGAGCGCCTGGTACGTCTGGTCGGCGATGGGCCTGTACCCGCAGAACCCGCCGGTGCGCGGGCTGGTGATCGGCAGCCCGCTGTTCCCGCACATCGTCATCGCCTCTCCGGGCGGTGTCACGGTGCGCATCAGCGCCCCGAGTGCCGCGGCGAACCGCCCGTACGTGCATGCGCTCAGCATCAACGGGCACAGCACCGAGCACACCTGGTTCGCCCTGCCGCTGCACGGCACGGTGCGGATGCACTTCACGCTCGCAAGGACCCCCGACATGCTCTGGGGGACGGCCGCGCTGGATGCGCCTCCGTCCTACACTGCGGGCAAGCCGCATTTCCCGGCCGCGACGGCGGCGAGCTGGCATTCGCTGAAACGCCGCACGCTCGTGATGCCCGGGCACGCGGCGAGCGCCTCGTTTGTCCTCACGGACCCGCGCGGTGCGCCCGCCGCGACGGTGCGCTGGCATGCGATCGCGCCGGCCGGTCTGCGCGTGCACCCGAGTGCGGGGCATCTGCAGATCGGCCCCGGCGAGACGCAGGCCGTGCACCTCACCGTCAGCGCCCGCATCGGCACGCTCCCCGGCTACTACCGCATCGCGCTGCGCGCCCGTGCGGCCAACGGGGCACGCCTGCCGGCCACCGCGCTCATCGTGCGCACCGCACCGGCTGGAGAGGTGCTGCCGCTGCTGTACCTGGCGAGCTTCGCGAACAATACGGTCGTCCCCTTCGATCCGGCCACCCGTACGAGCGGTCCGAGCATCGCGGTCGGTGAGAACCCGGACGCGGTGGTCACGAACGCCGCGGGAACCCTCATTTACGTGGCGAACCAGAGCTCGAACACGGTCTCGGTGATCGACGGCCATACGCACACCGTCGTGGCCACGCTCACCGTCGGATCCGGCCCGGCGGCGCTGGCGATCGGACGTGCGGATCACACGCTCTGGGTGGCCAATGGCGCGAGCAACACGGTCGAGCCGATCGACACCGCGAC
>JBMFWZ010000211.1:0-3148 GCA_049964755.1 Steroidobacteraceae bacterium | reverse complement strand
TTCGCGATTTTGAAAGGCATCGTTCTCGCCGGAGGCGCCGGGACCCGGTTGCATCCCGTCACCTTGAGCATCAGCAAGCAGCTGCTGCCGGTGTACGACAAGCCCATGGTGTACTACCCGATCTCGACGCTGATGCTCGCCGGGATCCGCGACATCCTCCTGATCTCCACGCCCGCGGACCTGCCGCTCTTTCAGCGCCTGCTCGGCGATGGATCGCAGTGGGGGGTGTCGTTCTCCTACGCCGAGCAGCCGCGACCGGAAGGGTTGGCGCAGGCCTTCCTCATCGGTCGGTCCTTCATCGGCGGTGAGCCGGTGGCGCTGGTGCTGGGCGACAACATCTTCTACGGCCACGGCCTCTCCGGGCAGCTCAAGCAGGCCGCAGATCGTAAGAGCGGTGCGACCGTCTTCGCCTACCGGGTGCGCGACCCCGAACGCTATGGGGTGGTGAGCTTTGATGCCGCGGGGCGCGCGATCACGCTCGAGGAGAAACCCGCGCGGCCGAAGTCGAACTACGCGGTGACGGGGCTCTATTTCTATGATCGACAGGTCGTCGATCTGGCCGCAGATCTGAAACCCTCGGCCCGCGGCGAGCTCGAGATCACCGACTTGAACCGACTCTACCTCGAGCGCGGTGCGCTCACGGTGGAACAGTTCGGGCGCGGTGTGGCCTGGCTCGACACCGGCACTCATGAGTCGCTCATCCAGGCCTCGATGTTCATCGAAGCCATCGAGACTCGCCAGGGGCTGAAAGTCGGCTGTCCGGAGGAGATCGCCTATCACAGCGGCTTCATCGACGCCGTGCAGCTCGAGCGGCTGGCTGAGCCGCTGGCCAAGAGCGGCTATGGCATCTATCTGAAGGATCTGCTGAAAGGATCACTGTGATGGAGTTTGAACCGACGAGTCTGTCCGAGGTGGTGCTCATTCGCCCGAAAGTGTTCGGCGACGCGCGCGGGTTTTTCATGGAATCCTGGGAGCAGCGCAAGTTTGCCGCGGCGGGCTTGGATCTGAATTTCGTGCAGGACAACCACAGCCACTCCGCCCGGCACATCCTGCGCGGGCTGCACTACCAGATTCGCCAGCCGCAGGGAAAGCTGGTGCGGGTCACGAGTGGCCGGGTGTTTGACGTCGCGGTCGACATTCGCCGCAGTTCGCCAACCTTTGGCCGCTGGGTGGGCGTCGAATTGTCCGCTGAGAACCATCACATGCTCTGGGTTCCGCCGGGCTTCGCGCACGGCTACCTGGTGCTCAGTGAGTCGGCGGATTTCCTCTACAAGGTCACCGATTTCTGGGCGCCGGAACAGGAGAGGGCCATCCGTTGGGATGACCCGACGATCGGCGTGCGATGGCCGCTGCCGGCGGGGGCACAGCCGATCCTCTCCGGCAAGGATGCGGTGGCGCCCGCTTTTGCTTCCGCCGAGGTCTATTCGTGAAGGTGCTGGTGACTGGCGCCGGCGGCCAGGTGGGGCGCATGTTGCGCGAGACTTGCCCACAAGGCATCGAACTGAAGGCCTGTACGCATGCCGAGCTCGACATCGGCGATGCCGAGGCGGTGCGCCGCATGTTCGAGCATGAAAGGCCTGCAGCCGTCATCAATGCGGCGGCGTATACCGCGGTGGACAAAGCCGAGTCCGAGCCTGACATGGCGCGGCGGATCAACAGCGAGGGTCCGGCGCATCTGGCCGCCCGTGCGGCGGCCTGCGGGGCCCGGCTGGTGCATATTTCCACGGATTTCGTGTTCGATGGGACGGTGTCCTCGCCGTATCGTCCCGAGGCGCACCCGAATCCGCTCGGTGTCTACGGCGCCACCAAACTCCAAGGCGAGCGCGCGGTGCTCGAGGCGTTGCCGGAGCGCTCGGTCATCGTGCGCACCGCCTGGGTGTATGCCGCCGAGGGGAAGAACTTCGTGCACACCATGCTGCGCCTGATGCGTGAGCGCGGAGCGGTGCGCGTCGTCGCCGACCAGGTCGGGACGCCGACGGCCGCAAGGCCTCTGGCCGAGGTGCTGTGGCAGATCGTGGCCCGGCCCGAGATCCAGAGCGTCCATCACTGGACCGACGCCGGGGTCGCCAGCTGGTACGATTTCGCGGTGGCGATTGCGGAAGAAGGCGCAGCCCTCGGGGTGCTGCCCTCCGGCGTCACCGTCACGCCGATTGCGACCGAAGAATATCCGACCCCCGCGCGCCGCCCCGCGTACAGCGTGCTCGACAAACGCTCGCTGGCGGCGCTCGGATTTCACCCCGCGCACTGGCGGCACCGGTTGCGCGACACTCTGAAAGACATCGCTCATGGCTAAGCTTCTCGTCACCGGCGGCGCCGGATTCATCGGTGCGAATTTCGTGCATCACTGGCTCTGGGTGCATCCTGATGACCGGGTCGTGGTGCTCGATGCGCTGACCTACGCCGGCAATCTCGCCAATCTCGAGTCGGTCAAGGATCGCCCGCAGTTGAGATTCGTGCGCGGGGATATCCGCGATACCGCCTTGGTCGAGCAACTCCTGCGCGAGGAGCGTCTCGATACGATCGTGCATTTCGCGGCCGAGTCGCACGTGGATCGCTCCATCCAGGGTCCTGATGCGTTCATCGAGACCAACGTGCAGGGTACGCACTCGATGCTCAAGGCGGCCCGCACCGTGTGGCTCACCGAGCGCACCGTGCCGGCGCACCGCTTCCATCATGTCTCCACCGACGAGGTGTATGGCTCACTGGGGCCGGAGGATCCGGCCTTCACCGAGGAGACGCGCTATGCGCCGAACTCCCCGTACTCGGCGAGCAAGGCCGCGTCCGATCATCTGGTGCGGGCCTACCATCACACCTATGGCCTCAATACGACGATCAGCAATTGCTCGAATAATTACGGGCCGTTTCATTTTCCGGAGAAGCTGATCCCGCTGATGATCGTGAATCTCCTGCATGGGCGGGCGCTGCCGATCTACGGCGATGGGCGCAATGTGCGTGACTGGCTCCACGTGTCGGATCATTGCCGCGGCATCGAGCGGGTGCTCGAGCGGGGCACCCCGGGGGAGGTCTACAACATCGGGGGCGGAGCGGAGAGCGAGAATCTCGCGCTCGTGCAGACGCTGTGCACGGTGGCCGACCGGGTGTTTCAGCAGCGGCCGGAGCTGGCCGAGGTGTTTGGGGCCTCGCCCGC
>JBMFWZ010000210.1:0-3178 GCA_049964755.1 Steroidobacteraceae bacterium | reverse complement strand
ATGGACCGCGGACCCCGTCCATCAGCGAACGTGATCAAAAAGTCGTTCAGGCCCATCAGATACGATGGCCAGGCTCAGGCCTGAGGTCAATCAGCCTGGCGCACGAAGTGGATTGATGTGACGCAATAGGCACTCGGTGTCAGGCCGAAGGCGCGCCGGAACTGGCAATTGAAGGTCGAGAGATCCTCGAAGCCGCATTCCAGCGCCACCGTGGCGACGGTTTCGCCCGAGCCGCGGAGACGCGTCGCCGCCCGGTGCAAGCGCCTGCGCAGCACGTATTGGCCCGGGGTGACGCCGATGACCTGGTTGAAGATGCGCAGGAAGTGGAATGCGCTGGTTGCCACTTCGGCCGCGAGCGCGTCGATGGATGCGGGAGCATTTTCATGTGTCTCGATCCAGCGCAACGCCTGTGCGACCCGTTGCTCATCCCGGGCGGTCGGTGACCGACGGGTTCGCGCCGATTCGCTGAGCGCGGCGACTGCGCAATCGGCGAGCCGGATCGCCACTTCCTTGACACAGGCGCTGATGGCGGATGGGCCGGCGGCCGACCGTCGCGACAGTCACTTTCGGGCTGCGGCGGCGCACTATGCCGACCCAGTGGGCAGCCGCGGGTCGTCGCCCGGAGGGGGTGCGGGAAATGCGACTGCCGATGCACAGCCCTTGGGATCGGTGCTAGGCCGTCATGCCGCGCGAATGCGTCCGCGGAATTAACGGATCTTCGGCTACGTGGAACCGCTCTCGAATCTTCCGTTGATCGCGTTACTGGAGTAGATGGTGAAAGGCTGTGTGGTTTGCATGGTCTCGCTCATGCGCGGAGAGCTTCATTGAAAGCAAACTGCTTTGCTCTGCTGGTCGCGTGCGTCGCGGTGTCACCGCTTGCCCGCGCACACTGACAGCAGTGGCATCACCGGCACCCGTGGCACAGGCACCTCGCGTGGGCTCTCCCGCGCAGAGACGCGCTCCCCGATGCGCAGATCACTCCCGGCGCCATCAGCGCTGCAGTTACGCAGGCGAATATCCACCGCACCATCTGCCGCTACGATTACACGCGCACCGTCCGGCCACCGGAACAGTACACAGAGCACCTGAAGCGGCGGCAGATCCGCGAGTACGGATACACCGATCATTGGCTGCGGGACTACGAAGAAGATCACCTGATACCGCTCGAGCTCGGCGGCTCGCCCACCTCGCCAGAAAACCTATGGCCCGAACCGTTGCACGTCGTGGGCGGATGGGGCGCCTATCGTAAGGATCGTCTGGAGAATCGACTGAATCACCTCGTATGCCGTGGACGCCTGTCGCTCCGCGCCGCGCAAGGTGCCATCGCGACAGATTGGATCGGCGCATATCGGCGTTACATGAGTCCCGGCTAAGCGCCGCCGGACCGCCTGTCCGTTCGGTAGCGCTCGCGATCGGTTCGGTTCGCGTGGCCGTGCAGGGGGATGCATCGATTCGTGCAAGCCGGCGAGTCCTGCTGACCACGCTGTCATTGCGCGCTGCATCGCGGGCAGTCCGGCTCAGACTTCGGCGCAGATGCCTACAGCCTCATCTGCGCCGTAAGGGGGGCAGGGCCAGCGAGACCAGAGCGCCACGCAGGGCGTGTTTGCAAGCGGAGGTGCCGAGGACGGGCGGTGGCGGCTTGCGTCATTCGGCGGGCGGGGATAGCGTGTGGGGCTCGGATCGAGGGACGCCACGAGGCGGTCCGCGCGACGACGAGGTAGGGTTGCTGGAGAACGTCTTATGCGTGCCCATACTATTTCTCGAGTGACGATCGTGATGGCCGGCGTGCTTCTCGGTGCCGTTCCGCTGGCGGCTTCGGCGCAGGGTGGCATTCCGGCGGTCTGGACGAACCGCCACCTGCGATTCATCTACCAAGGGTTCACGACGTACTACTCTTGTGGCGGCCTGCGCGAGGAAGTCGAGCGGATGCTCCAGAAGCTCGGTGCACGGGATTTGAAGGTGAACGAATACGGGTGTGTCCGGGGCTCGGGTGTGGAGACGTTTCCGGGGGTTCAGGTGAGCATGCAGGTGCTGGTGCCGGCCTCCTCGAAGCACGGCAAGGCTGTCGGACCGGAGGTCTCTGCGCATTGGCAGAACGTCGTGCTGCTGGCGGGCAATTCGAGTCTCCAGGATCAGGGAAACTGCGAGCTCATCGAGCAGTTCAAAGAAACCTTCCTGCCGCTGTTCACTACCCGCAATATTCGCTACGAATCAACCTGTGTGCCGCACCAAGTCAACTTCGGCACGCATCTGAGCACTGAGGTACTGATGGCCGACGCTCAGCCGGTGCACGGTCACTGAGCACTGTGGCAGGTTCTGAGTCTGGTGCGCGGCGATCCGTCAGGTGGGTGCCCGCGTTCTGGTGGGTCGAACGCCGGCATTGACGCCTTTGGGCGCCAGAGCGCGAAGTCAGCGAGCGCGGCCATCGATGCGCGCGCTGATTTCGCTCGGCGGTCGCAAACTCGAAAGCGCCCGATCGCAATGCGCCAGTAGGTGCCTTGGGGTTTCGCGACCGAGCATCGAGTGGCCAATAGAGGCGCTCGCTTCCACCACGCCCGTCCTTGCTCCGATGTGCGCCTGCGCACACTCGGGTACGGCATGACTCACGACGCCTCGCCACCGTGTATCACACGTCATCGCGATCGCCGCTTATCCCAGCAGCACTACGCAATGGTTTGCCGAGGCAGCCAGTCGGGCCGCGAGACGGCGCGTGTGGTTTTAAAATCGAATTCTTTGCGACCGTAGTCGATGGACACCCATTTGAAAGCGCGTAGGCAATTCATGCCCATCAGCAGCGCCGGTTGATCACTCATTCCCCAGAGGCGGAAAATCTCCATATTCGTCACGACGACCGCAGTATCGGTGAACAGCAGCTCCCCGAGAGAGAATCGGTCAAAGCGCACGATTTTCCCAATGACTGCCCCCCCGGTCACGCCCGAGAGCGACACCAGTCCGATGACCGGCAAATGGGGATTTTTTTTCCGGCAGGCCAAGAACAACGCCTCGTTGCTCACGGTGTAATCCGAACCGGTGTCGACGAACGCTGTTGCGTGCACCCCCTGAACGACACAGTCATTGGCGCGCAGCTGACGGGAGCGCCCCTCCGCCGGGACACTCACCTCGTCGAATGACGTCCACAATGTCGCAAAAAAAACCCCTGGGAACCTGTGACGCTCAG
>JBMFWZ010000209.1:0-3220 GCA_049964755.1 Steroidobacteraceae bacterium | reverse complement strand
CTGCTGTCGGTGAGTTCTTGTACTCGTTGGAGGATGGAGCGGGATGGGCGGCTGCCCGCTCGTGACGCGTTTTTGGGGGGTGCCCCAATCGGTTGGCGTCGTTCAACGATCGAGGCCGCCCTGCGTGGTGATAGCGCAGGCACACAGACCGCCCCCTGATTCAAACCTTAGTGGCCGCCCGGACTCCAGAAATGGAAAGGCCGGGCCCGTTGCTGCGGGCTACCGGCCAGAGACTCAACATGTCCAGAATATCTCATCCTCCCTATTTACGCGAGGCCGACGAGAGCGCGCTCCCCTTCGATTTTCTCTGCGCGATCGGCACACGTGGCCACCGGCTCAAGCGTGCGCCGGCACTCAGAGACATCACCCCCGAAATCGCCGAGCGCGAGCGGCTGCGGCTGCTCGGCGCTGGTCACGCCTGTTGGTATTGCCAGCAGACTGCGCCGGCCGATTCTTGGCTCTTTGCCTGCAGGATGCGTGAGCGACCCGTCGCAATTTTGGTTTGCCGCGAGTGCCTGCCCAGGGTGCGGGGATGGCGTCCCACGATACAGATCCGGCTGTTCCCACCACAGGAGGTGCAGCCATGACTCCCGCGAAGCCCATCCCGCGCTCGGTCGTCGCCCCGCTCACGAAAACTCGATGGGCGCACGACAGATGGTCACTGAACAAGTTCCGCACCATGCTCGAGCATCACGCCAACGCGGACCGACTCGACGGCCTGACCTGCGCCTATTTTCTATCGGAGAGCGCGGGAGAATTTCTCAGCCCCGCAGAGCTGCGTGCGATCGTTCGAGATGACGCCATTCAGCCCGAAATGTACAACGGCGCGGCGGTAAACCAACACTGGTTGCACTCGCTCGAGCAGTTCTACGCCGAGGTGACGTTCGCGTGGCAGGAGCACTGCCGGCGCACTGACGCGCTGCTCGGCACGCCATCGGGGAGGATTGCCCGGTGATCGACCTCGCATTACATTACGCCAAACAAGGCTGGCCCGTGTTCCCACTGGCCGCAGGCGGCAAGGTCCCGGCGATTCGCAAGGAGAATGGCGGTCACGGGTGCCTCGACGCAACTACCAACAGTGAGACTATCGAGCGCTGGTGGACCGAATACCCGAACGCCAACATCGGGATCGCGACCGGCGGCGGCCGCCTCATTATCGACATCGACCCGCGAAAGAGTGAGAAATGGCTCGAGTCTGTTAATGCGCTGAAGCTGCCGACGACCTTCACCGTTAAGACGTGGTCGGGCGGGTGGCATCTGTATTTCTCGATGCCACCTGGCTCCCCCATCACTATCGGTGCAGACCTGTTGCCCGGAATCGACTGGCGCGGAAATCGCGGCTACGTCGTCGCGGCCGGATCGATCGTCGAGGGTCACATCTATGAGATCGCTCGGAACGTCCCGATTGCGCCGGCACCCGTCGAGTTGCTCGAGAGAATCCTGCACGCGAAGCGGTCACGGCCGATCGAGCGGGACGCGAGCGGACATATGGTAATCCCCGAGAAGCGACGCAACGACACGCTCATGCGGATCGGCTGCGCACTTCGCCGGTGGGGAATCGAATATAACGGGATCCTCGAGTCACTCCGAGCGGTCAACGCCGATCATTGTGAGCCCGCGCTTCGGGACGATGAATTGAGACAAATCGCCGCATCTGCCGCGCGTTACGCGCCAAGGGGGGCAGCGTGAACACTGCACCCGTTAACCTGCCACAGGTTCCCCCCGCGCCGCGGGCGGCCGAGCATACCGGACAGCTCGCCGATATCGAGATGTCAGAGGACGGGATTGCGCTCGCGTTCGCGGAGCGCAACGCGAGTCGCGCACGCTACTGTCATACGAGCGGCGCTTGGTACACCTGGGCACAAACGCACTGGCGCCGGGACGCCTCGATGCTGGCGTTTTCCTGGGCGCGTGACCTCTGTCGGGAAGCAAACCGACTCGGCCTCGTGGCCCTGAAGAAAACAGCCACCGCGGCCGCGGTAGAGCGTGCGGCCCGCTCGGATCGACGACTCGCGGTCACTTCGGAAATCTGGGACCGTGACCCCCTGCTCCTCGGCACCCCGGGCGGTGTCATCGATCTCCGGGAGGGTACGCGGCGCGATGCACGGCCCGAGGATTACATCACCAAACAGACCGCCGTGGCGCCCAGTGACAGCGCGGAGCCGGAGTTGTGGCTGCGCTTTCTCGATGAGGCCACCTGCGGAAGCGGCCCGCTCATGCGTTTCCTGCAGCAGATCGCCGGGTACGCCCTCACTGGTGACGTGCGTGAGCACGCGCTCTTTTTCGTGTACGGCAGTGGCGGCAACGGCAAGGGCGTCTTCGTCCATACACTGAAAGGCATCCTCGGGGATTACGGGACCGTGGCGCCGATGGAGACCTTCACGGAGGCGCGCGGCGAGCGGCACCCGACGGAACTCGCCATGCTGCGCGGCGCGCGGCTCGTGGTGGCCGAAGAATCGGAGGCCGGTCGCAATTGGAATAGCGCCCGCATCAAGACGCTGACGGGGGGGGACCCTGTGACGGCGCGCTACATGCGCCAGGACTTCTTCACGTTCGCGCCGACCTGGAAGTTGCTCCTGGTCGGGAATCACCAGCCTCTGCTCCGCCACGTCGACGAGGCGCTGATCCGGCGCTTCAACATCATTCCGTTTATCCACAAGCCGCAGAGTCCCGACCTCGAGCTCGAGCACAAACTGCGGGCCGAGTGGCCGGCGATCCTGCGCTGGGCCATCGAGGGCTGCCTCGACTGGCAGCGCAACGGCCTCGCGAGGCCCGATGCCGTCGCGGCGGCGACGCGGGTCTATTTCGAAACGCAAGACGTGATCGGCGGGTGGCTCGAGGAATGCTGCGACCTCGCGCCGTCGCACAGTGAGACCGTCAAACGCCTGTTTCAGTCATTCGCGGCCTACGCGGAGGGCGCGGGAGTCAACCCCGGGAAGGCCGCCACCTTGAGCGACGAGCTGGCGCGCCGCGGCTTCCAGCGCATCAAGGACACAGGTGGCATCCGTGGACGGGGATTCGCCGGACTTCGCGTGAAGCCGGTGCCGGTCGAGACACATTGGAGTGACGGCCGATGACCGCCCTCGCAACCGTGCGACACTTGCGACACTTGCGACGCCAAACGGGTATAGACCTCCACGCGCGCGTGTCCGGTATTAACCGGACGGTGTCGCAAACGTCGCAAACGTCGCAAACTCCGCGGGAAAAGTTCCCCCCGCGC
>JBMFWZ010000208.1:0-3300 GCA_049964755.1 Steroidobacteraceae bacterium | reverse complement strand
CGCGAAGCGCCGCCCGGCGCCCCCACCCACCCCGCGCTCCGGCACCGTCAAACGCAAAGTGGGCGGACCTCGTGGCAAGGGGAACACCAAGCGTTGAGCGGCTGGACCCGCTGCTGCGGCTGCGCGGTTCCTGACGCCACGCGCAGAGCCTCGGTCCCGTAGGGCCTTCCCTCCGAGCGCTCTGAAGCGCGAACCGGATGGAAGGTCCCTCGGGACCGAGGCTCTGCGCAGAGCTGTGAGGAACAGCGAAGCGCAGGGTCAAGTCTGGGTGCCAGCCTGGCACAGCGCTTCCCGCAGGAGGATGTCGTCAGGCTTTCGCTGGGCGGCGCAGCGGCCGGTGTTGTCGCGCGACAGGCATCCGCGGTTGATGAGCGCGAGGGGAGACGCCCATGTCGCTCAGTGCAACCGGCGCCAATGCGAATGCTTTGCGCGCGGCACGCCAATCGCGCTCTGCGCTTGCGGCCTGCAACCACTCGATGTCATCGGGTGAGAGCCCACTGTGCTCCCAGCCACAGTGATGGAGCAAATCCGCAAGTGCCCATGCCGGCCTTAGGGTTCGGAGCCCCTCATCGGAACTGCCCTCAATGCCCGGTGCAACTTGATCAAACCAGTGTGGATCGCGGCTCACGAGGTCGAAGCGCTCTGTCTTGAACATGGGATAGCCGGATTTGACCGCGACCGTGGGACGTTGCGCCAGCTGCGTAGTCCAACCTGCACGACGCAACGCTTCGATACCCACCAGCACGGCGGACGGCATGGCCATGACCACAGCCCCCTCCCAGTCCGGGCGGCGGCTAGCGAGCAGATTGGCATAGACGTCGCTATGTCCGCCGAGACCCTGCACCAGTCCGCGACGCTTCCAGAGGTACAGATACTGCGAGGCGGTCTTCGATGTCCAACCGAATCGCCGCGTGAGTTCGCCTCCGCGGAACAGCGCGGGAAGATCGCGCAGACGCTCGAAGGCGGACACCTGGGTTCGCGATGCCGGTTTCATGATGACGGACCCGCAGGCTCGGCACGCGACTGCGCCTCGATCTGAGGCATGGCGCGAAGTCCTTCGTCCAGCGAGCAGATCGCGGATTGGACCATCGATTGGACTGCCACCTTGGTCAGTGGCCAGGAAGAAGGCAACCAGCGCTTCAAATCCTGCTCGATTGAACCCACCGAGGAGGCAAGCTGTTCTCGCCGCGCCTGAGCTTTCACCAGCCAGGCGGCCGCGGTCTCTTTGGGGTAGGTCGTCAGACGGACGCGCAGACTCTCCGGCGTACATACGTGCGCCACGCCGTGCAACACGAGCCAATGAAGGTCGAACACGTCACGCGCTTTCAGATAAGGGCGGGCGCCGAGGGCGAACACTTTGTCCACGTAGATCTCGGACAGCTCCGCGGTGGGCACGAATGTTTGCAGCCCGGAGGCGGCGCCGCTCGCCAGGCGAATGGGGCTGACGGTGGTCTTCACGGCATTCACGGTCGATTCCGGAGTTCGCCAGAGTTCCACCTTCACGCGAACCGCACCGATGAGTTCAGGGCCGCCGATGGCGACCACGAAGGTATGCGGGTTACGTGCGTCCTTGGCCTTGGATACGACGAGCTTCGCCCCCTGGGGGACCAGCCACGATGTCCCTTCCAGCCGGGCTTGTACGGCCTTGGCGATCGACTGGAGATTGAGCGAGGAATTCACCAGGAAATCGAGATCCTCGCTATACCGAGGCGACCCGTACGCCAGATGCAGACTCGTGCCTCCCTGAAACACCAGGTCACCTGGCTCCCAGCGGCGCGATGCCATCAGCGCATCGAGCGTCGCCACGTGCAGCGCTTGGCGCAAATCGAAGATCTGGGCGGGCGTGAGGTGGCGCTTGGGCATTTGCTTGCTATTCTCTAATAATCTTTAGAGAAACTCAATACACTGAAGCGAGTATGGAGGCTCGCGACCCCGTCGGTTCAAGTCATTTGCACATCGTGGTGATGGGACGTCAGTGTTGACGTTGTATCAGCGCGCGCAGCAGGGCGTCCGACGGCGGCTAGACGCCGCGGAGCGCTGCGTATTCGGTTTGGGAGTTGCGCCTGATGAGCCGCAGGGTCTTGATCACCTCGCAGGATGCTCAGGCGCGCTGGCGCGCTGGCGGGATGGCGGCGGCGAGGCGCTCGCGCTCGGAGTCGGCAACATCATGTCCCGGGTGCAGCCGCGGGTGTCGATCTGCAGTGCTTCACCATTCGCAAGCCGCACAGGGGCGCGCGCAGAGCCGGATTGGACTGCCGTGAGGGTGCATTCAGCGGCTGTCCGTCACCGAGACCCACGTAGTCTATAGGCGCGAGCGCGGTGGCCCGTTGAGGCATCCGCCGCACTTCGTGGAATTCAAGGCCGCAGTTCAACTGCGAGCCCTTTGGGCACCGTCGAGGCCATGGCCGAGTCTCTCGAGCTCTCCATCAACGCCCGACGCCACTTCGCGGTGCAGCCGGTGGATTCGCCCGATGCGCCGGGGGTGTCGGCCGGCGGCCAAAGCGACTCCGCGATCGCGCGTGACGTGCGCCAGAATCGGCAAGTCTGGCGCCCGGGGAAATACCAAGCCGTGAGTGCGCAGATCCGGCTGGCCTTGAGATTAAGAATTTTCTGATCGCTCACGGTGCCGGGTGCCCCTGGAGCCGATTGCAGCCGCGGCGGTAGCGGGTTGCACGAAACTTTCCGTTCGCGATCAGTACACCACCTTGAAGGTGGGGGAATCCCCCGGCCGACGCTTGCGCCGGTCATAGAGGCGCGTGGTGGCGATGTTCGCGTGACCCAGCCACTCCTGTACCTTCGCGATATCGGCTTCGTGCTCGAGGGCGTTGGTTGCGGCGGTGGCCCGCAGGGAGTGCACGCCGATGGCTACGCCGATTCTCTTGGCGTAGCCGCGTACGAGCTTGTAGATCCCGTCGCCGGAGAGCGTTCGGTCGAGTTCGCCGGTCCGATTGTTGCGGACGGGTCGGAAGAGAGGACCGGACTTGTCCTGACCGTGGCCGGAGGCCTCCAGATATTCACTCAGCAGCCCCTGGCTGCCCGGGTGTAGGGGGATGTGCCGCACGTTGCCCCCTTTCCCGTGCACGCGCAGATGCGGTACGCGGCGGCGGGGGTGAATGTCTTGTACCGTGAGCCCGGAGAGTTCTTCGCGCCGCAGGCCGTGATGGAGAAGAAGGGAGAGCAGGGCGCGATCGCGCTTGGCCTTCAGGTCGTCGCCGGCGGGGAGCAGGGCCCCGGCAAAGTGAATCCTAAGTTCTTGAGGTAATACCGAGGAGCGGTGGGGCTGGCTTTTTGCCCGAGGGG
>JBMFWZ010000207.1:0-3321 GCA_049964755.1 Steroidobacteraceae bacterium | reverse complement strand
CATCTCGAACACCTGGAACCGGTCCTGACCCAATCCATCCTCGGTGGCATCGAGGAGGTCCCCCGCAACGCCGCGGACCGTGTACGGCTCAATCGCCGTGCGCAGGTCCGCATCCTGAATCGTCGCGCGAAATTGTCCCAGGGTGCGCAGCTTCGGATCCTCGAAGTCGCCCAACTGTTTCACCGCGCGGTAGATTTCCGGCCGCTGCTCCGGTGTCACTCGCACGCCTTGAAGCTCAACGCACGATTCCAGCCACTCCGCAGCCCAACGCTGCTCGCTCTCCTCGTCGCAACGCGCGAGGGGCGCGAACGCCACGGGAGGACCGCCCACGCCGTCCGCACCGCTCGCAATATCGTAGTGCTCGCCACCGGCCGCCCAAACGAGCGGTAGCATCGAATAGCCCTTGTCGAAGGCAAACACCTGCGCGCGGGCGTAGCGGAAATGCTGTGCGACGACCATTCCGAGCAACGTCGACTTGCCACTGCCGGTGGGTCCAAGCACCGCGGCATGGCCGAGATCGCCCGCGTGCAGACACAGGCGAAACGGCGTCGCGCCCGCGGTGCGTGTCCAAAGCAATGGCGGAACCCTCGCGCCTTCTTCTCCCGCCGCACCGCGCAGCCGATAGAATGGACAGGGGTTTTCATCAGGCCCCGCCCACACGCTCGTGAAGGGCATCAGATGTGCGAGATTGAGCGTGTGCAAAACCGGCCGCCTCACGTTGGCTACTGTGTTCCCTGGCATAGTGCCGAGATACGCATCCACCGCATTCACGGTTTCGATGCGCGCCTGAAATCCGAGGTTGAGAATCACCTTGCGGATGTCCTGCGCCGCATCCTCGAGCGCCGGGAGATTCCGATCCGCGAGCAGCAAGACGCTCGTGTAATAACCGAAAATGACCTTGCCTTGGCTCGCCTCCGCGACCGCCACGATCGCATCGTTCATTGCGCGGTCGGCATCCAAGTTGATGTGCGTCGCCTGGCCGCCGCCGGCTTCGCGCAGGAAGTTCATCATGGACTTGCGTTTCTGCGCCCACTTGCTGCGGTAGCTATTGGCAAGCTGCTCCGCCTCCTGCGGATCGAGTTCGATAAAGCGCGTGCTCCAGCGATACTCCACCGGGAGGCGCGCCAGCCGATCGAACATGCCCGGCACCGAGTACGGCGGAAAGCCTGTGATGCAGATGGCCGTGATGTACTGATCGTCGATGCGCGGCTGAAATCCGCTCACGAGATCGTGCTGACCGAGCACGGCATCCAGGTACATCGGCACGCTCGCCATCGCAAACGGCGCGGTGGCGTTGCGCAGGGTCACACAGCTCTCGAGATGGGCGAGCAGTTCGCTCCTCACCACCCCTGTGCGCTCATCCACCGTGTCCGTGAGACGCCGGATTCTCGCCACCCCCGAGAGGCGGTCCTCGATCTCGCGCAGGCCCCGGCGGAAGCGATCGAGTTGAGCCGAGCAGGTGGATTCCGCGCCCCCTTCGGTGAAGAACCGCGCGGTCTTGTCCTGCCGGTCCACCGGCGGGAACCACGTCACCGTGAGCACGTAGCGGCTCTTGAAACCGTACCCCTCGCTCTCGAAGTGCTGGCGCCGGATGTCATCGATCATGCGCGTGGTGCGATCGGGGAATGCCCCCGCGGGGGCATATCCCGGTGCCATCGCGCGTACGGCATCCGAGTGCAAGACCCACCCCTCGCCAAGCGCCAGCGCCCCGTTCACGCGGGAGGCCATGCTGACGAGCTCATCCTGCGTCGCGGAGTCGAGATCGGGACCTGCGTATTCCCATGAAGCCATGAGTCCGCCGGCCTTAGTGAGCACAATCCCATTCTCGATGAGCGCCGCCCACGGCAGGTAATCCGGCAATCCCTTCGCCTTGAGTCGAAATTCCGCGAGCGAGAGCATCAAACCTTCTCCTTCAATCCCGCGAACGGAGTGGCCGCCGCCGGGTAAAACGCCTTGTATTTGAGGAAGCGCTGCGCGGTCTTCGAGAGCTGCGGGTCCGCCTTCGCCGCGTGCACGAGAAACTGACGGCCGGCGAACCACAGGACAATCCCGAGCACGAAACTCCACCAGTGCATCAGCAGGAAGATGAAGATCCCGCAGACGAGCCCAAACAGAATCATGTACGTACGCTCGCCGCCCAAAAGCAGCAGCGGGCGATTCAGACTCTCATGGATCGGTGCAGCCCCTGGGGGCAGCGCCGGCTCGTTCTCGCTATCGGCCATCTCTCACCTCGCGTACCGTGGCATCCCCGACCGTCCAGCGGTCGGGGATGCCGGCCACCGCACACTGCCTCAGCACATCGGGACCTGAAGTCCCATGAGCGTCATGAGTTTCAAAATCGCCGGAATGAAAGCGATGGCGAGCACCACCTGAAGTGCGCGCTTGCCAATACCGGAGAGGTCCTCCCCGAATGCCAGCGCAAAACCGGCGGCGAGCGCGGCGACGACGCCGACCCCCACGGTCACCGGACCCGTGAGGTCACCGACGATGACGCCGATCCAGTGGTCCCACCCGATTTCGCCGCAGGTGTAATTCGTGCCAATCATCTGTGCATCGGCACTGCCCGAAGAGAGCGCGAGCACCGCGACGGTCGTCGCCGTCACACGCGCCAATGCGATTCGACGCATCGCGCGCTGTTTCAGGTTCCGGGGGAAGTTCATGGAGTTCTCCGCAGGTGCGCGATATGCGACCTCTCCTCCTTTCTCCCCCGGGTGGGCCCTGCGGGCAGCACTTGGCCGCTCCTCTACGGTGGCGCGCAATTGGCGAAGCCAAGCCTCATATCAGCGGGAGGCATGACCATGGGCAATCGGCTAGGCGTACCGCCACATGTGGCACGTTCCGTGCTCTGCCGGTATTCGCGTATCATTCGATTATTGCTGATGGCGCAGAAAGTCCACCGACTAGGGTGGTAGATCGACACAAAGTACGAATGTGAGCTCGTCCACATGGACATTGATCACGATCTGATTACACGGTTGATAGCCCAGCCGACCGAAGGGCTTAACCAAGAGCTGAAGCGGTGGCTTGACCCATGCATTTCGGTCGATCAAGCCAAGATCATCAAAGCTTCGATCGCGTTATATAACCGCAATGGCGGGTACCTGATCATCGGATTCGATGACAAAACCCGGCAACCCGCCACAGGCGCTCCAACAGACGTGCGTCAGACATTCTCGGCCGACAGGATTCAGGAACTGATCTCGCGATACGCATCCGATCGATTTGAAATTGCAGTGGACTTCGGCGAACGCGATGGCCAGGAATATCCGGTTATCGTCGTTCCACCAGGTGTGCGAGTACCGATCGGTATTGGTCATGCAC
>JBMFWZ010000206.1:0-3373 GCA_049964755.1 Steroidobacteraceae bacterium | reverse complement strand
GTGATATTTGAATCGGGGCTGATGGGTACCACCGATGTTGATTTCCTGTGGGATGCCAGATCATCGATGAATCTGGCATGGGCAGATGATGAGGTCAGCGAGTTCGGTGTGCTCGCGGTGTTGAAGAAGGTGGACCGCTCGTTCGAGAAGGTTGGTCAAAATGGGTTTCGTGCAGTGAACGCGCGCGGTTTCTTCGTCGATCTGGTCAAGCAAGCGCCCAATCCGCCGTGGAAAGCCGAAAAGGACAGCATTGCACCATCGGATCTGCGACCTGCCTCGATAGGTGAGATGAAGTGGCTGCTCTCGAGCGTGAAGTTTCGTGCGACCGTCACAGGGCAGGATGGGATGCCTGCTCCCATGGTGGCACCCGATCCGCGGGCATTTGCCATACACAAATGCTGGTTGAGACCTCTTTCATTGTGCACCTCCTCGCTAAGTATTTGGAAACAAAGGCTTTTGATTTTCGCTCACGACCTGACACGGGCGCCCCTTTCGCGAGAGCGCGGCCATGACTCGCTCGTCTTGCAGATCAGAAGCCCGGATTTGGTACGGCGCATCAAACACTACCTGCTCGGCGGGGAGAACGCCTTCCTTGATGAGCCGTCGAACTTGATGGTTGGTCACGCGGAGCTTCGCTGCAGCCTCAGACAACGTGAGCCACTCGCCGCTTTTCTCTGCAGAGCGATAGGCGCGAATGCCATGCACCTGGCGTATCGATATGACACGGATTGCATTCCAGGTTTTGCCGTGCGCGGTAGGGATGCCCATCCGGTTCAGCGAGGCAGCGATGTCCGTGTCGGACCATCGGCTCGCCATACTCCGTATTACCGCGAGCGCCTCCTCGGGCGTGCGACAGCTGTGTTCGCCGGTCTTCGGCTTCTGCACTTTCAGCTCAGAGTGCTGACCGCCACGCCAATGGATCGTGAGCGTAATGTCTCGGGTAGCCTGATTGTACGTAGCCACGATGTCCACGATCAGCGCACGCAGCAACTGCTGGCGCGCGCGCATCGTCACCCCAGGCGCATTCCATGCGGCCGTCAGGTCTGCGGCAATCCAGCCGAAGTCGGGGACCTCGACCTGTGCGTTCGCGGCCTCCAGGTCCTTTAAGCGATCCTCGCAGGCTTGTACACGCTCTAAGGTCGCTTCCCAGCTCTTCTCCAGCTGCGCGGCAATCAACCGATTCTCGGGATCGCACGCGGCGTAACGACGCTCGGCGAGTGACGCTTCATACCGCGCTTGCTGCAAATCCAGCTCCGCCATGTGTCGCTGCTCGCTTTGGATCTCCATGCATCGGCTCTCCGCCTGCACTGCCGCCTCAATCGCCATCGGCTCGACCGCGCGTATCAGCTCGCGCGCAACGGCCTCGTCGACCCGCGCAGCACCAAAGGTCATACACCGCGGAAGACCCAATTGCTGATTGGGCCGCTCGCACCGGTAGAGTGGCCGCGGCACGCGGCCCGTATAGACCACACACAATCGGCGCCCGCAATGACCGCACAGCAACATGCCCGGCAGCAATGCACGTCCGCCCCGCCCGGACTTGACATCGCCAGGCTTCGCATACGTGTTTGCCGCAAGGAGCGTCTGGATGCGTTCGTACTCGGCCCACTCGATGTACCCTGGGTGGTGATCTTGTATCATAACGTCCCACTGTTCAAAAGGCTTGCGATGCCCGTAAGTCTTACGAGCCCGCCCATCGACCACTGTCGAACGCTTTTGGCTTTTGCCATAGACGTAGGCCCCAGCGTAGAAAGGGTTCTTCAGCAGCGAGATGACGTTACGGTACCGCAGGGGCGTCCACTCAAAGCGTGTGAGCTTTTTGCCGTCTGAGGGGCGTGGGAAGTGCATCTTCTCTGCCGTCAGCGACAATAACACCTGTCGCGCACTACCGAGCTGGCGAAATCGCGCAAAGATCAGGCGGATCGCTTCCTGCAGGCGCACATCCGGATCGAATGTGGGGCCGCTCTCCCGGTGCCAGACGTATCCAACAGGAACGTTGATGCGCAGTTCACCGCGGCGCGCCTTCGCTTGCGCCGCATCAACGAGCCTGGCGCGCAGAATGCCGAGTTCGAACTCGCTCATCGAGCCCTTCAGTCCGAGCAACAGCCGATCATTCGGTCGACACGGATCGTAAATCCCATCCATGTCGATCACGCGTGCCTCCACCAGCCCGCAGAGCTCGAGTAGGTGGTGCCAATCCCGTCCGTTGCGAGCCAAGCGCGAGGCATCAAGACAGAGCACAGCGCCCACCGCTCCGGCGCACACCTCAGCGAGCAATCGCTCAAAGCCGGGTCTTGCGACGGTCCCGGCGGCCGACCGCCCGAGATCGTCGTCGACGACCTCGATGGCCGCAAAGCCCAGACCGCGGGCCTTCTCCACCAGTTCATATTGGCGGCGCTGACTTTCCAGGTTCGTGACCACCTGCGAGGGACTCGATTGACGGACGTAGACGACGGCCTTGCGCTGCAAAAGGGGCGCTGGCAGGATCTCACCGCGGCTCATGATTGCGCTCCTCGATTGTGAGGCCCGCGGCGAGCATCAGTAGGTTTGCTAGATGTCTGAGGACTCTCATGCGCTCCGGAGGCGTCAGCCCCTGAACGCACCTCGACTCGAACGCGATGCTGACCTGCCGCGGCTGCGCCGACAGGCCCTTCGACGACTCTTTTTGGGCTTGGATCATCTTGCTTCTCCTGCGCGATCTGAAGGTCGCCAGGAGAGCATCGCCGAAATCCACGTTCCACGAGAAGCATGTGCAGGTCCCGCAGGGCGCTTACCGAAATGCGTGGTTCGCCAAGTTCCATGCTTGCGCAGCGGGCCGCGTCAACCATCCAATCCGGCAACGTGGCGACCACACCGGGAGTTACTTCGACATGGAGTACATAACCATCGCCGCAGCGGCGTCGCTCGTGCAGTCTCAAGCGACGTCCGTAGTATGGATGCCAGCGATAATGGACTTCGATCTCTTGCCCGATATGGGCAGAATGAACCCGAGATGATGAGTCAACAGGATGATCGTGATCCCCGGAAAAGGAGGCGGGATATGCTTCAGGCCCAGGCGACTCTTCAGCTCGTGCGGGACAAGTTCCCGCATCTGAGGATGGGGGCTGACATTGAGCGTTTGTTCCCGAAGGCCGTACTCGATGTGGTGGCCGCCCCCCTTGGGCTCGATCGAGGAGCGGATATCGAGGATGAAGAGAATCAGCAGGACATCGACCTCGGGCGGTAACGTCACCGCTGCCCTGCGCCGGGCCGGAAGTTCGAACGGGGTACGGCGACGGGAAGGTTCAGAAGAGGTGATCTACCAGACGAATTTATAGTAGTTGCAAATAAACCCATTACATTGAAACTCGCGTGTAATGGTCTATAATGCGAC
>JBMFWZ010000205.1:0-3557 GCA_049964755.1 Steroidobacteraceae bacterium | reverse complement strand
GCGTAATGCACGCGCCACTCGGCTCCTTTGCTGTCCGGACCCTGCACGGTCGTGCGATCAATGGCTCTCGGACGCACTCCCGCCGGTACTCTCGGTTGCTCGCGAAACTGATTGCACACCTGCAATCCGATCCACGCCAGCTAGTCCGAGGAGGTCCGCAGACGCTTCAGCAATGCCACCTGAGACATCGACACAATGCCGCTGGCGCGCGCTTGCGCCACCGTCTCGCGCAAACCTCCTTGGTTCACGGCATCACAGAGTAAAACTCGTAACAGTGGCCCGGGGGCCATCGTGTAGCGCGCTCGCCTGAATACCTTCTTTTCACGCGCCGCCTCTTTCCATCCTGTGGGCAGCAAAGACTCGATCACCGACCACTCATCACCCTGGGCAGGCTGCACGATCATATCGCTCCCAAGAGCCTAAGACCGCGAAGCGCAAATCCTGGTGCCGACGCCCCCCCAAATTGCCAGCTCTTAGGTTAACGCGTATGGGGTAGGGTGGCCGGCCGGCCGTGACCTTCAGTAGCCTGATCTTGGGCGCGTACTCCAGCCACGTCAGCGCGCCTATCAAAACGCGACCGACTGGCATTAGAGAAGTCCGAGGTAGATGTAGCGGTGTGTATATGCGCACATCCGAAAACCCGGGAATCTCCGTCAGAGACGTTTCATCGTGCTCAGGGAACTGCCACGGTAAGGCATCCGAAGCGTCGAAAACCTTTACATTTGTAGTGGGTCAATTTGACCCTGTCATAGCATTACTAATAGAAAACAATCAATTGCCAAAATGGCATCATTTATGCATTGGTTCCAGTGTCGGCGCAACCCTGAACTACAACACCCTATCTCGCGGGTGGTGGCAAGCAGGGAACTAGGAAGAAAGCCATGCAGAGCAATACAGCGATCAGCACGTCCACGCCCACTGGAGTTTTGCGCCCTGTTTTCAGAGCATCATGTTTAGGAGCGGCTGTCCTGGGGATGATTTTGAATTCCCGGAGCGTCGAAGCCGGACCGATTTTGGGCACAGCCCAAAGCTTCGCAGTATTGGGCGCCTCCACGGTGACCAATACCGGCGCGACCACGATCAACGGAGATGTGGGAGTCTATCCTGGTACGGCAATGACCGGTACCGGAACGATCACCCTCGTAGGAGCGTCAACATATCAGATCGGTAATGCGGTCGCTGAAGGGGCTCAGGCTGATGCCACGACTGCGTTCAATGAGTTAGCGGCCCTCACGTCGACCGATAACCTGACGGGCCAGGATCTCGGCTCGGTGGGCGTGCTGAGTCCCGGAGTCTATAGCTTTGCGTCGTCGGCTCAGTTGACCGGCACGCTCACGCTCAATTTTGCCGGTGCATCAAATCAAGAGTTCGTCTTCCAGATCGGTAGCACGCTTACGACTGCGAGTGCATCGAACGTCATCGTTGAAAATGGCGATTCAACGGACAACGTGTATTTTCAAGTCGGCAGTTCCGCGACACTCGGTCCGACTACGGACTTCGCCGGAAACATTCTCGCGGAAGACAGTATCAGTCTGGATACCGGCGCAAACATCCTGTGCGGTCGAGCGGTTGCGCTGACTGCCGCGGTCACCATGCAGGGCGATACCATCTCGAGCAATTGCAGCGCATACAATGCTGATTCCGGCCGCAGCGACTTCGGCAGCAGCGGCTTCAGCGGCGTCACCAGCTCGGCCGTTCCGGAGCCCTCATCGTTCTTTCTCATGGGCGGCGCGTTAGTGCTTCTCGGCGTGGCCGTGGTCCGTCGGCGCAGGCTGGCGGAATAGGTTTCGATCTTGCTCAGCCAGAAGCGCAGCGTGGGAGCTGCCCTTCTGACCGGCTCTCCGCACATTGCCCGGGCGATTCCCGGCTAATCTGATCAATGCTCGACCGAGCCAGACGGGTGTGGCGATACGTAGATATGCGTATTTCGAACCCATCGCGGTCATGATGAGCGTATCGGCGGTGGCCACTGAGGCTGGCTTCCGCTGCATGGGTATCAGCTGACCTTGAATACGGAATTGAGCCTCCCGTGCAAGGCCACAATCCGTTCGTCGCGCACGCGCAGGTTGGCTTCGAATTCTTCGACGCGGGCCTGCAGACGATGGTTGATCCGCACCAGGGCGGACACTGAAAATTGGGCTTCCTCTAGTGTAGTGTCGCATAAATGGATATGCAGTAGTTCCCGGCAATTGCAGTGCGGCGGATCGCCCCTGGTCGAGGACGAGAACCCCGATACGATCGAGCCGCGCGCCGCGGACTGGACGATCGGGGCACCCGCGGCGCCTTCGCGAAGTCTGCCGCGAGCTGAGCGAGCCCGAGTCCCGATCGCCGGGCGTCCTGTTCCAGCTTGGTGCGAACGATCCAGGGGCCGATCACGGGAGGCACCCAGAAGGCCGGTTCGAGCTCGATGTGCACGTCGAGACAGGTCCGGGTCGGTGAGCGTGCACAGCGGCGCACGGTCCAGTGCGCGTGGCCCGATCGAAATGAGCCGCCGGGCAGGAATCGCGACCGCAGAGTACCGCCGTGCGCATCGGTGGATGCGGTGATGAGTTGCGTCTGATGCAGCGTGCGGCAGAACATGAGGACACAGGCATGCACGGTGGTGAAGAGCCGAACCTGATCCGCTCGTGCCGTCGGCTCGACCCGGACCTGGCGCACATCCGGGTTAAATCGGGGCATTGCGCGGTAGTCCTGCAGGGCTGCAAACACTGCCCGCGGGGATTCGGGCAACGCCATGCGCAGCGAGATAAAAAAATGCGAGCCGCGGCGCACGACCTGTACCCCGGTGATCCGGGCGCCAGCGTTCGCGAACGCCGGTGCCACGCTCACGGTGATGAGCGTTGCGATCAGCCGCGCGGCGCGCGCAGCCTTCAGGGGCGCTCGATTGCCGTGCGCGCCACCCTCGGCCATTGGCGGGGCGCTTCGATCCAGATTCGTGCTGCGGGTCATGGGGGGTATGGGGCGCCGGAGCATGCGCCCGAGGAGCCTAGCACACCCGGTCCGCGCACTGATGGGCGAGCATTATCCAATGGGGTATGAGTCTGGAGAGGGGGGTGTGATTCCAATGGGATATGAGTCTGAGCGGGTGGCTGGGATTGATCATGCTGCATGGCATGGTGATCCAAATGAACGACGGACAATTGCAGACCCTGGCGCAGCTGCAGGCCTTTTTGGACGGCACGATAGCGATCGATTTTTCCCTCGCGGCTGAGGAGCGCTACGGGTTCATTGGCCGCACCGTGCACCGCTTCAGCTACCGGCGGCTGAAGCGCGCGCAGAAGGCCGTGGTGCTGCGTTTCCTGGAGCGGGTGAGCGGCTATTCACGGCAGCAGCTGACGCGGCTGGTCAAGCGCGGGGCAGAGCGTGCCCCGCTCATCAAGGGCTACCGCGGTTCGCGCACCAGCTTTGCCAGCCGCTATACCCTGGCTGATGTGCTGCTGCTGGCCCATACCGATTCACTGCACGGGACGCTTTCGGGGCCGGCCACCAAGAAGCTCATGGAGCGGGCCTGGAGCCTGTACGGGGATGGGCGCTACGAGCGCCTGGCGCGGATCTCG
>JBMFWZ010000204.1:0-3570 GCA_049964755.1 Steroidobacteraceae bacterium | reverse complement strand
GATGATCTTTACCGCCACCTCCTGACTGAGTTGAACGGGTTGGGACTCGCTTACGTGCACGTTCTCTACGTGCGAAACGACGCATTTCTGCAAGAGATCAGGAAAACGTTTCGCGGGGTACTGATTGTCAACCGCCCAGGGCGAAAGCGCGAACAGATAGGCTCCGACGTTACCGCAGGCCTGGCCGACATCGAATCGCTCGGGGTAATGGCCCTTGCGAACCCCGACCTCGTCATGCGATTGCGAACAGGCGCGCCATTCAACGAGGTCAAACCGGAGCTGTTTTATGCTGGCGGAGGGGAAGGCTATACGGACTACCCGGCGCTCGAGGCCGCGTGAAAATCTGCCGGGCGGGCAAGTTCCCGCCCGGCTGGCATATAGAGAAGTCGAATCGACTGGGACAACTCAATAGGAGCACGGCAGACCGGACACACTCCTCGGCGTCAACAAGTCTTGAATCATGTCAATCGCAGTCTTCGGTACCCGCAAAAAAACCGGTAGATGACGTTTTGGCGCGAACACTCTTCACTTGTACTTCTCTTCAACATGAAGACGTGACGCTGCACGCGCCCAAGCAAATGGACTGCCCCAACCATTTCTCACCAATCTCAGCGTGACGCAGACTTGTGGCTCTCATTCGAGGGAATCCGGGATGCCAGAAAGTCGATAAACGTACGGACCTTGGCCGAGAGGTACTTGCGGCTCGGGTAGACTGCATGCAGCGTATTGCTGAACCCCACCACATCGGGAAGCACGGCTTCGAGTCGCCCGGCCGCAAGGTCCGCGTTGGCCATCCAGGTCGGCAGCAACACAATCCCCATCCCTTCGAGCGCACTCAGGTGGAGAACCGTTTCGTTCTCGCTCAACATCATGGTCCGGAAGGTCACTTTCTGCTGCCCTGCGGGGCCATTGAGGATCAGGCTGTCGCCGAGATTGACGCCGCTGTAGCGCAGCAGCGCATGCCCGCTGAGCTCGGTGAGATTTCCAGGGCGCCCCGCACGATCCAGGTATTCGGGTGACGCCATGAGCCGGAACTCGACGGGCATGAGCGCGCGGGAAACGAGACCGGGATCGAGGCGCTCGGGGGTCGTCGCGCGGAGCGCGACGTCGAAGCCCTCATCCACCAGATTCACAATCCGTCCGCTCAAATTCAAGTCGAGACAGACATCGGGATAGCGTTGCTTGTAATCCGCCAGAATGCCGGCGAAGCATGCGGTGGCGATCCAGACCGGCGCGCTCAATTTGAGTGTGCCACGCGGGGAGATTGCCACGTTGCTGATGGCTGCCTCGACTTCGTCGAGCCCCTCGAGCATCTGGCGAGCCTGGGCGAAATAGAGCGCTCCCGCTTCCGTGAGGCTCACGTGCCGGCTCGTTCGGTTGAGCAACCGGCTACCGACATGGCTCTCCAGATGCATCACGTGCTTACTCACCATCGCGGGTGAGAGGTTCAGCCGCTTGCCGGCGGCGGCGAAACTCTTTAGCTCAGCCACCATGCAAAACACTCGCAGGCTCACCATCGTGTCCATGATCATTAACTTATAGGAAAGTATTCATCAATTCAATGTGCGTTGATCAATATATAGAAAAGTATCAAAGTCCTCATCAACGCAGCACTCAGTCAGAAATAAGCCCATGAGCGACTTCAAGCTACCCACCTATTTCGTCAGCCACGGCGGCGGGCCCTGGCCGTACATGAGCGGTGAGTTTCGATCCGCCATGACCCAGCTCGAGCAATCGCTGCTGAGCATGCGTCGTGAACTCGGCGATGTCCCCAAGGCCGCGCTAGTCGTCACCGGTCACTGGGAAGAGCGCGGTCCGGCGGTGTCCTCGGGCGAGAAGCCGGGCATGGTTTACGACTACTACGGCTTCCCAGATTACCTCTATCACATCAAATACGCCGCGCCTGGCTCGCCACAGTTGGCGCGGCGCGTTCAGGATCTGTTGGTTTCCGCGGGCATCACCGCCAGGTCCGATCCGACGCGAGGCTTCGTCCATGGCACGTTCAGCGTCATGAAGCCGCTCTACCCGGAGGAAACCTTGCCGATCGTGCAGCTTTCGATCGATGCGAGCTTCGATCCGGCGCTGCATCTGAGGATGGGGCGTGCCCTCGCGCCGTTGCGCGCCGAGGGGGTTGTGATCATCGGCAGCGGCCTCAGCTTCCACAACTTGCGGCTGATGCGCGACGCCGCCGGGTACGAGGCGTCTCGGCAGTTCGATGCGTGGCTGCAAAGCAGTCTGACCGAAGTGACGTCCGAAAAACGGGCCGAAAGGCTCACCCACTGGCGAGACGCTCCGGCAGCTCGTATCGCACATCCGCGCGAGGACCACCTCCTCCCGCTGATGACTGTCGTGGGTGCCGCTTGGGACGAGCCGGGCGAGACCACGTACCACGAGCAGGCGTTCTTCGGAGGACTCGCTGTTTCCAGCTTCCGTTTCGGAAAACCACCCGCGCCTGTTCCTTCGTGACGCGGCGACACTTCGCAAATACGGCCGCTGAGACCGCCAGCACCGTGCAATGTCTTTTTTCACTCAACCTGGGAGTTCGACATGATCAAGACCTCTACCGCGCCCTATGGCATCACGCTGCTGCGCGTAAGCCTGGGGGTACTGTTCCTGGCACACGTGGGATTGAAGATCTTCGTGTTCACCGTGCCGGGTTTCGTGGGTTATTTTGCCTCGCTCGGTCTGCCCGCGATTGCCGCCTACGGAGTGATCGCACTAGAGCTGCTCGGGGGCTTGGCGCTGATTCTCGGGCTGTACGCGCCCTGGGTGGCATTGCCACTGGCCGCCGAAATGCTCGGCACCATCATCATGGTGCACGGCCATAATGGCTGGTTATTCACAAATCCCGGGGGCGGATGGGAATATCCGGCCTTCTGGACGATCAGCCTGATTGCCGTGGCGCTGCTCGGGGATGGTGCCTACGCATTGCGACCGGCGTACCGGAACTGAAGCGCGAATGGGCGGGCAGACCGGCCAGCGTGCGAGCTCACGCCGGCCGGTTTCCCGCTCATTCATGATCGGATCGTTCCAACCGACCCTATGATCCCGCCTCCGGCGATGTCCTCCATCGGAACCCTGCTCGGGCCGCAGACTGGGTGGACGCGGATACGACTTGCTCATTGCGGCCGCCGGAGTTGCCGCAGCGGTCCGCGACTAGATGTGCGCATCGCAGGGGCCGAGCCGACGTTGCGCCTCCTCCCGGCTGCCGGCCTGAGGGGATTCCGGTATAGTCCGTTACTAGCTACAACAGTTCCGATGGTGTACGGAGGGGTCATGCACGAAGCTGCCCAAGCTGCAGTTGACGCGCTGGAAACTCTGGCGGTCTCAATGGAAAGGGCGTGGGACGCCCGATTTCTGCGGGAGGGCTGGAACGCTTGGAATGTGGCCGGAGTGACGCGGGCCGAACTCGCGACCGTTCCCCGACGACTTGCCGAAAAACTGCGCGCGGCCGCACCCGAGGAGATCGCAGAACCGTTGCTTACGGCTCTAACCTGCATTATGCGCGAACAGCGTGGTGGTGCCGCCAACCGGGTTACCTGATGGTTGTCAGAGCGATCGCATGCACTG
>JBMFWZ010000203.1:0-3583 GCA_049964755.1 Steroidobacteraceae bacterium | reverse complement strand
CATTGCGCAGCGCCTGCGCGTAGTTCAGCCGCTGGCGATTCTTCAACAGATACTCAGCACATTTGTCCAGCGGTGCGAAAGCGTCCCACCGGGTACTGGTCTAGACTCGGTTGATGGGCAGTGATAAAGCGGACGCCCCCGTAGCGGGCGACGAGCGTATTCACCTGGTGACCGTCGACTGGTCTCGGGGGAAGTGGACCGGGATGCCCGGCAAGTATTCGCGCGAGCACGTGTGGCATTTCGCGGGGAAGCTGAGCCTGAAGGTCACGGACGCGCTGGCGCCGATGGCGTACCGGGATACGGTGCGACTGGATCCGCTGAAGTCCTACGTGGCGACGGTCGCAAGCGCGCACATGCTGGCGTGGCTGCACGCGGCCTTCAGCCACGGTGTCGAGGTCGAGAAGTACCTCGATGCCGCGGAGGGCGTGCTGAGCATCTTACCGGACCGGCGCAGCTGGGTCAGCGAGGTGATCCTCAAGCCGCGCATCACCTTCCATCCCGATCACGACGTCGATGCGAAGGTGGTCGAGCACTTTCACGAGCTGGCGTTACGCGACTGTTTCATCGCCCGCTCGATCAAGACCAAGGTGACGGTTATCGCTCCATGACAGAGTCGCCGTGCAGGCGGGCGAAGTCGTGTGGCAGCAGATCGACGGCGGTTTGGTTGGTAGCCGCAGCGAGTCTGGGCAGTACCCAACGGATGTAGGCTTCCGGGTTGACGCCGATCAGCCGGCATGTGCCCACAACACTGTAGACCACCGCCGAACGCCAGCCGGCACTCGGGTGCCCAATGAACAGATAGTTCCTCAAACCCACCTTTGTTGGGCGGAAGCAGCGCTCGATCGGGTTCTGGTCGATGCAGATGTGGCCGCAGTCGACCTTGGCATAGCGGGCGAGATTCGGCCAACGATTTGTGGCGTAGGTGACTGCCTCGCGCAGCTTCCCGAACAGCGGCGCCTCCTGCTCCAGGGCACGGAAGCGCCGTTGCAGACGCTTCAATACCCGCTTCGCCTTGGCGTGGCGGAACATGCCCCGTCGATCTGGCGTCAACCCCAGCTGGGTGGCCTGCCGCTCGATCGCGTACAGCTCGTCGATGTCCCGCAGCAGCGGCAACGCCTGCATCTCGTCGGCCTTGATCGCCTCGAGGACGTAGCGGCGCAGATGGCCAACACATTCGAAGCGACGGATGTTCGAGCGATGCTTGAACACCCCCGGATACATCTTCGCCCCGTCGCTCTGAACGTCCCCGCGCCAGTCGGGCGGGAAGAACTCGTGCAGGATCGCGCCGCTTCTGGAGGGTGAGAACTCCAGCACGATCGCCGGCACGTCGGGGGCGTGCTAGCCCCACAAGTAGGCATCGCGTGACCGCCCTCGGCGGTCAGGGTCGAGGAGCTTCGTGAAGGTCTCATCAACCTGCACGTAGCGAGAGTCGAGGATCTTGCGCTTCAGCAGCTGATGGATCGTGATCAGAAGGTGCGCGGCGCCTTCCACGTACCGGCAGCGTGCCTGCCGCCCGATCCAGATCCCGCCCCGTGCATCCATGCGCTCTTGGCGATACAGGGGAACATGGTCCACGTACTTGGAGATGAGCACATGGGTGATGAAGCCGGGGCCGACGCCGGCCTGCGGGATCACCTGCGGCGGCAGCGCGGCCACGACCGGGGCGTGTGCGCGCTCGTGGCTGGCGTAGACCGGCCGCACGATCTGCCGGCGATAAAACTGGCTCGGGGTGTACTCGATCTGCTCGGTGATCTCCTCGCGGATCTTCACCAGGCCCGCCTTCTGCTCCTCGGGCAGATCGATCACTTCCCGGCGCACCGGCAGGTTCTGCGGTGGCGTGCGCCGTCCGCCGCGGCGCTTGCGTCGGCTGCCACCGGTGCCGTCCGCCGCTCGCGGCGTCGTCGGCAGCATCGCCGGCTGCTCCATCAGTCCGAACAGCAACCGTTGCGCAGGGTTGAGCTTCTCGCTCTTCGGCCCCCACATCCGCCGCAGCAGATCCTCGAGCTTGTATTGCAGCTTTGCACAGCGCGCCTCGGAGTTCTTCAGGAGCGACTCCAGCTCCCGCACCCGCGCGAGAAGCGCGTCGGGCTGAAGATCCTGCGGTGTCGCCGTGGCGGTGTGCATGGGAGCGCGAAGTATATAACTTCGCGCTCCCGATGTGTTGTTATATTGCGAGTGAAATGACTCAGCGAGGCCGCAGGTCCCGCGTCGCGCTCACCTCCGGGTGCGTCCTGCCGCCGGCAAGGCGATCCTCGTACCGTCGCCAGCCGCGGCGGCTGGTCAGCTCAAACCCATCCACCAGCAATCGCAGCTGCGCCAGACTCATCTGCCGCACCTGCGCCTCGTCCCGCGGCCAGGCAAAGGTCGCCCGTTCCACTCGTTTGGTCGCGAGCCAAAACCCGCTCCCATCCCATAGTAGGCAGCGGATGCGGTTGCGTCGGCCATTGCAAAACACAAACAGACCTCCGGTCAGCACCTCGAGGCGCATCGCCTTGCCCACCAGGCCGCGCAGGCCATCGATTCCGAGGCGCCCATCCGTCACCCCGGTGCGCAGGAACACCCGCGTCTGCTCGCTCAGCCAAAACATGCGTGCAGCTCCTTGAGCAGCGTGCCCATCCAGCGCACGTCCGCGCCCGAGCTGGCGCGCACCTCGAGCCCGTTCGGCAAGCGAATACTCACCGTGCCGCCTCGTTCGCTGAGGGCCGCTCCGGCAGATATCTCCCCGGCCAGCCCACGGGGCAGCTCCACGACCGCAGCCGCCGGCGTGCTCGTCCCACGGCGTCGCGCTTGCCGTAGCCAATAGGTCAACGTGGACAGCGCCAGATCATGGCGCTCGCAGAACCGCCGCTGGCTCAGGCCACCGCGGCCGTGCAGCTCCAGCAGTCGCTGCCGCTCCTTGGCCGTCCGATTACGCTGCCGCCGCCCAGATGTGCCGCCGACTCCACCGCTCGGCCTTCCCATCGATCTCGTCTTCGTACCCATCGCGCAGATACCTCCGTCGGTAAACTGCGCGTCCATCTATCAGCATGGCCGCCCGCATTCCAGGCAGTACCCGGTGGGACGCTTTCAGCCAAGCCTGCCACTTCGGGTAGGAAGCGACGTTGGTGCGGTAGTCGTAGAGCAGCGCCGCTTGAATTTCCCTCTGCCCGGGCTTCGAGAGATGAGCGTATTCATCGGTCCAAGTGTCGGGGTTATAGCGTTCGGGATGCGAAGTACCCGCGGTATGACGCTGCTCGGTTGCTTCGAAGGACAGGAATGCGTTGACAACCTCGGGATGCGCCTCGGGGTCGGCCCAGTATTCGGCGATCTTTTTCCATTTGGAGCCCAACCCATCCTCGTAGATATTGCCATTCTGGATGATGAGCGCGTGAACGCGTTCCGGGTGCATCAGCATGATGCGAAAGCAGACCGGCGCGCCATAATCGTGAAGATAAAGCGTGTATTTATCTATCTTCAGTTTTTCCAAAAAGGCATCAATTGTCTTTGCCAATTGGTCGAACGTGTATGTGTAGCTCGACGGTGGGGGCGCGTCGCTATGGCCGAAGCCGGGAAAATCCGGGGCAATCAGATGAGTGTCTGTGGC
>JBMFWZ010000202.1:0-3640 GCA_049964755.1 Steroidobacteraceae bacterium | reverse complement strand
CGCAAAATTTCCGCCACAAATCCCGCCTGATGTTCGGCGTCCAGTTCGGCCGCCGGGTCGTCGAGGAGCAGCGTCGGCATCACCGTCGTCGAGTCCGCTAAGAGGCGCACCTGCGCCAGCGTCAATGCCGCCGCCGTCAATTTTTGTTGTCCGCGCGAGAGGATGTCGCGCGCCGGCTTACCGTCTATGGTGATTCGCAGATCGGCACGGTGCGGACCCACGGTCGTGGTCTGCCGCGCTTCATCCCGGGAGCGGGCTGATTCGAGGGCCTCCGCCAAGGAAAGGGTTTCTGTCCACCCCTGGGCGTAGCCGATACGGGCCCTGGCGCAGTCGACGCCCGTCACGATCGCCGTCCAATAGGGCTCGAGCTGCTCGAGCACGGTCCGGCGTGCGACGGATATGCGGGTACCCTGCTCCGCCAGTTCAGCTTCCCAGGGCCGCGCCTGAGACGGCCGACCCTTGAGTGCCGCATTTCGTTGCCGCAGCGCGCGGGCATAGCGGAACCAGGCTTCCCCGAACTGAGGTTCCACGTGGAACACCGCCCAGTCGAGCCAGCGACGACGACGACGGCCGCCTTCTTCGATCAGCTTGTGGATCTCTGGATCAATGACCTGCACCGGAAAGGCCAGACTGAGATCCGCGAGGGACTTGACGTTCTGGCCATCAACCCGGGCGGCGATTCCCTGATCGCGATCGAATTCGATTCCGACCGCATGCGGGATGGGACCGTCAGTGCGACCGAAGACCACCAGCTTCGAGGCCCCTCTGTGCACGAGCTGTTCAGTTTGCCGCGACCGGAACGATCTGCCGCGGCCGAGTAGAAACGCTGCTTCGAGCAGCGACGTCTTGCCCGCCCCGTTGCCGCCCCAGATGAGCGTACAGCGCGGATGCAGCTCCAAGTGTGCGCTGCCGATGCAGCGCACGTTCTGAATCTGGAGCTCACCCAGACTCATAGTCGCCGCCGCGAGTCGATCGCCCGGCGGCTCGATTCAGCGACGAAACGGCTGGACCGCTCAGAGTCGCATGGGCATGACGACGTATCGCGCCTCCGTCAATCCCGGAGCGCTGATCAGGCAGCTGCTGTTCGCGTCGGTAAACCCAAGCTCGACGCGATCCGTCTCGATCGCGCTCAGCGCATCGAGGAGATAATTGACGTTGAAACCAATCTCGATCTCCTCGCCTTCGTACTCGATTTCGATCTGGTCTTCGGCTTCCTCGTGTTCCGGGTTATGCGCCTGCAGCGCCAGCAGACCCGGCTTCACGCCCACCCGGATTCCTCGGTACTTCTCGTTCGACAGGATCGCCGTCCGCTGCAGCGCCTGGCGCAGCAGGTCCCGATCCGCCAGTGCGAGACGCGGCGGCTCCTGCGGGATGACACGTCCATATTCCGGGAAACGCCCATCGATCAGCTTCGATGTGAAGCGAATGTCGCCAATCTGAGCGCGAATGTGATTGGTCCCGATGGCCAGTTCGATCTCGCCTTCCGTACCCAGAATGCGCTGCAGCTCGAGGATGGCCTTGCGCGGTACGATCACCTGGCCGGCGCGGCTCGGGGCGCTCAAGGTCATTTGACACAGCGCCAACCGATGTCCATCGGTGGCGACCGCGCGCAGAGTGCTGTCTTGGGTCTCGATGAGCAGCCCGTTGAGGTAGTAGCGCACATCCTGCTGCGCCATCGAGAAGTGCGTCTTATCGATCAGCCGATGGAATGCACCCTGGCTCAACGTCAGAGTTTGCTGGGCATGACTCTCCTCCAGCACGGGAAATTCCGCCGCCGGCAGCGTGGTCAACGTAAAGCGGCTGCGGCCGGCCCGCACGGTGACCTTTTCACCTTCCGTGGTCAGCGTCAGGTCGACTCCGGGCGGCAGCGCACGCAGGATGTCGAGGAACTTGCGCCCCGGCACGGTGATGTCACCGGCGGTCTCGAGCTGTATGGAACTCTTCGCGGCGAGTTCGACCTCGAGGTCCGTCCCAGTCATGACCAGGTGTCTGTCCCGCGCCGAGAGCAGCACGTTCGCCAGCACCGGCATCGTCTGACGCCGCTCGACGACACCGATCACGCTTTGCAGGGGAGCGAGTAATTCTTCGCGCTTAGCCGTGAGCTTCATAATCTTATCTTCTTGTCTTGAGATCTTAAGAATCCGATTGTAGTTACGATTGGGCCTGTGGATAAGGCGCATTGTCCCGCCACTCTAGCGTGAACAAGCACTTACGCTCCGTTCAAGCCCGCGCTTCACGGGGGAGTGCCTGGGTGTGAGCTGTGCACCGCCTGTGCATAACTTTATCCCCAGAGTCATCCACAGCTCATCCACACCCCTGTCCACTCAGGCGGTCAGGGTTCTCAACAGGTTCGAATAATCCTCGCTCATGCGGATGTCGATGTCCCGCAGCTCCTTGATTCGCTTACAGGCATGCATCACGGTCGTGTGATCACGGCCGCCGAACGCATCGCCGATCTCCGGCAGACTCTGGCTGGTGAGCTCCTTGGCGAGCGCCATCGCGACCTGCCGAGGACGGGCCACCGAGCGGCTGCGCCGCTTGGAGAGCAACTCCGCGACCCGCACTTTGTAGTAATCGGCCACCGTCTTTTGGATGTTCTCGATGGTGACCAGTTTCGCCTGCAGCGACAACAGGTCCTTCAGAGCCTCCTTGGTGAACTCCAGCGTGATCGGATGGCCCGTGAAGCGGGCATTGGCGATCACGCGTCGCAGCGCCCCTTCGAGTTCGCGGACGTTCGAGCGGATGCGCTTGGCGATGAAGAAGGCAACCTCCTCGGGCAAGGGCATGCCGAACTGACGGGACTTGCTGATCAAGATCGCCACGCAGGTCTCCAGCTCCGGCGGCTCGACCGCCACCGTGAGCCCCCACCCGAAGCGGGATTTCAACCGCTCCTCAAGGCCTTCGACCTCCTTCGGGTAGCGATCGCAGCTGAGGATCACCTGGTGCTGGCCTTCGAGCAGGGCATTGAAGGTGTGGAAGAACTCTTCCTGCGAGCGCTCCTTGCCGGCGAAGAATTGGATGTCGTCGATCAGCAACGCATCGAGTGAGCGGTACGCGGTCTTGAACTCGTTCATCGAATTGTGCTGCAGGGCGCGCACCATGTCACTGACGAACCGCTCCGAGTGCACGTAGGCGATCCGCGCCTCCTCGTTGTGCTCGCGGATGTGATGCGCGATGGCGTGCATCAGGTGCGTCTTGCCGAGCCCGACGCCGCCATAGAGGAATAGCGGGTTGTATGCCTTACCCGGGTTCTCCGCGACCTGCACTGAGGCGGCCTTGGCCAGCTGGTTGCTCTTGCCCTCGACGAAACTGGCGAAGGAGAAATCCGCGTTCAGGCGTGCGCCAATCACCAGACCTTCACCGCGTCGCGGCCGCTTCGGCGCTTCGGACGCCGAGGCTTGAAGTGGCGGTGGCTCCGGTGCGTTCGGACGCGAACCGACCTCCACGGTCACGATGGGCACATCCCCCGTGCTCTTGTCGCGCAGCAGCTCACCGATGCGCGGCAACAGCCGCTCATTGATCCACTCGACCACGAAGCGGTTCGGCGCGAGCAGCTTCAGTGCGCCGGCGCCCTCGAGTGCCTGCAGCGGCCGCACCCAGGTATTGAACTGCTGCTCCGGGAGCTCGGCCTCCAGGGCAC
>JBMFWZ010000201.1:0-3692 GCA_049964755.1 Steroidobacteraceae bacterium | reverse complement strand
GCCTTCGGGCGCAGCTTCACACCGCGGGTAAAGCGGTAGGGATCGAGCAGTTCGAGCAGCGTCGAGAAGCTGTTCGAGTGTCCATTGTGCGGCGTGGCCGAGAGAAAAAGACGGTGCTCGAAGCGGGGGGCAAGATCGCGGATCGCGCGGGTGAATTTGGTCTCGATCCCGTACCGCCCTCCGCTTGCAGGCGCAGCGTGGTGCGCCTCATCGAGAATGAGAAGGCTTCCCGGCAACAACTGCCCCAGCCACTCCCGCAACGGATCGGCGTAGACCGGATCGATCAGCAGGTTGTGAGAGATCAGGAACCGGCTGTGTGTGCGCCAGGGATTAACGCCAAAGCCGCGCTCGCGACGCACCCGGGCAAGGTAGGCGCGGTCCAAAATCTCGAACACCAATCCGAAGCGCTCCTCGAGCTCGGCTTTCCACTGCTCGAGCACCGAGGGTGGCGTGGCGACAACGATCGCCTTGGCTTTCCTGCGCAGGAGCAACTCTCGCGCAATGAGCCCCGCTTCTATCGTCTTGCCGAGGCCGGTGTCATCAGCGATGAAAAGGCTCACCCGCGGCAGCCGCAGCGCCTTGCGCAGCGGCTCCATCTGATAGGCATCGATTTTGATGCCCGCGCGGAAGGGGGACTGGAAGAGATTCGGATCGGTCGCGGTGACACAATTCCAGCGCAGCGTGTGGAAAAATGCGGCGAAGCTACGCGGTGAATCAAAACCGCGGGCCGCAAGGTCGGCCCAGCCCTCCTCCTCGACGATCAGGCGATCCGGCTCGTAGTCCCAATACACCTCGAGAACCTGACCCTGGGCGTCGTCATCCGCGCAGGCGAGCCGCACGAGCGGCGATTCCCCGGGCGAGGGCGATGGAATGACCTCCTCCACCAGCCAGCGACGCGAGCGAACACGAACGAGGGCGCCCGTCTCCGGCAGGTTCTGGGAAGCTGGATTTGAAGATTGTGGGTCGGACACGGCGCGACTCATCCACAGAGGTCAAACTGGGCGTCAGGCGTGCCTGCGCGAGTAGGCTGAGTACAATGGGAGTTCGCGAAGATCAAAGCCATCCCTTCTGTTTAAGCCTGTCCGGTGATTTATAAGCCGGAAAGCCGCATTTTCGCGACGAGACGCATCCCCCCTCCTCGGCTCGCTTCTCATGCGCGCACCGACCCACCCCGCGACCCTACCGAATCTGATTATCATTCACAAGTATCTGAAATCTCTGAAATATCTGGTGATCTCCAGTTGAAGGCGCTTCCTATCCTCAAAGGCTGGCGTCGAGGTCGCCCGGCTGGCGGGAAGAGCACACACACCGCGCGAGAGCGCGAGGAGGCAGCCCGGCGCCCGGCGACTCATTGATGCGCCTTCTCTGATTCGGGTGCTGCCGTTACACGCGGTCCTTTCCTCGACATCGGAAGTCGCGGCGTCCCAGCTCGGAACCCTCAGCGGCGAGGCTGAACGGCACGAAATCGCCCATCGCCGCAGCGTGCCTGAGCATATGGGGTCTGCGAACGATCCCCTTCCCATCGACAGACTTATATCTTGGCACGCTCAGCGCTTCGGTCGATGCTCACCATGTAGCTCTTGGCCGCAGCGAAGGTCCGATCTACGACTGTTCGATCAGGCTCTGCGATTGAAAACTTGCCACAGACACCTTCGGTAATCGCGGACATAGAGTCATGTACTTGCATCAGACTGGTTTCGTCAAATGCCAAATCGTCTGCATATACGGTCAATCGAATGACGCCCTCTGAATCCTCCTTTATGTGTCTACTGATCAGAGCCCGAGCGTCGTTGTGCGATTCCGCGCAAAGAAAGTTGTAAACAGAGTAGTAGAGTTCCTGCATGCTGGCCCGACGGAATCGCTCCATGGCTTTGAGCTTTCTAATTCCTTTGCCGGTTCGATCCGCTTCGCGCTTAGCAATTCGATCGCGCTCAAGCCGCACGGTGGGCTCTGATCCCAATTTTCCCAAGTATGCGCCCCCTGCCGTGATCGCCTCATCAATGACCTTGGCCCACTCGCGATCGTGAGCCGCCTCGATCCAGTCGACGTAGGCGGGATCAGCCAACAGACATCTGAAATCAACGTGTGCTTCCAGCATCGAGCGCGCAAGTATCGGGATTCCGATGCTCTCCGCCTGCCGAGCGAGGGCTATGCTGGCTCCCGCGAGCTCGATGGCGGTGCAAAAGTACGACAAGAGATAACGCTGAACCGCATCAGTCAAGTCGTAGCGCAAAAGTGAGGACACGGCCAGTGCGTGATCCCTGGCGGCGATCAGGGCGTCAAGCACTGGTGGCGCGATTGGACGTCTCGTTGCGATCATAGTTTGGTCCACTCTCGTGTTTTTCGGGACCTCCTCGTTCATGCCGCGGCCGCGCGTATGTACGGTACCGCCAGACGCGATGAGGCGTTTTTTTCTGCTCCCCCCAGAATCAGCAAGAATGACCTGTTTGTGCTCGAATGGACCGGCGAAATGGCAGCGGGAGTTTCCGACTCAATTGCTCAAATCTCCCATCCCGCTCCGACGTACTCGTTCGCGTGGTCGTCGTTACAGCTGATCCTCAGTGACTGGCGCAACCTTCGGCGCCCGGCCGAGGTACTTGAGCATGTCCTTCGGCTTCGCCGTGCCCGCGCGCTCGCGCAGAATTTCCTTCGCGGTGCGCAGGCAGCCCACCTTCTCGGCCACCGCAGCAGCAATGAACTGATTCAGCGAAACCCCATCGCTCGCTGCGAGTTCGGCCGCCGCCTTCTTCACCGATGCGGGGAGCTTCAGGGGATAGGTGCTCTTGCTCATATCTTGATCCTCTTAAGGAACGTCGCGGGCGTCACCGCCTCGATCCCGAATGCCTTGGACACGGGCTCGAAATCCCGCACATTGTGCGTGATGATAGCCTCCGATCGCCCATTCACCGCCGCCTCGAGCACGATCTCATCGTCGGGATCGGCGAGCTGGGGCCGCCAGAGAAAATGAACCTCCACCGGCTCCGCGGCACTCGCAAAGGCCGCCATGAAGCCGGCGATTGCCTTCTCATCCATGCCGGTCGCCAGGCGTTGCTCGGGCCGCTTCAGAACCTCCTCGTACTCGAGGAAGAGCGCCGTCGTCACGAGCGGCACCAGGCGCTCCTCGGCAACGAACTCGAGGAGGCGATTACTCGCACCGAGCCGGCTGCGCAGCCCGGCCACGATCACCGAGGTATCGATTACGATCCGGGGCACGTCCATACCGAGTGACATCCTATACGATGTCACACACCATGGGTAGTCATCTCTGCCTCAAGCTTCGGCACCGCCCGCGCACTGTACGCATCGTCCCCGACCAGCGCGCGGTATTCCCGATCCCGCAGCGCGATCGCCCGGCGCACCAGGTACCGTACCTGAGCACGCAGCGCGCCATCCGGCTGCCACCCACGCGCGACGGCAGTCGGTCCAAAGAGTGCGATCGCGAGTTCCCGCTGCGTGGCCCCGGCTGCAATTCCATCGAGCACCTGCAGCGCCCGCGCGTGAAGGACATCCGCTCGTCCCGGGCGATCGGGGTAGACCGCCCCATCGTCCCGAACGCCCTGCCAAAGGGCATGAGCATCGTTCAACACCGCTGCGGCGCGATCAGCTCCGGCGGCTGGAATCTGATATGCAAACCGATCGCCCTCGCGCAATTGAGGCCCGAGACGCAACCGCAGCGTCCGCGCGGCGCGGTG
>JBMFWZ010000200.1:0-3712 GCA_049964755.1 Steroidobacteraceae bacterium | reverse complement strand
CGATCTGGCCGAGCGTTCGGGGGACATGCACTGGGTCAACCACATCGTCGACACGCTCAACGACAACCGCTTCCTGCTTTACTGCCAGCCCATCCGCGCGCTTTCCGGCGCCGGCGGGGGATGCGACCACTACGAGCTGCTGCTGCGCCTGAAGGATGAGTCGGGCCGCATCGTCACGCCCAATGACTTCATCGCCGCGGCCGAGCGCTACGGCATCACCCCGGCGATCGACCGATGGGTGATCGAGCACGCCTTCCGCTGGCTGGTCTCGGAAGCCGACGAGCGCGAGAAACTCGCCCTGTGCTCGATCAACCTCTCCGGGCAGAGCCTCGGGGACGACAAGTTCCTACCGTTCGTGATCGACCAATTCCACCGCAGCGGGCTCGACGGCTCGAAGATCTGCTTTGAGATCACCGAGACCGCCGCGGTGACCAGCTTCTCCCAAGCGAACCGGTTCATTCAGGCGCTGAAGGAGCTGGGCTGCAAGTTCGCACTCGATGACTTCGGCAAGGGGCTCTCCTCGTTCGGGTACCTCAAGCACTTCCCGGTCGACTTCTTGAAGATCGACGGCAGCTTCGTGCGCGAGATCCTGCGCGACCCGATCGACCGGGAGATGGTCCGCTCGATCAACGAAATCGGCCATCTCACCGGCAAGAAGACCATTGCCGAGTTTGCCGAGAATGCCGAGATCATCCAGATGCTCACCAGCCTCGGGGTGGACTTCGCGCAGGGCTACGGCGTGGCGCAGCCGCAGCGGGTGCTGAAGGCCGCGGTGGCCTGATTTCCCGCAATCCCCGGCGAATTGCCGCTATACTGCCGGATATGAGCGTCAGTGCGTCTTCCGGAGCCGTCGCGGCGCGCTGCCAGCAGCGCATGGCCAACTGCGGGATTCGACCGACCGCCCAGCGGGTGCGAATCGCCTCATTGCTGTTGAGCGAGCCGCAGCATCTGTCTGCGGAACAGATCCTCGCGAGCCTGCGCGAAAGTGGTGCACGGGTCTCCAAGGCCACCGTATACAACACGCTGAACCTGTTCGCCTCACACGGCCTGATCCGCCAGCTCTCGGTCGATGGGACCCGGGCCTGGTTCGATTCCAATGTCGATGCGCACTACCACTTCCACGACCTCTCCAGCGGCGCGCTGATCGACGTGCCGGTGCCGGACGTGGAGTTCAGCCGCCTGCCGCCGCCACCTCCGGGGACCGAGGTGGACGGCATCGATCTGGTGATCCGCCTGCGGAAGAAGGCGTCCTGAGGGACGCACCTCCTCCGCGCTGAAGGAGGCCGAGCGTGCCGATGATGTATCACGGTTTCTACCCGGGCTGGTTCGGGCTCTGGGGATTCGGCTGGCCGCTCATGGCGGCGATCGCCGTCATCCCGTTCTGGCGGCTTTGCGCGCGGGTCGGGCACTCGCCCTGGCTCAGCCTGCTGATTCTCATTCCGCTCGTGAACCTGATCTTCCTGTACGTCCTCGCCTTCGGGGAATGGCCCGCGCTGCGCGGTCCGGGCGTCCCGCCCGCTGGCCCGAACGCCTCAACGCCGGGCCGGTGATCCGGTCTTCGCGCGGCCCTGCGCAGGCAGGGCCGATCGGGATCCGGACCTCCCGGCTTTCCAGCAACGCGCCGAGCGCAGACAACAAAACGGCCCCACGGAGGGGCCGTTTTGCACGGCCCTGCGCAGGGCCGACCACACAACGCGCAGATCAGATCGAGCGCGACATCCGCCGACGGCGGCCGATGAACAACGCGCAGCCGAGCAGACCGGCGCCGAATAGAGCCAGAGCGCCCGGCTCCGGGGCCTCGGTCACGTTCTGGAACGACAGTTCCGAAGGCGCGCCGTTGGCCTCGACGTAGTACAGGGTGTACGTGCCGGCATTCAGGTCAAAAGATGTCCCTGTGGCCGTCGTCGGGAGAGCGCTGTCGACCACCTGCGTCCCCATCGAGTTGTAAATGCTGATGCCGTCATCGTGCACAATCGTCCCCATCGTGTCGTTGTTGGCGAGCGTGAAGGTCATCTTCAGCAGTGCGGCGGACGCGAAGCCACCGCTGCTCAGGACCGTGTTCGCTCCAGCTGTCGTCCAGTACATGAGCGAATTGGTCGTGCCGCCATTTCCGTTGTTGTCGATGAAATTGCCGAACGTGTTCGACCCACCGACACACCCTGGATCACCCACGCACCAGTTCGGCAAACCCATGACGGTTCCCGTCACGAACAAGTTCGCCGAGGTCATGAGCGGGTTGGTCGCGTCCGCCTGCTGGCTTGCACTGTTGATGGTGCTGCCGGGGGTATTAGCGGCCCATCCGGTCAGATTGAAGGTAATGCTTGTGAGAGGACCGGCTTGCGCTAATGGACTGAAGGCCAGGACGGCTGCCGCGAGGCCGCCGGCCACTGCAAATGTCTTCTTAAACATATCGCTCTCCGCTGAATTGAGGAATTCATCCCGCGCCAGGTGCCAGTGCCCTCACCGGTGCGTCGCTGGACAGTGGCATGCATAACGTATGCCATCCATAATATTCAAAGAGTTACGGCGCTTACACCGAGAAAACGTAAAAGAGATCGACAGCGTTACCTATATCTTAGCAATTCTCGCGATATTTGCTGGCGACACCCAGAGGAGCGTCGGTCGCGCCCCCCCGAGAACCGCCCCTCCCAGGAACGTGTTGCGGCGGCGGCCCTTGTGCATCGGAACGTGACGGCGGCTGCGAGTGCCTATAGAATGCGCGGCCCTGGCGCCGGGATAGCTCAGCTGGTAGAGCAGCGCATTCGTAATGCGCGGGTCGTAGGTTCGAATCCTATTCCCGGCACCAATACCATCTCTCGACCGCTCCCGCTTTGTGCAGATTACTACAAGAATCAAACACTTAGCGGACACTTGAAGAAAACCGGACCCGGTTAGACCTTGCGAGAGCGTGCCGAATGGGGGTAGTTAGGGCATCCGCCCGAGCACTTGGGGGTATTCGACCCGTGCGCACTACCGAGAAGCTGACCGAGCGGGCAATCAAGGCCCTGAGACCGCGGGGGAAGCCCTACAAGGCCGCCGATGGCGCGGGCCTGCACCTGTAACATCACCCCGGCGGGCGGCAAGCTGTGGCGGCTCAAGTACCGCTTCGGCGGGAAGGAGAAGCTGCTGTCCCTCGGCCCGTGGCCGGATATCACACTCGACGCCGCCCGCTCGAAGGCCACCGAGGCTCGCGCCGCGCTGCGCGACGGCAAAGACCCGGCGCGGGGGTATCGAGCGGCCCGTGGGGGTATCGACAGCGAGACGATGGGGGTATTGGCGGCCGCCTGGGCGGACAAGCAAGCCTGGGCACCCTCGACCGAGAAGCGAGAGCGGCATCTGATGGCGCTGTGGACCCCGAAGCTCGGGGACATTCCCGCTCGCGCACTGACCCCGCCTGATATCCGCCCGGTGGTGCTCGCCATCGAGGCCGAGGGGCACCACGAGTTCGCCCGCCGCGTGCTGGCGCAGATTGGCCGCGTACTGAGGCATGCCGTGGCGCTCGGGCACGCCGAGCGGGACGTGGCCGCCGACCTCGGCGACGTGCTGGCACCCGTTCAGTCCGAGAAGTACGCCACCCTGACCAAGCCGGGCGAGATTGCCGAGCTGATGAAGGCGATCTACACCTACAGCGGCGACCCGAGCACCTGCTACTGCCTGCGCATCCTGCCGCTGGTATTCACGCGCCCCGGGGAGCTCCGCAATGCCCGCTGGC
>JBMFWZ010000199.1:0-3722 GCA_049964755.1 Steroidobacteraceae bacterium | reverse complement strand
GACGAACTCCACACCCTGGCTCGCGCGCCGGCTCGCGCTCGTGAAGCACCACATTGAGCGCAGCGGCAAGAAACTCCCGGCGGCGCTGGTCGCGACCTATGAGGTGACGAACTTCCCGGCGCCGCTCCTCATCGAGGAGATAGAGCAATCGGGTGACGTAGCGGACACCTCCGGCGCGCTCGAGAAGGCACTTGCCGTCTGGGAAGAAGAATTTGTGGAGACGGCCGAGACGAACCTGCGGGTAATCTCGGCCGCAATCAAGTTTGCGGTGTACGGGATGCTGTTTCTGATCGCAGGCGCCATCGGGAGCCTGATTATCGCGGTACTGCATCAGTCGCTTGCCCACACGAATATGATGTTTTGATCACCAACCGCCCCGTAGGAGGCATTTTCCATGAGTATCGGCGATATCATCTTCTACATCATTCTGCTTGGTGTCATTGCCGCAATCATCGCGGCCGTGGTGCACTATGGCGGCGACATCCATACCGCATCCAACGTGCAGGCCGATGTCAATGACACCTCGGCGCTCGTTGCGGCGGTTGAGAAAACCTACAACGGTTACTCGAACTACGCGAACCTGTCCGACGGAGACATGATCAGCGCACAGGCGGTGCCGACGGCGATCACACAGGCGAGCGCAACGTCGTTGCAGAACGTGTTCGGTTATCCGTATACGCTGGCCGAGGATACGACCAATCCGAACGCCTTCGACCTCACGGACGAGGTGCCGAACGATGCCTGCGCGGCGATCGCGAACTCGGTGATGAAGAACATCACCTCGCTCACCATCAACGGTACTGCGGTGACGCTGCCGGTCACAGACCCGGCGACGATCGGTCAGGCGTGCGGGACCACGGATCCATCGACGATCGTGGAGGTGTACTCGGGCATGTAGCGTGTAGCGCCGGGGGTGCTTCGTGCGCCCCCGGCGCGCTCGCCTCCCGAGGCGCGTATGCTCGGATTGCTCCTCTTGGCCGTAGCGCTCGCCGTTCTCGCGAGCATCATGGCGGCGGCACAGCCGCACGCCGGGAGCGTGCCCGCCGCCGCGCTCGCCGATGCACTCGCCCGGAACTGTCTTGCGGTTTTCGAGACGCCTGGCGAGACGGAAGCACTGACGCTTCCCGACGGCGTGTCGATCGCCGCGACGAGCGCCTCTTGTTCGGTTCAGGCCCCTTATGGGGCGCTTACCCCCAATACGCTCGTCGCATCAGGCAATCTGATCGGCGGCGTGTGGACGATCCAGGCGGCCAACGGGCGGTACGTCACCCGGGCCGTCATCACACTGTAGAGAGACTCCTATGGGCGCAGCCGAATTCATCCTCTTGATTGCCGCGATGGTGGGCGTCGCCATCATGATGCCGTCCATGGTTGGAGCGCAGCACACCGCATTCTCGGACCAGGTGGCGCAGGTGGAAGCGGGACAGCTTTCCACCATCACCAATGCTGCGCTGCAGTATGAGTACGGCTACATGGCCTCGCTGTCCGCCCCGGGCAGCACGCACACGGTAACCGTGGCGACGCTGATTCAGCAGGGCTACCTGCCGCCTGGCACCTCAGCGGTGGACGCCATGGGCGACCCCATCTCGGTGGAATATCAGGCCGACTCGAACGGCAATGTGACGGGCTACGTTGTGGCACAGGGCAATTACCGCTATCCCGATGCGGACGCGGGGCAGATCCTGCTCGACCTCGGAGACCGCGGCGGGTATGTGCCCGAGGTACCGGTCGCCGGCCAGGTGGCCGGCACGATCTATGGCACGGGGCGCACCTGGCAGGCGCCCGCGCCGGCCGGCATCGGGCCGGGCAGCATCGACGTGAAGGTCGAGAGCAATGCCGCGCAGCAGGCGGATGACTCGCGCTTCCTCTGGCGCGTCCCGGCGCCGACTGCGGCCGACAATACCATGTCCACGCCCCTGATCCTGGGGGCCGTGGAGACGCCTGGGGCGGGGTGCGCCAATACCGGCGCCATCGCCCAGGACGGCACGGGGGCGCTCGTGAGCTGTCAGTCGGGCACCTGGACCGCCGTGGGCGGCGGGCACTGGCGCGCTCCTGTGGCGACGTATTCGGCGCTGCCAGGCTCGGGAAACCAGGACGGCGATGTGCGGCTTACGCTCGACACGGATCGGGCCTTCGCGTGGAATGGTGGATCGTGGGTGGCGCTCGCGGTGAACCAGAACGGAAACCTCCACGTGCCAGGCACAGGATACTTCGGCGGCGACGTCGATGTCTCCGGTGAGCTCGCCACGAACGGCTATTCGCCGCACGCGGGCCTTCCGCCTGGATGGGGCGGCGGCATCCAGACGTGGGATATAGATGCCCACGGGACCATTGGCGTGGGGCCAAACAATTCGTCGCCGAATGCGTCCATGAACAACGCCGGCACGATCGAGAACCAGGGCGTGTGTATCGACAACAACTCCGGCTCCTGCCAGTCCTGGGGCTTGAATGCGCACTACACCAATGGATGGGACATGGTGGCCTCCGATGGCGGAAGTCTGAACGCCAACCCCCAGAGCGCACTCGGGTCGCTCGACGTGAACGACATCGTCGTGCGCTCAGGCGGCGCCTACCCCTGGTATTCGCAGCTTTCCTCGCAGGTGTACAGCGACACGCAGCAGATCAACAGTCTGAACAACGAGTACAGCAGCCAGCAGGGACAGATCAACAGCAACACGAGCAGCATCGGGGCGATCAATAACAACCTGAACCAAGGACCGTGCAGCACGGGCTACAATTCCATCGCGACGCTGTGCAATGAGTTCAACTCCGCGATGGGCAGTGTCGCGAACCTCGGCAAGCCGGAGTATTGTTCGGGTCCCAGTTTCGGGCAAGCGGCACCCAGTCCACAGGACTGCACACAGGGGCCTGTGACCTATTCCTACTGGGGCTGGTGCGGCAGTCGCTATTATCGGTACCGCTGTATCCAGTACGGCACCAGCCCCCCGACCGTCAATCTGCCGACGGAGAGCTATCCGCAGTTGGTCGTTGCCGTCGCGACGGCGGGCATCGGCTCGGATATCCAGGACGGCTGTGGGACTGGCCCCGCCAATACTGGCATCCTTACGCTGTCGGCCACTTCGGGCGGAGCGACGCTCGCGCAAAGCGCGCAGTACGCCAAGGGTGGCTCGAACTACAACCCGACCGATATGTACTTTCCGTTCTCGATCACCTTCGTCTTGCCGGCGGGGCAGGGCGGACAGATTCAGTTATCCGGCGGGAACAACGGTCTCGGGTGCGGGAGTTTCATGTATTCGCTAGACGCGCTCTGAATCTGGGGTTCTCATGGGCGGCGTCATCTGCGCTATCGAGTCGCCAAGCGAGCGTAGAGCTACCAGCGCGCATGCGGCAGCCTGGTGATCAGGAAGTAGGACGGAGCTGTCGCCCAACGAGTATGCGCGCAGAATGCAGCACGCCGATCAAACCCGGTCCACGAGGTCCGCTGCGTATGGATCACTTCAGGCTGCTCCTCCGGAGATCACGGCGGAGATGATTGAGGAGGGCGTCCGCGCATTTTTTTCCTTGCGGTTGATCGTTCCGACCCTTTTGCGCCGACTGACCGCCTCGTAGCTGAGGTTTATAGCGCCAAGCTTTTCGTGCGGCTGGATCAAGTGCAAGAGCCGAGGGAGACGTGCCGTCTAACTGCAATAGATTGTGGGTCTTCGTGATTCAGTGTGGGTAGAAAACGGGGCTGCATGACGCGCAAACCCCTATATTCCCAC
>JBMFWZ010000198.1:0-3742 GCA_049964755.1 Steroidobacteraceae bacterium | reverse complement strand
CACCGCCGGCCCTGGGCGGCGCCTCGGAAAACCGCCTCACACCCCCAGAATCACGCGATTCATCGTCCCCGCCAACAACTCCAGCCCACACGCCTCGATCACCGTCCGTCGGGCCAATTCCCGCCTTCTTCTTGCCTCACCCATCGGGTGACCCCCGTGTCTTACCTATCCCCTTGTTCCACAAGCATCTCAACGCTCTGTGAAACTGACAAGTGCCGGATTTAGGCTGAAGGCAGCTGAGCACTCAGGGGTAATTCCTGGACAGGACCGATCTCAGTGCTGATCTACGAGTCGCGAATTCACTCGGGCTCCGCAAGCATCCAGTCGTATGCCGGGAGCACCTCGACCCCGGGCGCCTCGATCTCCCCTGCAGCGTCACGGTCAAGCACGAGCAGTCGTCGCTTGGCGCGCGGATGCTCCCCAGCGGCGGCGGCGAGCGCCCGCAACTCGCGTTCAACCGTCTCGCGTGCTCTCAGACTCGCGCATACCTGTATGAGCTCCTGTACGCCATTTGGATACCGGACCAGAAAGTCAACTTCAAGTCCGTCGGCGGTCTTCACGTAACCTACTTCGGCCCGCCGCCGCTCGATCTCGTTGAATACCGCCGTTTCGAGCGAGTGGCCCAGGTTCGCGCGTCCGCTTGCATCGAAGGCCGGAATGAGTCCGGGATCGGCAGGATAGATCTTGCGCGGGTTGCTGTTGCGTTTGCGTTCGGAGTCAGTCGCAAGCGGTACCGTGCTCAGCAGGAACGCATCCGTAAGATGATCCAGCATGGCGCTGACCGCATCACGCGCTACGCCATGGCCCTGGGATTTCAGATCCTGCGTCAAGCGGTGGACGCTGAAACTTCCCGCCGGATTGCGCAGACATTGGCGCACCAACCACCGCAAAGCGGTCACCTGTGGCACCTCAAAGCGCTCTACAACGTCGCGGAAAAGTACAGTGTCCACATAGCCCTGCAGCAGCTCGATCCTGAGTATGGTTGGGAGCCCCTGGGCCTCCGGAAAGCCACCCTCCACGAGGAATTCCCGGTGGCGCTTTTCAACGAGCGAACGCTCGGCCGCGGTCCACTGCCGCGGTGGCTTGGTGGGCTCTTCGGCCCGGTGCCGCAGAAATTCCCGGAAACTGAACGGCCGGATCACGGTCTCCATACCGCGACCGCGCAGAGACGTGTGCACTTCGCGCGAAAGCATCCGCGCCGAGGAGCCGGATACGACGAACTCCGTTCGCTCGGAATCCATCGCGCGCCGAACGAATCGCTCCCAACCGGGCACGAGCTGAACCTCATCGAGAAGCCACAGCACCGGCTGTCTGCCACGCAGGGCCGGATACCTTCGGTAGAACTCCTCGAGCAGGAAACCGAGCTGCTCGACGCCGATCCCGACCAGCCGGTCGTCGGCGAAGCTCAAGTACAGCGCCGCTTCCGCAGGCAGACTCGCCCTTCGCTCCGCGAGCAGCTGGCGAAGAAATGTGGTCTTGCCTGAACGGCGCATGCCAACCACTGCATGCGCCTTCCCAGGCACCGCCGGCAGGCGGGCATCCCGCGCCGTGAAAGGTGTCGGAGAGCTCGGGGCGAGCGCGGCGTTCAACCGCTCTTCGAGTACTGGGTGAAGAGGCATGCCTGCGCGGCTTGCGCAATTGTGGCCTTATATCAAGACCAGATAATTATAATAGTAGCCTTAACAAAAGGCCAGATCCGGCGCCTCGACGGTCCCTCTGAACCGCCCCGGGTTTTCAGGAGGCTCCATCACTTGAGAGAATGGAGCCATGGGAAACCCAGCAAAGAAGTATTCACCCGAAGTACGTGAGCGAGCGGTGCGCCTGTTCCAGGAACATGTGCATGAGTACCCATCACGATGAGCGGCTATGGAGTCGATCGCCGAGAAAATCGGCTGCACGGCTCAGACGCTGCGCGCGTGGGTACAGCGAGCCGAGCCCAGGCCGATCCGAGGCGCAATGCGGCCCTGGCGGATCGAGAACGGCTGAAGCCCGCCGGAGCGGGATAACGCCGAGCTGAAGGGCGCCAATGAGATCCTGCGCAAGGCATCGGCGTTTTTTGCCCAGACAGGGCTCGACCGCCACGGGAAATATGGATCGCACTCATCGACGCCCATCGAAGCGAGTACGGAGTCGAGCCGATCTGCGGCGCAAATGCCGATCGCCCCATCGACGAATTACGAACACAAGAGCTGGCAGATCGATCCGTCGCGGCTCCCGGCGCGTGCGCACCTGACGGGGTGCAACCCATGACGCACCGGAGGCAGACCTCTTCCCCTCAACCCTCAACATCCAGCCTGACGTTCGACTCTGCATGTCAGGTCGCATTATCCAGTACGCCTAACATTTGGTGGCCCCGCGGAAATCAGCCCAGACCCAGGCCGCCTCATAGCGCGCGCGCTGGACCGGAAATACCTTACGCTCTGGGCGGATGTTTGCGCCGCCATTGCTTCTTGCGCTTTTGCCCTCGGCGCAGCGGACGTCGATTGTGTTCGGGACGCGGTCGGCCTTGCATGTACTTCGCTCGGGGTGTGTACCCCGGTCGTCCGGTGCGCCGCCACCGCTGCGCATGACGCCAAGGCGCATGACGGGCGTTTTGGGGTCGGACGGCGCCTCGCGCGCGGATTACTCCCCGCGCATGGAATGCGCCTGGACGCACGGTGGCAGCAATTGTCGGTCGACCGTGGTTCTCTCGGGCGAGCAGGGCGGGCTCGCGCTGCGCTCTGTACACCTGCCGACGCTGCATGGAGGTGGGAGGGAAGTGCCTCTCCTGCTCCGCACGACGTTCCTGGACTGTAGGCACGGCGTAAACACCACCGGGGCCGCCGTTGTAACTCACTCGATTCACGTTGAAGCGGTTGATGACCGTTTCGTTGTAAGTGTTATGGATGATCGTGACGTTGACACGGGTGACTGCTCGGTTGTAGACGAATTCGCGACCGACCCAGCGCCCGCCGAAGTAACCATCGCCGTCGTAACCGAACCCGTAATACACACCCCCATAGAATCCGACGTGTGGGCCCCAGTATCCGCCATGCCACAGATAAAGACCGCCCACGAAACCCCAGTAACCCGGAGTCCATAGGAGTCCGACTCTCGGGGGAGCCACCCAGGTTCCCGGGACCCAGAAGTATCCGGCAGGACCCCATCGCCAATATCCCGGAGTCCAGAGCCACCCCGCGACCGGACAGGGCGGCTGCACGTAAACAGGCAGGGGCGGCGGGGCGATGCGAACCTGGACGACGGCGGCCGGTGGCCCATAGATCGCTGGCGCGACGCGCACCTGTGTGGCGCACGCGGCGAGCAGCGGCGCAGCAATGGCCAGCAACAGCAGGCGCAGGCTCGTCCGGCGGATTTGGCTCAGGTGAGGCATCGGGTGGCTTCCTTCAGGCACGCTACGGAGCGATTTCCAATGTATAACGGCCCAAGACCTAAAGGGTGTACGAGATGACGAAGGTGATATCGAATTCACAGGACAAACGGCCATGGCAGACGCAATCTCTCATTGAGCCGTGGAATTTCGTCCCCGGAGAACGCCCTGAACTGCAATACCGTAAAAAGGGAGTAGCGTTTCAGGTAACGCACGCCGATCAGGTGCACAGGCCCTCCCCCACTCGGGAAATAAGGTAAGTGCCCAGCCACGCGGCGCTTCATCGAACTATGGGTTGCGAGAGAGGCGACGCGACTACCTTCTGGCGAAGGCCGCAGAATTCCACGGTGTTCTGGTCCGGATTAGTAATGCCAG
>JBMFWZ010000197.1:0-3748 GCA_049964755.1 Steroidobacteraceae bacterium | reverse complement strand
GCCACCAGCGGGCCTGCGGCCGACACCACGAAGAAGGTGACGGCGCCGACGCCGACGGCTCCCGCGCGCAGCCGATTCCCCTCGAGCCGGCCCTGCCCCGGATCAGGCACCGGTCATTCCCGGAGCTGCCCGCACGTCCAGGTCCAAGGTATCGGGTCGAACGCGACCGCTTCGCCCGTCAGGCCGGGCGGGTAGCATGGACGCCGGGCGCTTTCTCACGCCGTTCCAGCGAGAAACGTCGGCACCTCAGCATTTGCGGCGTGCGGGAATGCACGGGTGGGCAGATGCCGGCGGGGCGGCAGCCCCGCCGGGGGACTTGCGCTCCTCAGTGGAACGCATAGCTGACATCGATGCCGGCGGTGAGCGGCTGATTGACCACGTAGCGCGAGTACGCGGCGTCCTGCAGGGAGATCTGCGGCTGCGGATCGAGCAGCACGAGATTGTTCGTGAGGTTGTTCACGAACAGGGCCGCCGACCAGTGATCGCCCCCGGCGCGCTCGCCCCTGATGCCGAAGCGGAGGTTGGTGAGGTTGTAGGCCGGCAGGTGCACGAGGAGCTGATTCATGGTGAGGAGCGTGGCCGTGACCCCGAAGGGCAGGTCGGTCCTGCTGCCGGTGTAATCGTCCTCGAGCGAGCCGAACAGGGAGAGGCTGTGGCCCAGATAGTGCTTCCAGCCGAGGATCGCCGATCCCGATATCTCCGGGGTATCCGGAATGCGCGTGCCGGCCGGGTAGCCGGCGATCGCGCTGCCGTGGACGAACTTCGCATCGACGTAGGTGCCGTTCAGCGACAGCTCGAAGCCGGCGGGCAGGAGGGACTCGATCTGTGCCTCTATGCCCTTGATACGCGCATCGCCGCCGTTGACCGTGAAGCCGAATCCGGCAATGTTGGTGGGCACCTGCGGATGGTACCAATCCTCCAGGTAGCCGTCGAGATTGACGATCAGGCGCCGGTGCAGGAACGAGGACTTCTCGCCAAGCTCATAGCTCCACAACGAGTCCGAGCCGTAGGTCGTCGGCCCCTGCAGCAATACGTTCGGATTGCAGCTCGTCGTGAGCAGCACCTTCTGCTGCAGCCCGCATTCGTTGGCGACCTGCGCGGCGAATATCGGATTGGTGTTGCTGGCGGCGACCACGGGGATCGGCCCGGTGTCGCCACTGGCGCCGCCGAGGCGAAAGCCCTTGTCTATCCGCGCGTATATCATGTGGTTCCGATCTATGTTGTACGTCAGGGTGAAGCTCGGAACGGTGCCGCTGGCGGCGATGGAGGCTCCGGCATCGTATGGAACCGTATTGCCTTCCACTGCCAGCACGCTGAACACGCCGTACTCGGTGGAGGTCTCGCGCAGACTGTAGTGATAGTGCCGAAGTCCCGCCGCTACCGCAAAATGCGGCGAGATCCGCCAGGACACATGCCCGTATGCCGCGTTCTGTATCAATACCTGCGGCAGGCTGCCCACGTAGAGGTTCGGACCGCCCAGAATCGGCGTGGCTTGCGGAGCGATCGAGGAGATGTCGTCTTCGGAGTACAGATCCTGGTAGAAGTAGCCGGCGACCCATTGAAACGGGCCGGACGTGGTGGAGGTCAGACGAAACTCATCGGAAATCTGGCGGGAATAGTCCTGTTCCGCGTTGCTCGCGCCCCGGTTGCTCTCACATTGTCCAATCCCGCCTGCAGCCGCATCGTATACCGGAATGCCGATCGCCCCGGCGATCATCTCCGTACAACCTTGCATATCTACGAAGTTGCGGTGCCAGAAGCCGGTCGCCGAGGTCAGGGAGAAAGTCGGGAAGTGATACACCACGTCCAGACTGCCGAAGCTCAGGCTGTCGGTCTGCGGCTCCGGTGAGTTGTAGATCTCATAGTGCGCCAATACGCGCGGCATCTGCGGGTGCGTCGGCAGTCCGTTCACATCGACCGCCGGTGGGCCGCCTTGCTGCACCAGCTGGTACATCGCGATCGGCTCGATCGTGAGATTCTTCAGCGGCTTCCATAGAAACTCCACGCGGGTCGAGTCGATATGCGTCGTATTCACCCCCTGCAGGTTCTCCTGCAGCGGCGCGGTATAAAAGTTGCTCGGCCGGCTCAGAGCCGGAAAGGTGCCGGAGTCCACCGCCACCGCCCCGTCCTGGATCACCCGGCGCCCGATCCAGCCGCTGTCGTCCGTGAACGAGCCCACAATGCGCACCGCCGCGGTATGCCCGAGCGGCACGTTCACCATGGCATTCTCCTGGTGGTTGAGGCCCCCGCCGGAGGCCGTGCCGGAGAGAACCTCCTCGGTACTGCCGGCAAAGGTCTTGAGCTGCGGGCGGGCCGGAAGCACGCGGATCGTCCCGCCCATGGAGCTCGACCCGTACAGCGTCCCCTGCGGCCCGCGCAGCACCTCCACACGCCGCACGTCGTACAGCCCGAGGTTCATCAGGTTCTTGCCGAGCTGCGACCCCATCGCCGTCGACAGCGGTATCTCCCCGAAGTACATGCCCACCATCGAGGAGCTGCCCCCCTGGGAGTTCAGACCCCGCACCTCGTATTCCTCCTCCCCGGGTCCGCCGGTGTCGCGTACGGCAATGCCGGGCACCGAGTGCACCAGACTGTCTACGTTGACCAGACCCTGCGCGGCTATCTGCGCCGCCGTGACCGCCGTGATGCTGATCGGCGTCGTTTGCACCGTCGTCCGCTCCCGGGTCGCCGTGACGACGATCTCCCCGAGCTCGCTCGGCGGTGCGGCGCCGGCGCCGGCACCGGCTTGGGCGGCATGCGTGGCGCTGGTGCCGGCGATCCCGATGGCTGCCGCCACTGCCAAGGAGAGGAGATTTCTGTGCATCATGAACGTGGCTCCCGGGAGCGTTGCGATAAGGACTCATCCACCTCGGGCGGTGCTGCTGCGATGATACGCAGCGCCCTGTAGCGGGACTTCAGGGTGAGTGCCATGGGCGAAATCCTCGGTTGCGGGAGATGAACGGTGTAAGCCCGTCGCGCGGGAGCGCGGCTGGCGTTGTGCGGTGCTGCGTGTGAGCGGCGAGCGGACGTCCCTCCCCGGACCGTGGTCGCTCGCCGAGGAGGTGGGTGCTGTGGCGGGCGTCGAGCGATGCACTGGACCCGCAGCGGCGCGCTCGCGTTGCTCTGTCAACACAGAAAATGATCGTTGCCCGTTGCGGCATGTGGCGGACATTACTCGCTCACTGACCGCGTTTCTTGTCCGGCACTGCCAAACGCTCTTCACGCGGGCAATCCAGAGCAAAGATGGGATGCCCGAGAACGATACGGGAACCATGTCTTTAACTTCCGTCAAGCCGAGCGTGGCAAAAAAGTCACGTGCGCCGGCTGACAGCACCCCCGATCGGGCACAGCCTGCGGTGCCTCCCACGCTGGCAATGGCGAGCAAGCACTTGGCGCGGCCGGGCAAGACCTCGCCGCGGAGGCTCGGTTACGATAGAAGGCATCCATCCAAACCTGACGAAGCCGCAATCATGATCGCCGAAGCAGAGCTCGAGAAGCTGTCCTGGCCGGACGCGCCGCAGATGAAGACCCAGGCAGTGCCCGGTCCGCTGGCCCGTCAAGCCCTCGAGCGCTCGGCGCGCCGGGAGTCCCTCGCGCGCGGCGGCGGGGAGTTCCCGCTGGTCTTTGATCAGGGCTTCGGTGTAACCGTCAAGGACCCGGACGGCAATCTGTACATCGATCTGTCCGCGGGAGTCGGCGTGAACAGCGTGGGCCGCTGCCACCCCGCCGTCGTGCAGGCAATCCATGC
>JBMFWZ010000196.1:0-3778 GCA_049964755.1 Steroidobacteraceae bacterium | reverse complement strand
GTGCCGGTTGACGGCTTGCGGGGACGGCATGCACCCCGGCCACTGCGTTCTCTGGTGGCGAGGCGCCGTGCTGGAGGCGTTGGCCCAGGAGCGGTGCCGGCTCGGCACTTTCGGTGGTTTCGAGCGGATTGCCGTTCTGCCTCCGATTCGCGGTCACCGGTCAATCGGCGATCGTATCCGCGTCCTCGGATATCAGCCACAGGTGGAACCCTGTTTTCCGGAACGAGAAGGCTCGAATGACACTCTGCACCCGGATCTGTCCTGAAGCCGCCTACCCGTGAGGTCACTGCGCAGGATAGGCATGGCGGAATCGTCCTCGGGTCTGTCCGCGACCCACTGGGGATACCCATCGACGGATGATGTGCGCGGCAATCCATCCGTCATGCGGAGGTACCATCCGACGTCAGTGAATCCGTCGGATCAAACGTCGTCGGCTGTGCGCGATGGGCGGCGATGATTTGTGAACGCGGGCCCGAATCCCTCGCGCGATCGCCGTCGCGGCGTTGCAAGGTTCTTGGAACAACGACGTACACCATACAGCGCCTATCCACTGGCTTGAGCTCCCGCACACAGGACGGCAGTTGCACTGCCGGGGGCTGATCCGCATCGCCATTCGGAGGTGGACGCGGGCGCGGGCGCGGGATCCTCGGTCGCTTCAGAATCGTGAGACAGGAGTTCGGAGACCGAGCAAAACGGTCGCCCGCGAAATGTGTTTCTGGATCGTGCGATGAGAGATGCCGAACTCTCGCGCGATCTCGTGGTAGCTGTAGCCGCTACGGTGCGCAAGAAAGATCTGGCAGGTGCGGCAACTGACCCGATTCAGTCTCTTCGTGACCTGCGCGAGCCGCTCCTGCGCGGCAAAGATTCGGTCGGCGCTCGGGGTGTCATCGCACCAGACGGGATCGTGATCGAGCGCCGGGAGCACATCCGGATCCACGGGCACCAGTCTCTGGCGGTGATACTGGTTGATGGCCAGATTCATCACGATCGTGGCCAGCAGTCCCGCCTCATTGTGGATCGTGTGGTCGCGCCGATACTCGAGGAAGCGGACATATGCGTCCTGCACCAGATCTTCGGAATCCTCATGCGATCGGCCGGCTCTCGCACAGACCCTCATTAGCCGGGAGTGCCAGGGCGGTAAGAATCGATCGCGACAAGCCGGACGGTGTCCTGGACGGCGCCGCCCGGGGTCCGACCGTCGCGGCGGGGCGTGCGATTCCATAGACACCGACATTGCCTAGTCCACGCGCCGTCAGTCGCCCGCCGCGAATCCTTCGCGGGTGGTGCGCTCCTCAGCCGAGATCATTCCCACTCGCTGTAGCCGTGCCTCGACCGCCCGCACCGTGCGCCGGTGCCGTCGCTCGATCTCCTCGGCAGGCTGTCCTGCCTTGGATGCCTCGACCAATCTGGTCTCTTTGTCCGCAGTCCAGGACTGCCCGACGTTGTCGGGCAGCAGGGCGTGCCGTAGCGGGCGCGCCTCTGCTCGCTCGAGCGCTGCGACTGCGTAAGCGGCGCGCGGAGTACGTCCGCACGATGAACCACCCGTGCATAGACGCGTCATAGGACCAGTTGCTCCCATATAGGGGACAGTCTACAGCGTCCCCTGAATGGGAGCAAGCGGGAGGGGCGCTACCTTGATGCTCCTGATTTGGGGGCACGAAATGGGCAAGCATCTCCGCACTGCACGCCATAAGGCGCTGATTGCAGCACTAAAATCGGCCCGAGAGGCCGCCGGCATCACACAACGTGAACTCGCGCGGAAACTCGATCGCGCCCATTCTTTCGTTGGCAAGATCGAATCCGGGGAGCGGCAGCTCAACGTGCTCGAGTTTTGCGAATACGCGGATGCGCTCGGTGCAGATGCAGTGGAAGTGATTCGGGCGGTTCTGAGTTCGAGAGGATAAGGGGAACCGTGATCGTCGTCGTGCGGATACTTCCGATGTTTCAAAACGCTCTCACAACCGAGATTTGCGACAACGCTACGCTCGGGTGAATTGCCGGACGGAACCGACGCCGCAGGTCAACGCGTCCGTGAAGGACGCGTACAATTGACGTCATTTCATGGTGTCGTGGTTGCGGTGACCGACTCGTAAACTCGATACAACAGTGCCTTGCATATGGCGTTGACCGATGCCCGGTAACGCTGTAACGTGTTCGCATTGAACGGCGTAGTGGTCGTGGCAGGGCGCCGGCACTTTGAGGAATTGTCGTGTTCAAGCACTGGCTCGTCTTGGCGCTTATCGCGTTGGCGCTTGTCTTCCCGACTTCGCGGCGGATCCTGATCGAGACGATTCGGAACGTGTTCCGTCCGATCATTGCCGTTCTCTTTCTCATCGCCGTACGCCTACCCTGAATTTCGGAAGTGGCAAATAAGAAATTCTGACTTTCCGGGGGTGGCCGCCGGGACTTTCTCGGCGAGCGCACCTTTGCTCTGGCAGGAATAGCAGAAATCATGGGGCGGCGTACGTCAACTCCCTGTCGCCTCGCCGTGAACACCGGCATCCACAAGTGAAGTGTGGCTCCCTCCCGTGGATCACGGCCCGCGCCCGCACCAGGTCACGAAGCGTGCGAGAGTCGCGGAGAGCCTTCGCCCTGAGCTGCGCGTACAGTGCAGCGGGTCGTTGTCTCATGCTCCTTTCGGTTGCGGTCCGTGTCGCGGGCGAGAATCGCAACGGAAAGGAGCTTTTCCATGAAACTCTTGAGCGATGCACAGCGCGGCGAGCTCACCACGAGCGGAGAACATTCAGTTGCCGGCGAGAAAATCGTTCCGCGCCCGGTGCTCAAACTCTTCACGCCCGAGGCCGGTGCCATGTGGCTCCTCACCGAACTCGCCCCGAGTGATCTCGATCGCACCTTCAGGTTCTGCGATCCGGACCTCGGGTGCCCCGAGTTCGGCTACGTGAACGGCGCGGAGTTCGCTGCGGTCCGCAGCCGGTTCGGTCTTCCTATCGAGCGCGATTTACATTTCGCGGCAGATTAGTTGGTGGCATTGAAGTCCCTGCGTCAGTAGTCGAAGGACCGCGCCTGGCCGCACGCGGTCCGAACAGACCCTACAATCCAGACTTCGTCCGCGGCTCGAAGTGTACTGCTCGGGAAGTGCCCCTGGCCTCAACTGCGGAATCTCGTTCCTGCGAGCCACGCTGGGACAGTCGCCCGTCGCGACGACTGTGAAGCGAAGCGCAGCATCCACCGCAGAGACAAAGTCGTGCCGACTACGGCGATCGCGCCCAGCACCAGGTAGATTGGAATAACCCACCATCCCAGCAGGTCGGGGCCTTGACCCGGAAAGCGGTACGTCGCCAGTTGCGCGCCGTGTTGGTTCACCCACAAGCCTATGTAATTTGGGAAGAATGGCTTCAGGACGGCGCATCCAATGAGCGCGAGCCCGAGTCCGTAGCCGATAATTCCGAGCATGAGTGCGATGAATCCCAGAGCGGTCTTCGTGGCCCAACGAACCGTCGCTCTAACGATCAAGAACGGCGAGAATGTTGCCTGCGCCCGAGCGACCAAAGCCTCCGTCCGGTAAAGCGATCCGATGTCCTCGGGTCGACCCATTTCCTCGAGGATTCGCTCGATTGCGTCGGCTTCCGCGCCGCGCGCCGCTTCGGCGCGCTCGACGATGTGGCCGTGGATTTCGCGCAAGTTGTCGTCCGCTTCTTGCGGGGGAATTCTACCGAGAGCGCTGCGCAGTCTTGCGAGATACGCCTCGATTCGGGCGCGAGTGGGCACCTCTTTGGAATTCATCCCGTTTCCTCCTTCAGCAAAGCTTCGATCAGCG
>JBMFWZ010000195.1:0-3816 GCA_049964755.1 Steroidobacteraceae bacterium | reverse complement strand
CGATGGCGAGAGCTACAGGCTCAAGGAGGCCAAGGAGCGTGCCGCAAAGCGGGCCGCCGCGCGCTCCACGGCCAAGAAACCCCGCGCCGCGAGCCGTTAGCCATGGAACCGAATGACCTGCCGATCGTCTGCCTGCCGCTGGAACTGTCCGGTGACGCCGCCGAGAAGCTCATCGAGTTCCTCTACCAGCTCACCGAGGCCCTCGAGCGCCATTACGGCGGACTGCTCATCAATCGCGTCCATCAGCTCGAGTCCTCCTGCACGCCGCCGTCGCCAAGCCCTGCGACCGACGACACGCCGTTCTAAGCCTTACCCCCACGCCCACTGACGCTCTCCTCGTCGGCGATCCCGATGTCGCTCGTGCCAAATCCGCCTCTCAACCCCAAAATTACGCGGATTTACGTCCCCGCCAACACATGCACGAACGAGCCGAGTCGGTGGCCGGAGACCTCTCCCACGGCGGGGTACAGGTCGAGCCTGGCAAGCGGAAACTCATCGAGACACACGAGGCCGTCAGGCGTGCATGGTGGACTGTTAGTGAGATCCTAGTTCGTGATCGCCAACCGGAACTGGCGGCCCAAGTACGAAGATTTGTCGACCAGATGCAGGCCCCCTTGACCGAGCGGGAATGGCTCGCTGGGAAGCTCATTGAACGCAGGCATATCCCGCGCGCTCGAGAGGGGCCGAATCGTTGATTGCGTAGGCTCTCGAGATGGCGTCGCTGACTCGTCAATCTGGTTGCACTTACGACCCGTGATTCTCTGCTTCATGACGCTCGTACAAAAAGACCGCCAGGGTTGCCGCCGCTCCAATCGCGAGTTTCGCGTGTCGGGCGGCCAGCCCCACGTGAACGGTCGAGCGGCCGTGGCCCGTTCCAAACTGATTGCGAAGCTCCGCAAATTGGTGGCTCATCGAGCCCAGGTTATTGAGTAATACGGTAATGGTCTTCTCCGCCTGCGCGTACCGCAAGCTGCGATGGCACAATGGGAAGGGTCTTGACGGTCGAGCGCACGAGCCCGGGCAGGTCCTCGCTCTTGGAAGGTGGCGTGCCTCGCTCGGTCAGGATGGTCTTGCAGATGCTTTCCAGAAACTCCTTCGCCGTGCCGATGGCGAGTTCGGGGTCCGCGTCCGCGGCTGCCCGCAACCGGCGGACCTGTTGGGCGATATAGGGTCCGGTGAGGCGCTCGGCTACGCGATTCGCCTCTTGAAGGTGAGGGGTGGAGAGGTAGCCGAACACCGGCTTATTGGAAATTCTTCGGGTAAGATAGATCTCCCAGTCATCAACGCTGAGCGTCGTGTTGTACTCCGCAACCATTGTTTCTGCGTCCGCCGTATCAGGTCTGACGATGGGATGGACGGTTTCAGCGAGAAACTTCAGGAAGGGCTCGTCCGGGCCGTGTAGGAAGTCGAAACGGCTGTCCGTGAAGACCCAGTCGTCCGACCAGTCGGAATTCCGCACACGGTGCTGCCAGATATCCTTCGCAGCCGTGTCGTATTCTCGCCGGTAGTCGGTGGATGGCATGCGATTCAGGTCATACAGCCGACCCAGGAAATCGTCCTCCGTAAGCGCACCGGACCGGTGGCGCCACACCGAAAGATAGTCCATGATCGCGCGCCGTGTCACTTCGGTGATGCTGCTACCGTCCACACGGTCTCTTGCTAGCATAATTTTCCCGACAGATTGTAGAACAGTTCACGGTAGCCTTCGGTATTCGCGTACCCGGGCGCGCTGCTGCTCGCGGAACCTGCGGCGACTTCACGCGTTGCCGCCAGTAGTTTCGCTTGCGGTGCCGGCCGACCTCGGTGAAGCATTCGAGATGATAAATCGGCTCGCCCTTTCGTGACCTGGCGCGCTGTCTGTTGGCGCGGCAGGTCTGATCGTAAGGGATGGGGAGGCCGCAGTGCGTGCAGCGGAACGCAGCTCAACCTTTCTCCAGCATCTGCATCAGGTCAAGGTATAAGGCTGCCTCGAACGAGTCGGCCTTGTCGCGCAGCGATTTTTTAGCGCCGGCCACCTCTTGGCTTTCCAGGTGCGAATCGCCCGCTCATTGCGCTCGCGCGCCTGGCCGCTCGGTCGCTGCACGCTCCAGCCCAGCCGTCCGAGCAGCCGCCGCACCGAGGAGGGGACCATCGAGACCGAGAACCTCTCCTCGATCAGCCGCGCAATCCGCGGCAACGTCCACAGCTCCGTCGCGAACCCGGCGGCCAGCGACCCTGCCTTCAGCAATCGCACCAGTTCCTCCCGCTGCGATTCGGACAGCCGTTCCGGGCGTCCGAAATGTTCGGCGCGACGCAGCGCCTGCAGTCCTCCCTGCTGGCGCAGCCTCTCCCAGCGCATCACCCACTGGCGCGATACGCCCACCCGTCGTGCAACCTCCGCTTGCGGCCGCCCCGCAGCCAGCTGCCTCGCCCCGTGCCGTCGGCGTCGCTCCAGCTCCTTGCGCTTCTGTGAGTGCCCTATCGGTACCCAGAATGTAACCATTCCGGGCACTTGGACCGCAAGAAGCGGAAAAAGTGTCACTCACTTAGGCAGTTCTCAATCATGGGCAGTCCACGAGCAGATGCTCGAGGTGCGTCAGGATTACCGAGCACTCGCTGCGATGCCGCTGTCCCGCATCAGGCGCTGCGAAGAATCGCGGGGTAGCGCCGCCGATGCTGCCACTTCCTGGGCGGTCGGCGACGCAATAATGCGGCGTTGCCTCCGGTCCTCTGAACGGCACGTGTGTCGGTGGAGATGTCTATGCCGTTTCTTCCCTCCCTACCTGAACAGGCCAGCCTGCTCGAGGTCTTCAAGTCATTTCCCGAAACCAGCCGACCTCTGATTGAGTTTCATGAGGCGCTGATGCGCGGGCCGGGCCCGCTCAGTGCCGCCGAGCGCGAGCTGATCGCGGCGTACGTCTCGAGCCTGAATGGATGTCGCTATTGTCGGGGTGTGCATACCGCCACAGTGGAATTGCTCGGCACACCCGCTGGGACGGTCGAGCGCCTCATCGAGAATTTCGACGATGCGCCGGTGCCGGACAAGATGCGTCCGGTTTTGGCATTCGCGCGCAAACTGACGGGTGACGTTGCGGCGATTCGCCGACGGGATGTGGAGGCGATTCTGAATGCCGGCTGGAGCGAGGATACCGTCTATTACACGGCCGCGGTTACCGCGCTCTTTTGTTTCATGAACAGACTCGTAGAAGGTCTGGGGATCGAGCTCGACCCGACTTACGTACCCCTCGCCGCAAAGCGGCTGGCGGAGCGGGGATATGCGCCGCTCCTCGCCATGCTGCCTGAATGATGCAGAGTGAGAAGGGTGCGCTTCACGCGCCCAGAGCATGGGTGGAGGAATCCGGTACCGCGGTCTACATTGGGCTGATCGCGCTGATTGCCCGCTCGAGCGGTCTTTACTACATTCTGTTTCCGGAGCTTGGGGCGCTCGGGCACGACATTTTCAAGCGCCCGGAAGGGACTTGGGCCCGGGCGCCCGTGATGCTGATGGTCACGCCGCTTTTGACGGCGGTGGTCGGCACGCTCATTGCGCGCGATCTGCCCTATGGACTGCTGTCGGTCTCGCTCGACGTGGGCTGCTCGGTGCTGGCGATCACGGTCCTGAGGTCACCTATCGCACCGGCTATCTCTGCTGGACTCCTGCCCTTAACATTGGGAATCCGCAGCTTCCGGTATCCGCCCTCGCTTTTGATCGGCACCGGGCTTCTAGCCTCCGTTGCAGTACTTCGAACCTGGCGCATGGCGCCCCGTGCGGCCGCCACCCGGGAGGCGCAGGATGTGCTCGATGACGAGGTTGAGGAAGCGCCTCGGGGCTTGAGC
>JBMFWZ010000194.1:0-3947 GCA_049964755.1 Steroidobacteraceae bacterium | reverse complement strand
GTAGGCGCCGGTGTCACCGCCGGTTCCTTGCCGACGCCTAGGAAAAGCGCCTCTCACCCCCAGAATCACGCGGTTCCTCGCCCCCGCCAACACCCGCATCGGCTCGGCGATCTCGGCGGGCTTGATCACGGCGGCGTATTTCTCGCGGTGCGCCGGGGCCAGCACGTCGACCAGGTCGGCGGCCACGTTGCGCTCGATGCCGAGCACCACCGGGCGGATATCGGCAGGGGTCAGTGCGCGAGCCGGAATGTCCCCGAGCTGCGGAGTCCACTGCGCCAGCACGTAACGCTCGCGCTTCTCGGTCGAGGGTGCCCAGGCTTGCTGGTCCGCCCAGACGGCGGCCCATACCCCCATGGGCCGCTCGATACCCCCGCGCCGGGTCTTTGCCGTCGCGCACGGCGGCGCGAGCTCCAGGCGCTCCGTTGGCCGGCGATCGACCCGAAGGGCAAGCAGCTCACCATCGAGGGATCGACGGCAAAGAACCAGCAGACGCGGAACATACTATTGAATGCTGAGGCGCTCGAGGTGCTCAAGCAGTGGAAAGAACAGGCACGGGATGGCGAGCGGGTGTTCCCGATCTCCACCGGCTTCAAGATCGCCTGGGCTGCCCTCCTCGAGCGGGCGAAGATCACCAAATTCCGCTGGCATGACCTTCGTCACCATTTCGCATCCCGGCTGGTGCAGCCGTGAGCAAACCGATGGTGGCCGATCCGTGGGCGGGCGATGCACTGAGTTCGTTTCCGGGCAGCCATGCGCCGGGATTACCCGGCGTGCCAACTTGGAGTCCGTGGCCTAACCGCACCTGCCGCGAATCGTCTTCGGGCCGCGAGGTAGCCGACAACCAACTTCAGGTTGAGGGGCGCGCTTGACAGCCAGGCGACTCCAATGCTTAACTACTATAACAATAGTAGTTGAGGCGATCCAACGTGTTAGCGGGGTTGACCGGCCGCGAAACGGATTTGATGGACGTGCTATGGGAGCATGGACCGTCGACCGTCGCCGAAGTGCACGCGCGCCTCGGTGAGGCGCTCGCTTATACGACGGTGCTCAGCATGCTACGCACGCTAGAGGCCAAGAGAGCCGTGACGCGAACGAAGGAGGGGCGTGCCCATCGTTATGCGGCACGCGTACCGCGCAAGCTTGCGCGTCAGCGCGCGCTCGCGGCGGTCGCGGCGAAATTCTTTCGCGGGTCGACGGAGCGCCTGCTCGTTCATCTGGTGGAAAACGAACGGCTGAACGACGCCCAGATCCTGCGGTTGCGTGCGCTGCTTGATGAGCGCCAGCGAACGCGTCGATGATCGGCGCGGCGCTCTACCTGCTGGTCGTCAGCGCGCTACTGAGCGTCGCGGCCTGGCTCGCCGAGCGCATTGCGGCCAGTTTTTGCTGGCCGCGGCGCGGGATCTGGCTTGCCGCAATGATGCTCTCGATCGCGGTGCCGGTGTGGCGTCTTCCCGGCGCGCTGCCGGGATGGTCGCCTGTGCAATTGAGGGTGTCCGGGGCTGCTACAGGCGCAGCGCGCGCCGCGCCGAGCCGCGCGCACCGTCCCGCGGTCCCGGCGGAAGCGGCATCGGCACGGCAAGCGCGGATGCGACCTGCCTCCCACTCCTCGCCCCCAACGCATCGCTTCTGGACCCCAGCGGTGTACGAACGCGTGCTGCTGGGATTTCTCGCTGGCTGGGGCATGCTATCGGTCGCATCGATCGCGCGGCTGATCATGGCGAGCGCCACATTGCGGAATAGATCTCGTCGATGGCCGGTGACCGCGCTCGAAGGCGTCGCGGTGACGGTATCGGACGACCTAGGTCCCGCGGTGCTTGGAATTCTGCACCCGCGAATCATCGTGCCACGGTGGCTGCTGGAGGAAGCCGCGGAGAGGCGCTCCGCGGTGCTGTCACACGAGAGCGAGCACTTGCGGGCGCATGACGGGCGCTGGCTCCTGGCGGGCCTGTTGCTCGTCACGCTTCTGCCCTGGAACCTGCCTCTGCGGTGGCTGTGGCGGCGGCTCAGGCTGGCAATCGAGGTGGATTGCGACGCCCGCGTCGTGCGGCGCGGCTTGCAGCCGGTCGCCTATGGCGCGGAATTGCTGGCGATCGCGACACGCACGCCGCCCGCGCCGCGGCCGGCCATCGGTCTGTTCGAGCGCCGTTCACAACTGGCTCGGCGGATTCGGATTCTCGTGACCCCATCACGACTCTGGTGGCGCTGGGCCGCCGCGCCGCTGTACGTGTTCACGGCTGCGGCAGCGCTGGCTGCCGCGACATTTCCGGCGCCGCCGATCGACGCTGCGCTCGGGGCGCGCAATCAAGCACATCACTTCGCGGCGCAGAGGATGGAAGAGAAAGACCTGGACGCGCGCGCCACTCGGCGCTTGCTCGCCAGCGGACAGCCCGATGCGCTCGCGGCAGCGGCGGTCCTCGGATGGCCGTGGGTGGCCAACGAGCGGTTCGTGCACGGCAAACTCGTGCTGTCGGCGAAGGCTCGGCTGGATGCCGCCCGCCGGTTGAGGTGGCTCGCGCGCGCGGTCGCCGAAGCGCCCCGTCGACCGGACTTGCTGATGTTGCAGAAGAGCTTCTGTCAGCAGTGGATCGCGCACTGTGACGTCGCGGCACTGGACGATCGACTGCGGACTCTGGATCCGGATAATGGTGCAGCGTGGCTTGATGCTCTGGCCGCGGCGGCGAAGGCGAAGGATCCGGCAGGCATCAACGCGGCGTTGACCGCCATCGGGCGCACGACCCGTGTCGATACGTACGGCAATCCTCTTGTCGCGCGCCTCGGTGAGTCGTTGCATCAGGTCGGTGGGATGAGTTTTAAAGAGATCAGCTCCGAGATCTACCGTATCCGTGGTTACGGTTTACCGCTCGATGCGATGATTGCATTGACTGCCGCGTGCAATTGGAATACCCAACAGCTGACGGCGCCACGCTTGAATCTCTGCCGCAACGCCAGTACCGCGTTCGAGCATGGCGACACCTTCCTGGCCAGCGTGAGCGGCAGCGAGATTGCGATGCGACTGTGGCCCGCCGGCACGGCCGAGCACCGCTACGCCGCAGCCTTGCACCGCCGTCTGGTGTACATGCAGGAGCAGGCGCAATGGTTGATCTTGCCACCTGGCCATCGGCTGCAGTCGCTTCTCGCGCTATTCGATGGCCAGTTCTGGGCGCAAGGGGTCCGCTTGGCAGCGCGATACCCGAGTGAGCAGGACGTGCTACGTGCACAGTTGATGCGCGTCGGATTGCGCGCCAGTCCGCCACCCAGCTGGAGAGACTCTTCCCCGTAGCGGCCTTGGGCCTCACGATTGCCATTACGCCGGACCAATTGATCCGAGTGCCTCGCTTTTGACGGGATCGGGCCGCCGCAGCGGGCCGTGGCGGGCATTCTGCTCGCATACGTTCGGCACATCGGGCCGGTGGTGGAACGCGGGATCGCTGCCGTTCTCAACGCCCATTGCGTCCCGCCGCCAGCTCGATATTCAGCGCCATGACGGACAGTTTGTGCGCCTCTCCCCCAAACAGCGCGTCACGCTGTTTGTGAGTCGACGACCCTAGGATTCTCCAACACGATGAGCCCGCTGCCGATGGAACACAGGAGCTGGACCATGAAGTTCGGCAAAGATATCCGGCAGCAAGATAAAAGGCCGCGGCACGGACGCGCCGCCAAGCGATGGTCTGCACATCGGTTTGTGCGGCATGGCCGCGCTGGAGAGAAGTGCCGTGACACGTCGCAAAACCTAATGGATCAAAGGACTTTCGGGAGCCGCCTTCGCCCTGTTGCGATGGGATGCCCTTGGGGCCTGCCACGAGTCGAGAGGGTGATCGGTGGTTCGATCGCTGGCTTCATCCCGTTATACTGAGCGAGTTATGATGAAACCCCATCGCGTACCGCTGTACGATTTTCCGGACGTCGTGCTCCACGCACCGGAATCGGTCGTCAAAGGTCATTCGCAG
>JBMFWZ010000193.1:0-3949 GCA_049964755.1 Steroidobacteraceae bacterium | reverse complement strand
CCGGGCGCTCCACTGCCGAGAAGCCGTCCTTCGTGTACCAGCAGCACCGCATCGCAGCGCTCGGCCTCATCGAGGTACGCGGTGCTGAAGAGGACCGTGGTATGCGACTCACGGGTCAGGTGGCCGATGATGTCCCAGAGCTCGCGGCGCGAGACCGGGTCGACGCCGACCGTCGGCTCATCGAGCAACAGCAGTCGCGGGGGCTGCACGAGCGTGCAGGCGAGGCCGAGCTTTTGCTTCATTCCGCCGGACAGGCGGCCTGCCATGCGTGCGGTGAAGGGGCCGAGCCCCGTCATGTGCAGTAGATCGGAGTACCGCGCCTTACGCGCCTGCGGGGGCACGCCCTGCAGATCCGCGTACAGGTTGAGATTCTCCTCGACAGTCAGATCTTCGTAGAGGCCGAAATGCTGTGGCATGTAGCCGAGTTGCGCCTGCACGGCGAGCGGGTTGCGTGCGACATCGATACCCAGCACTTCAATTCGGCCGGCATCGGCTCTCAGCAGTCCGGCGATCAGGCGCATGAGGGTGGTCTTGCCCGCCGCGTCCGGGCCGATCAGCCCGGTGACGGCCCCTTCGGTCGCCGTGGCGGTGATGCCATCGAGCGCCGTCACTACACGCTTGCCGGATCGGAATGTCCGGCGCACGTTTTCCAGCCGGACGGCGGCGAGGGGCTCAGGGGCGCTCGGCATGGCTCGGGCCGCAGCCAGGGTTCGCGTTCGTCACCTTCGCGCTCAGATTGATCTGCACCGTCGCCGGCATGCCGAGTCGCAGCTCTCCGCGTGAATCGCACACATACACGCGCATCTGATACACCAGCGCGGTGCGCAGCTGTGCGGTCTCGATATTCTTCGGCGTGAACTCCGAGGTGGGCGACAGGTAGCCGATCCAGCCGTGATAGCGCCGCCCTGGATAGCTGTCGGTACTGACGGAGGCTGGCATACCGAGCCGGATCCGACCGAGGTCGGCCTCCGATACATAGGCGCGGACCCAGAGGGGGTGGGTCAGTGCGATGGTGTAGACCGGGGTGCTCGGCGAGGCCATGTCGCCAGGCTCGAGGATGCGATCCTCGATGACCCCGTCGACCGGCGCATAGAGTCTCGTGTCGAGATACTCCTGATGAGCGAACGCGACCGCGGCCACCGCCGCTTGGTAGGCGTGCCGTGCGGAGACAATATCCTCACGGCGCGGCCCCTTGACTGCGAGCACATAGGTACGGCGAGCCGCTTCATAGTTTTCACGTGCGGCCCGCAGCGCCGCCTGTGCGTCATCTCGGTTCTGGGTCGATACCACCCCGTGGGGCAACAAATTCACGGTACGCGCATACGCAATCCGTGCGTTCTCATACAGGGCTTTGAGGCCTGCCATCGTTGCCTTGTCGCGTGCGATCTCATCCGGCCTCGAGCCGTGCAGCAATCGGGTCAACGCCGCCTTCAGATCGGCAGCCTTCTGCTGCGCTTGCGCCAGCGCCGCCGCATACCGCGAGTCATCGATGCGGGCAATCAACTCCCCTTGGGTGACCCGCGCCCCTTCGGACACCAGCAACTGCGTCACCGGGCCTGTATCGTAGAACGCGGGCTGCGATTGGCGGATGTCCACATCGCCGTACAGGGTGAGCACGCCTGGTACGGTGGAGTGGTGCAGTAGGATATAGAGCAGGCCCGCTGCGACAACGACACCGGCACCGATCAGGACCGATGCGGCACGTCGAGGCTTGAACTTCATTCAGGATCTCCATTGGGGCTGCCGGCACGAGTGGATCCGGTGCGGCGGTCAGTGACCGGCAGCAGAGACGCGCTGTGGTGTGGCAGGGGTACTGCCGAGCCGCAGCGCGCGCAGATCTCGTGGTTCTGCCACCATCCGCCGCCTAGCGCAACGAGCAACTGAGCGCTGTCGATGTACCGTTGCGCTGTGGCCCTGGCCTCTGCGAGCCGAGCCTGGGCAACGCTGCGTTCGGCATCGAGTAATTGCAGAAGATCACTGCGTCCGGCGGCATAACTTGCCCGCTGCATGTGCAGCGACGCTTGCGCAACCCCCAGGGCCTGATCCTCGGCATCCGCGAGCGCGGCGTCGTGGCCCAAGGCCCGTAATGTGTCGGCGACCTGACCGAATGCCGAGAGAACCGTCTGGCGGTAGGTTGCGAGCGCCGCACGGTAGTTTGCGATGGCTTCGCGTCTATGTGCGGCAAGCGCTCCGCCGTGAAAGATCGGCGCGGTGAGTCCTGCGGCGGCGCTCCACACCGCGCTCGAGGACCCGAACAGCGAGCCGGCGCTCAAGGCGGCCGTCGCGATCGACCCGGACAGCACGATGTTCGGATACATCTGCGCGGTCGCAACGCCAATGGCGGCGCTTCGGGCGTGAACCTGCGCCTGCGCCGCAAGGATGTCCGGACGCTGACGAACCAAGGCGGACGGCAGGCTGAGCGGGAGCTCGCTCGGCAGTGTGAAGTCCGAGAGCGAGAAGGTGGGCGGCGTCCACGCCCCAGGGGGACTGCCGAGCAGCACCGCGAGCGCATCTTCGGCGATGGCGCGCTGCTGATCGAGTGGCGGCAGCAGCGTACGATCGGTGGCGAGCTGCGTCTCAGCCGTCAACACATCGCTCCGCGGCGCCAGACCGCCCGCCACCTTTAGCTTAACTAGGGAAACATCGTGTGCGTCATCATTAATGATGTCGTGAACCGCCGCGATCTGCAGATGTAACGAGGCCAGGGTGAGTGCCTGGGTGACCACAGTGCCCGTAATCGTCAGGTACGCCGCAGCGAGCTGGTCATCCTGGGTATCGGCCTGCGCTTGACGTTCCTCGACCTGGCGGTGGGTGATCCCGAAAACATCGAGGGAATAGCTCACGGTCGGCCCGAGTGAGTACAGATTGAATTCCGGCAAACCTTGTTTGGAGGGCAGCAGGCCGAGTGCGAACGCCGGACCCTTCTGCCGTTGCGCGGAAGCCCCCAAGTCCACCTGAGGGTCATAGCCGCCGCGCGCTTCGAGGACCACCTCGTCGGCCGCCGCAAGCGTGTCTTGGGCGGCATGGAGTGTGGGATTGCGGGCAAGCGCTTGACGAACCACGCCGTCAAGCTCAGTCGAGTGAAACAGTTGCCACCACTGGGCAGGGATCCGCTCGCCGATCGCAAGATGCTGAGAGGCGCCCCCGTGGATGGACGCAAGATTCGGTGCCGATCCGACAGGGGTGTAGGCGAGCACCGTGGGTGCGGCCGGTCGAACGTAGCGGGGTCCGACCGCGCACCCTCCCAGCAGCGTGAGGATGGCGAGCGTGGCGGCCATGATGGGCGACCGGGGCCCGATTCGGGCCTCTTCACCGATCCGCCTACGCGCGGATGCACGCAGGGCGAACGTTCTGATGTCACTCATGGCAATGAAGTTCCGGCGCAAGAGCGTGCGGCTGGAGGCATTGCCCTGTACGCGACCGATGTCATTGGCGCAGGCTGAGGCTGTTCGGATGCGAGCCGCGTGCGAAGGATTCGGCTAGGGCGCAGACGATGTCGCGAGGCTTGGCGTCCATCCACACTAATTCGCTGTGCACAAACGAGATGCTCCCGCAGTCCGACGTCAGAATCCGTACGTTCGGATTCGCACCTGTCGCTTCGTTGGAACCAAAATCAGGACACCCACGAACGGTCCAGTGCTACGAAGTTTTACAGAGTGCTCGAGCTGCCGCTATACGCACTGTTCCCTACGGTTGCTTCGGATGTTGACCGCGGCAAGGGGGGCGAGCGGGTCCACAGAAGCGCCGCGGCGGCGCATCAGCGCAACCGCCTGGGCCCGAGCCTGGACGTCTGCCGCTTCGGCGCGCGCTGGAATGCGTTATCGATTGGGGCCGATACCGAAGTTGGCAGAGGCGCCTTAGTCTGAAGTTCCCCTTTAGCGCGAGCGTAATTTCCCGTCGGATCATCGGGTTGCGAGACCACGAGCTGTGGGCGCCCTGGCTACACGGC
>JBMFWZ010000192.1:0-3952 GCA_049964755.1 Steroidobacteraceae bacterium | reverse complement strand
GACACGCAGAGGGGAGGCGGGCTTGCCTCTCGTCCCATTGTCCCACGCCGTTCTCGCCGTCAAGGCTTCGCGCGGGAGGACCCGCGCTCACGAGCGCCGCGGAAGACCGCGGCGGCCTTGACGGCTGCGCTGCGGCGTGGGGCTTTTGACTCGGGCAATCCCGCCCCAGGCCACTCAAGCGGCGCCAGACGGTGCGTCAACACCGTCCGGCGCCTGGCCACAGTCACTATGCGAGGTAGCAGACCATGGCTCACACCCAGTCTATGCCGGTATCGGTAACGGCGCAGTCGTCCAGTTCTTCTGATTCCACGCAGATATTCACGCATGATCGCCAAGTTCGTCGATACACAGTGGGCTACGGGCCGCGGAGCATCCGCGAGCCGGATGGGCGCTCGGCACCAGTCCCGATGCTGCGGCTCCAGGGTGCCTGGCTCAAGCGAGCCGGGTTTGCCGTCGGTACCCCGGTGACGGTGCGGGTGGATGCCGGACGGCTCGTCATCGAGGCAACCGAGCTCGAGCACGTGCCGCAGGCCGAAGTCTTGGCGCGGGTCGCCGAACGAGGCCTTCCGAAGCGCGACGTCGATACCGTAACGCGGCTTTTGAAGCGGCGGCACGGGTCCGACTGATCCGGCTACCCGCAAAAGTTGCTCAGCGCGCCGGCGGCGCCCAGGGACCGCCGGCGTTTTGCGGTGCCATCGTCGCGTCCTCCAGATACGCGAGGATGTCTGTCGTCGCGGCACCCCGAGAGCTGATCGAGAGCATGTGAGCGCTCCCGCTACACCTTATCCACAGTGCTCGGCGTACCAGTCATAAAGCGACGGCGTGCCGTTCAGCAATCCACCGGCCCGGGCCCCCGCACAGGTCGTTTCCTCGCCCCAACAGTCTGCATGAATCCGCACGGCGTCGTTTGGCTTGCCACTTGGAAGCTGGCCGATAATAGTCTCAACCCCTTCGTTCTTGCCTTTCGTCGTAAGTTGGGCAGTCACCACATATCGAGTGCCATTACTCGATACTACCGTCGCTGGACCATGGGCCACTAGGCAGTCGTACATATCTTTGAACGTGACGTGCGGAGGCATACCAGTCTCTCCCGTGTTTGTGGTGGATATCGTTTCAGAGCATCGACGCTGAGCTTTCGGGCAATCTCAGCGGCGCGATTCTTGATGTCTTTTTCGCCGATCGTTCTACCGCAGCCGGTACAGACCGCACCATCAAAGTCCTCGAGGCGCTTGACCTCAATGCCGACTTTGAACGTCTCATCGTGACATTGAGGGCAAGAGAACTGGATGACATCGCTCATGGTCGATCTCTCGAGAATATGCGGTCCCGCTCACACGCTCAGACGAAGATCTCATTCACGCGCACGTGGCGATAGCGATGGCCCAAGAACTGTTGCGCCTCAGCGATCGCCTGCTCGTCCGATCGAGCACCAAGATTACTACAGCCAATTTGCCGCCTTTGAGCCTGTGTGTTACTGATCCGATCGATCCATGGCGTGTCATCAGTCATCGGACCGGCAACGGTGAAGATCTTCCGGTCATCGTCGTACAGCACGAGCCAGAACGGTTCAACGCGTCGAGACCTCGGCATGAGGCTTATCTTTCTTGCCCCTCAATGCTGGTCTCACCGATGGCACCCAGGAGCCGCCGCATCAGATGTTCGTCAGTGGCGGCTTTCTTGCGGACATGAGGCTGATACCGCTGCGATTCTGGCCCCCAGTCGAAGTAAATGCCGCACTCCGGGTCCTTCAGCTGCTGCGCTGCCTGCTCGCTGATGTTCAAAGATACTGAGCACAAGTGCAGCGACGCCGAATGCCCGACCAGTGCCGCGTACACATCGAGCCGATAGTCGCCGGCTAAAAACTCAAAGCGGGTCCCATCTCCCGGCAGCACGAAGTGATGATTGCAGACCACACCTGTCTCGCCAACATAGATTCCACTGCCGCGGGCCAGCTTGTCCTCGCCGTATACCCAGATATTGAATGTCTGGCGCGTCTCGCCGCGACGCAACGTCGCGAACATGCTTTCGATGATGTGCCCCCGCTTGCCAGTGCTGTAGATCAGCGAGCGCAGAAAGATTTTGGGTTTGGACGACTCTTCCTTGCGTGGAGCGCCATCGGGTCCGAAATACACCACGGCAGGCCTGGTCATGCGAACCGTGCCGCGGCGAAGCAACGTCAACCAAGCCGTCACCGCGGAGACCACGAGCGCAGCGACGGAGACGCAGATGGAGGCGATCCAGATCATTCTTTCATCGTGGTCGTGTGCCCTAGGATCGCATCCGCACCGAGCGGGGAATGGCGCGACGGAGCAGGAGGTAGCGGCGCTGGGACGGCGGCTGGTTTCTTCGGCACGAAGGGCTCAACGTCCACAACGCACATTGCTCCTAGTGCGTAGATTGTGAGTGCAGCTGTGGTCACGGCGCAAGCACACTCCTCCCCTCCAGTATTGATATATTTTCGAGCGCTCAGATCACGATGCGCTCAACCTCATCGAGGCTGACCTGATCGTCCCGCCGGTCGTAGAGCCCGGTGGTGCATGCGCTCTCGTGAGCCGCCATGGCCTGCGCGATCTCGAGCTTGCCGCCGTTTTTCAAGTACTCCGTCCTGCTCGGTGAGGTTGACATAGTGAATATTATTCACTATTCTGTAGGCCAATGACCACGCTGCATCGCGCCCGGAACTGGAAGATTCAGGTGTTCGGGCGAGAGCACGGCATACCTCATTTTCACGTGTGGACGCCGGATGCCGCGGCGGTGGTCGCTATCGATACCCTGACGGTGCTGAGCGGGTCGGTGGATGCAAGAGCTCTCGAGGAAGCGCGCGCGTGGGCCACCGAACATCGCGCCGAGCTCATGGCTGAATGGTGCCGTCTCAATCCGGAGAAGCCACTGTGAAACTCAAGATCACGCAAGTCGAGCCCATACCGCCGGCGAGACTCCGTGTCACCTGGGAAAGCGGCAAGCAGAGCGAGGTCGACGTCGGCGAGTATTTCCAGGCGCCAGGCCACGAGCGGCTTCGAGACCCGGTGTTCTTCCGGACCGTGCAGGCGGAGGAATGGGGCCATGGCGTCGAGTGGCCGGCGGCCGATATCGGGATCCCCGCGCAGGCCCTCTACAGGCTGTCGAAGGAGCAGTCCGGCGATGCGTTTCCCACAGCGGATTTCAACGCCTGGATGAAACGGCATGACTTGTCTCTCTCCGCCGCCGCCCGCGCGCTGCACTTGACGCGGCGAACCATCATCTATTACAGCACGGGTGCCAAGCCCATCCCGGCTTACATCGGTCTCGCCTGCAGGGGCTGGGAGGCCACTACTCGACGGCACGTCGCGTAGTGGTCCTCCGCGAATCAATGAAATGAAGGCTCGGCGTCCGGAGAAAATGTTCTCTGACGGCTCGGAGAAACTCCGCTTGCAAGAACCTGGTCTGACCGTCCTGGCGATGAAATCGTTGGCTGCCGAGGATCTCGCCCCTTTTATGCTCGCGTGATGGGCGGTGCGACACGGCCGCCTGCCGCCATCATTCGAGCTTCATTCTGCTGTCGAAGCATCCGACTCTCGGAAGCGTATATCTCCAATTCGTTTGGGTGCGGCTCTTTTCAGCGGCACGCGGTAGTAATGCTATCAAGCAGTTACGTGTAGCGGAAGCCAGGGTGATGTGTTCACACCGTAGGTATGGAGTTGCGGCTCTATCAAATTCCAAGTGGGTAATGCGGCCTGAAGTGGCACGGTTGCCCTCGTAGTCCACAGTGCCGCAGCCGACCGACGGCCGGGCGCCTGCAGGCAGCCCGGCCAAGCGGTCGGGCGAGCGCAGCGAGCGCCTGTGGACCCACGAGGGCAACCCCGTCGAGGTGGCACGATGCGTCCTTTGCTGCGGTAGGATTTCGGTTCACAGCAAACGGATAGGTCGCAATGGTCACTGAGAAGATCTTCGAGTCGGCCCTCGGCATCAGCAG
>JBMFWZ010000191.1:0-4105 GCA_049964755.1 Steroidobacteraceae bacterium | reverse complement strand
CCACGCGGAGCGGGCGGTGGCCTGGTTCTTTGGCAGCAACGACCTCTGCTTGCCGCTGGTGGACCTCGAGCCGGGCAGTTGCCGCGACGGCCTGCATCCGGACCGGCCCAACGAGAATCAGGGTGCCGAATCGGTTGTCTCGCTTCTGCTCGGTCTCACCGAGATGCGCCAGCTCGACCGCTGCAGGATGTCTCATGCAAAAGCAACGGCGCATCTGACCGCCAACGGCCACGCGTGAACGTCATGAGAAATCCTAATACGCTCCTGCCCAGCGCGCTGGTGCACCGTCAGAGCCTGACGCTGCGTCCAGATCCGAAGCGAGTGGTGATGCGCCCCTTCAAGCCAAACACCGAGCCTAGAGACATCACTCCAACGGACACGAAGCGGGTGGCGCACATTATTGATCGCGTGCTGGCGCTCGATCCAGACGCTGCCAATCGAGAGCTCGAAGAGGTCTTGGAGAACTTCGGGGGGCGGCATCGAGGGCTACTGGCGTCGTTCGAGGCGCGCGCCGATGCCATGGAAGTCGTCCATTCGGTGCGCTTCCCCTTGACCCAGGTGCAACGTCTGTTGATTGGCGGCTGTTTCCTGCACGAATACTCTTTCGAAGCCGTGGCTCTGTTCAATCCGAGCATCATCACGCATCCAGATCAATCCGCGGTGCCACTGGGTGCGCGGCGCATCATTCTCAGCCTGCGGGCGGTGGGAGAAGGACACGTGTCCTCGCTCACGTTCCGATCGGGGATGCTCGCGGCCGACGGGACCGTCACCGTCGAGGCTACTGCGGCGCTGGCGTCGGTTCCGCATACCCAGCGGTCGGTTCCCGGCTCGAGCAGAGACTGCGTTGAAGTGGTATTCGAGGACGATGGGGACATCAGTGAGCGCGTGATCTTCCCGGTCACGGAAGCGCAGTCGAACGGTATCGAGGACGCCCGCTTCGTCGAGTTCAACGATGAGCACGGCAAGACGTTTTATGCGACTTACACCGCATACAATGGTCGGGCGATCAGGTCGGAGTTGCTCGAGACCGAAGATTTCGAGCGGTTCACGATGACGCCGCTGACCGGCACCGCGGCGCGCAATAAGGGCATGGCCCTCTTTCCCCGAAAGATCAACGGCCATTACGCCATGATCGGGCGGCAGGACAATGAGAACCTGCACCTGATCTACTCAGATGATCTGTATTCTTGGGAGGAGGGTATTGCGCTGCTCGAGCCGCGATTTCCCTGGGAGTTCATCCAGATCGGCAGTTGCGGCTCGCCCATCGAGATCGACGAGGGCTGGTTGCTGCTGACTCACGGTGTGGGACCGATGAGACGATATTGCGTCGGCGCGGCGCTCCTCGATAAAGCGGACCCCGCGAAGGTCCTTGGCCGCTTGCCCGAGCCTCTGCTGCGGCCCGAGCGACTGGCCCGCGAAGGTTACGTCCCGAACGTCGTCTATACCTGTGGGGCCATGCGGCAAGCGAGCCGTATCGTGCTGCCCTACGCGACCTGTGACACGTTTTCGAGCTTCGCGACCATTGAGATCGCCGCGTTGCTCGACGCCATGGTGCCCTGCGCCGGTCCATCATCCTGATGCGGGCCTCTGCCTCTCGCGGGCAGGCTGCCTCGGCCGAGCACGACGCTGACGGCGCGCCAGGGTGGCGCAACGCCTGCAGGCGCTACACCGGCAGGCGGGGGCTCGGGAGTAAGCGATCGGTTTCCTTCTTGACCACCGAGTAGCACTCGCAGCACAGCTGTTCGAGCAGCGGCCGATCCAGTACCGTAATGCGGCCGCGCACGTAACGGATGGCGCCGAGCTTCTGCAGCTTGCCTGCCGCCCCGGTGACGCCCTCGCGGCGCACGCCCAACATGTTCGCAATGAGCTCCTGAGTCATGGTCAACTGATTGTTCGATAGCCGATCCAGAGACAACAGTAGCCATCGACACAGTTGCTGATCAACGGAGTGGTGTCGGTTGCACACCGCAGTCTGAGCCATCTGCGTCAATAGGGATTGCGTGTAACGCAACAGCAACAGCTGCATCTGGCCATTGCGGTGGAACTCCTCCTTCAACCGCGGACCGATCAGTCGGTACGCGTGCCCGGCGCTCTGCACGATGGCACGGCTCGGAGTGGTCTCGCCCCCCATGAACAGCGCGATCCCGATCAGACCGTCGTTGCCCACGACGGAGATCTCCGCTGAGGCGCCATTCTCCAGCACGTACAGCAGAGAAACGATGCAGTCGGCCGGAAAATAGACGTGGCGCAACACATCTCCGGATTCGTACAACACCTTGCCGAGCGGCATCGGCACCAACTCCAGGTGCGGAAAGATGCGTTCGCGCTCGGACGGCGGGAGCGCAGCCAGGAGATGATTCTCAGCGTAATCGCGAGGTCCCGGCATGAAGATCAGAGTGGTGTCCGCGGTGGGTGAGACGCAGTCTGCCTGGGGTCTCTGCAATTCACGAACGCTCGCGCGAGACCGCTGTAGTTGTAGATTATAACAGAGTTTTTGGGTGATTAGCGCGATATCGCACATACTGCGCGAAGCCCTGAGCGGCTGTGGACGGTCTGGTGAGGGTGGCGCGCCGCTCGACCGTTCGTTGCGCCTTGGACTTCTCGACGGCCCGAAGGGTGGGGAATTTCGGCGTCCTTCGGTCCGGTGTTGAATTGCACCCGCCCGACGCCAAAGCACACGAAGGCCATCGTTGCCTTGGGGTGTTCCCTGTTGTCCTGCGCGGCGAGGGCGCCGTCGCCAGCGGCATCGCCGACGCGATCCGCGCCACGGCCACCATGGTATGCCGGCTGACGGAAGCGATCGCGACACGTTGGATCGAGAGCGGCACGGCCCGAGCGATCCGGGAGGCGATTCGCGCCGAGAGCGCTGCGAGCCGATCGAGCGCGGTGCAACTGCTGCCGCCGGGCTCAAGCGCATCGCGGCGCTGCTCAGAGAACGGCCGGCCGCTTCGGATCTGGTCGTCTGAGGCGCCAGCGCCGGCCCGGCGTTTGCGGCCGCTGGTCACCTCATACGCATTCATGTCGCGCGCCGGGACCCGCAGGGTGGGCGCATCGGCGAACGTCGCCGCCGTCTCCCCGAAGCGCCGGGTGCGCAGCCGTTCGGCCCATAGCGGACGGTACGGATCGGCAGTCGCCGAACAAACCGCTACAATTTTTCTACACGATCTCACCGTCGTTTCCCGATGCACGGCCCAGAACCTTCCCTGAGCGCGCCGCCGGCGCGCATCGTTCTCGTAGATGATCATCCGTTGGTGCGCGACGGTCTCGCCGCGCGACTCGCCGCTGAGCCGGATTGGGTGATCTGCGGCCAGGCAGCCGACGCGGATGCTGCGCTCGCGTTGATCCGTGCGACGCAGCCGGTTCTCGCCATCGTCGATGTCGCCTTGCGCACCGGCAACGGCCTGGAGCTGGTCAAGGTGCTCAGCGCCGAGGGCACGGGGCTGCGGATCCTCATCGTCAGCGTGTACGAGCAGGAGCTGTTCGCCGAGCGGCTGCTGCGCCTCGGCGCGCACGGCTATCTGAACAAGCAGGAACTGCACGGCTCGCTCCTCGAGGCGGTGCGTGCGGTCCTCGCCGGGCAGATCTATCTCGCCCGCCCGCCGGAGGCGAGCGCCATCGGGACGCGCCGGCGGATTCCCTCCGGCCTGGAGCGCTTGAGCGACCGGGAGCTGCAGATCTTCGAGCGCATCGGTCGAGGCGTCGGTACGCGCGAGATTGCCGCCGAGCTTGGCGTGAGCGTGCACACCGTCGAGTCCCATCGGGAACACATCCGCGGCAAGCTCGCTCTGCGCAGCGGCGCGGAGCTGCTGCGCGCGGCGGTCATCTGGTCGATCGACAGCGGTGCCTGAGTGGCGCGTCGGATCGTGGCGCGATCTTGCGCGCGGTCCTCTGGATGGATCCATGCGAGCAGCACATCGATGGCGGTGCGCACGTCGAGGTTCGAGGCTTTGAGCGAGGCGATCTCGTTCTCGATCCAGCGCATCCGGCCTTGGGCGAGGTCGAACTTCCAGCAGGCGATGCCGGCGGCCTGGGTGGCGAGCGTGAGCAGGTTCTTGCCGTGCTGCAGTTCCTGGTTGAGCTTCTCTAAGCGCAGCGCGTCCTGCCG
>JBMFWZ010000190.1:0-4207 GCA_049964755.1 Steroidobacteraceae bacterium | reverse complement strand
GAGGAGTCGATCATCAATCGTCATCTGAATCGTCTTCGTGGCTGTAGATACAAATGTGGAGTCCAATCAACGTTATAATCCACATGGCTAGGAGTGCAGTATCGAACGAACAGCCGTCCTCCGATCTCATAATGCCGGGGTCGAGAGTTCGAATCCCTCCCTTTCCACCAACAAATCAAAGAGATGTGGAGTAAGTCCTCGCGCCACTATTCTCCGTAAGTGCCTAATAAGTGCAAGTGGTGACGAGGTTGACGTCGCGAGAATTATCGACGTAGCCGAATCGCTGCATATACCTGTGTCCGCCGCTGATCCGTTCGCCAGCAGAGATCTTCGATCTGCTCCGCGGCATTTTGTGTGCGGGTTTGGGGCTCTGGATATCAAACAGTGTAACTCGCGCGATCGGCAGCTGTCGGCCATGAATGGACGATCGTCATGGGCGGTCACTTGACCACACAGTTGCCGTTGGCGGGGCTCCTTGGAATCACTACGGCGATGGCTTCAGAGAGCTCAGACGCGGATCGAATGAGAAGCGTTGCGGTTCGCCGATTTCGAGCCTGGCGAAGTTCGGGTGACGGGGATTCAGCAGGTAATTGAATTCGCCTTTTACGACGGCGCTCGGTACTCGTAGCGCAACGGAGCGCGTTTCTACGACCCAGCGTGAGCCGAACTCCCGGGTGGAAGGTGGCGCGGGCAGTAGGCGCCAATTCTCCGGCAGGGAGTGCGCGGTCTCGATGAGCGCCTCATCGATGCGGACAGGGATCGTCGCCCACTTGATGGCAGCAAGCACCTGCGTGTCCTCGCCATGTACGAGCACCTCCAGCGCGGCGAGCGAGCGGCTCTCAGCGGTGTAGACGACCGCGACGCCCGGTCCGTTCCAGCGCCCGGGGTTCTGTGCGGCGCCGCGACCATCGAACGCGCCGGCGAGGCGCGATTGCTTGCAGATGCGCCAAGCCGTAATCAGGCGAAGATTCCGTGCTCGATGCGTCCGAGGACTCGTTCTACCTCTCGCGCGCCAGGCTCCGTCGCGGACACTTGCAGCGGTGTCTGGCCGCCGAGCTCGCGTAGGGGTCGTTTCAGCCACTCTCGCGCGTGTTCTTCGCTTTCGAGGACCGATGTGGCAAGCGAGATGATTCGCATCAGGCGTGCGACGCGCTCGGACTCATCGGGCTTGAGCCGCGCACGTGCCTTGAGACGTCGTTCAAGCGTCTTATGGTTAATGTTGACAATCGAGCCGACCATTGCCGGTCTGAGACCGAGGAACGCACCCACGCGTCGCAGTACCGCCGCGGGTAGGCCGGCGAGGATGAGTGCGGCCATCTCGAGGTCGTTTTCGAGCGGATAGGACTTGAAGACTGCGATAGTCATATGTCCATTTTATGCAGACAAATGGCGAAACGCAAGTACGCTCGCCTCCACACAGGCCGCACGCGGCCGTTCGGAGGTCTGTGTCTCCCGTCTAATCACCCGTGCGCTCGGTGGGCTTCAGTGACCGGTCAAGGTCGTGAACTGGCGTTGGCAAAGCCGGGCCTGAAAGAGATTCAATCTTCGTTCAACGCAAGCGCAAACGAGACGGCAGCTGCTGCCTGTTTCATCTTGTGCCGCGACAATCGGGCAATGCGGTCGCCAATCTGACCCTTGGGTACGGTCTGAAGGTTGTCGAAGTTCGCCGCGCAGGCGTGGGGAAGTCCGTCGTCTTCAGTCAGCACCACTTCGGTCGGGATGCTGCGGATCGTCGAAGTGATTGGCGCAATGGTGATGGATTTCAGGACCGTGATTGCAGAATCGCGGGTGAGAATCAGCACGGAACCCTTCTTACCGGGCGTCCTGAACGTGTACCAGCAAACGTCGCCCCGGTTCACTGAGCGTCCCAGTTCTGTTCGCTCAGCCAGACGTCGAACTCCCGAGGGGCCACTGGATGGCGAGCATAGCCCTGCGCGTGACGCGCCTCCTCGTCTCGAAGGCGCTGATGGTGAATCTCGGCTTCGAGGGCGTGTCGGATGAAGGCCGAACGCGTAGTCCTCCTTTCACGGCGCATCCTGTCGACCAGCTTGAGGAGTCGATCATCAATCGTCATCTGAATCGTCTTCGTGGCTGTAGATACAAATGTGGAGTCCAATCAACGTTATACTCCACATGGCTAGGAGTGCAGTATCGAGCGAACAGCCGTCCTCCGATCTCATAATGCCGGGGTCGAGGGTTCGAGTCCCTCCCTCTCCACCAGTTTGCCAGCAGCGCGCGGGGATCAGGTTGAGGGCGCTTCGCCCAAAAAAAGGCGGCGAAACTACCTTTCGGTAATGGTGAGCTGAGCCTTTGTGGCCTATTACGTCGGTCCGGGATGATCCATCCATGCTCGATTCATTGCTTCCAACCGATCGATCACGAAAGGCGCGTGGGACTGACTCGCGGACTCGCATCGAAAATGGCCCTGAAGGGCATCGAGAAATTGAGGTGCGTGAAGAAGCGACCAGATATCCCTGGCCTATGTAGCGGCGGAGCTCTTCGGCCGCACCGCGCAGCTCATCCTTGAGTGCCGCCTGCCGTCGACGACGTACTCCAGTTCACGGCTGACAAGAAGATCTCCGCTTCCGCGCCCGTTGAACGCTTCAATCCAGCCGGACGTCAACCTCCTGGTCGTGTTGGAGATCTTCTCTGCTCACGAAGCCTCGATCAGGCCGGCGATGATTTCAAAAGAGTGGCGGCGTGCCGCATGGTTGTACATGTTGCTGGTCAACATTAACTCGTCCGCTCCGGTCTTCTCGACAAACGCGCGAATTCCCTCAGCCACAACCCCGGGCGAGCCGATTGCGGAGCATGATAGTACCTGATCGAGCAGCATGCGACCTTGCTGCGGCAGGGATTCGAAATAACCTTCCACGGGCGGTGGCAGGCGCCCCGGGCGACCGGTGCGCAGATTGACGAACGACTGCTGCCAGGACGAAGCAAGGTAGCGCGCCTCGGCGTCCGTGTCGGCAGCAGCTACATTGAAACCCAACATCACGTAAGGCTTGTCCAAATGGCGCGACGGTCGAAACCGCGCGCGGTACACGGCAATCGCATCCAGCATTTGCGCCGGGTCGAAATGCGAGGCGAAGGCATAAGGCAACCCTAGGAGCGCTGCGAGCTGCGCGCCGAACAAACTGGAACCCAGGATCCAGATCGGAATCGCCTGACCCTCGCCCGGCACCGCATGCACGGGCCCATTGCCTTCGAAATACGCCATCAGCTCCATGACGTCACGCGGGAATTCATCCGGATCCGTGCTCAAGCTGCGCCGCAACGCCTGTGACGTCACCTGGTCCGAGCCTGGTGCGCGCCCTAGGCCGAGGTCAATCCGTCCGGGGTACATGGCGTCGAGCGTGCCGAATTGCTCGGCAATCTGCAGCGGCGAATGATTGGGTAACATGATGCCACCCGCCCCCACGCGAATACGCGAAGTCGCACCCGCCACGTGGCCGATTAACACGGAGGTTGCCGCGCTGGCAATACCGGGCATGCCGTGATGCTCAGCCATCCAGTAGCGCGTGAATTCACAGCGGTCCGCCTGTCGGGCAAGATCGACGGTATTGGCAATGGACTCGGTCGCCGAGCCTCCTTCGATGATGGGGCACAGATCCAGAATCGAAAAGGGAATCATGGCCATCGCGACTCGACCTCCTGGTGATAACGGCGGTACCCGATTGCCGCCCGCATGAAGTGCGGCCGGCGTGCGGCATTACAACCTGTGGACGGCTGGCCAGCGGCTTGTACGTCGGCAGTCGCATCAGATGTCGTCACTGGGTCTCACCCGTTGACCGGAAGAGATACGCTGCGCTGAGTCAAGAGATGCGACTCTCTGGCCTGTGTTCTGCCGCGCCTCGCCGCCGCCGCCAGCAGTCAAGTCGACGGCCTCCTGCCTCACGATTACGTCGCCACGCTCGCGGCCGCCCGATCCCTGGCTCTGCCGCGCCGACGCTCAGGTCACCACCCTGTAGGCGCTGGTACGCTCACGCTCAATGAATCGGCCAGGCCCAATCGTCGAGCGCAGGCTCGCAGCAAGCTCGCATCGTCGTCGCCACTAGCCCGGAAAATGCATGAAAGGGCGTAAAAAAGGAGGGAGCAAGAGCCTTTGTTGTGATAGAAATGGCTTTGCAACAAGCGTTTCCGTCACTCAAAAGGCTCTTGCATGCGAGAAGATACCACACGACAGTCTGTGCTGTTTCCGGACCTG
>JBMFWZ010000189.1:0-4248 GCA_049964755.1 Steroidobacteraceae bacterium | reverse complement strand
CGCTGCGCCCGACTCCGGCGGACCTGCGAACACTGCGCTGGCTGACGCATCTCGAGTCCTCGAGACCGATCCGTCGCTCGCCGCCGACATCCTCAGAACCGACCCGCACCAACCCCTGGCCATGCTGTTGCTGGGGGTTGCGCATCGGCGCTGCGGTGAGATCACCGCCGCACTTCAGGTGCTGCGCCGATTGTGCACTGAACAGCCCGATATGTCGGCCGCGTGGCTCGAACTGGCCGAACTGCTGTCGGGGAGCGGACTGGCGGATGAGGCCGACACGGCCTATGCCCGCTACCTCAAGAGCGCCGGTCGTGACCCGGAGCTGCGCACCGCCGCAGCGGCATTGAATGCCAACGACGTTCCACGGGCCGAAGCGCTTCTGCGCGCACGCGTCAGGCGCTGTCCGACGGATGTGGCGGCGCTGCGGATGCTCGCCGAGGTCTGCGCCCGTCTCACCCACCATCGAGAGGCCTGCACACTCCTTGAGCGCTGTCTGGAGCTCTGGCCGGGTTTCGATGCGGCCCGGTACAACTATGCGACGGTACTGAACCGCGAGGGCCGGGCCGCGCAGGCCCAGGAGCAATGCCGGCGCTTGCGCGCCAAGGCGCCCGATGATCCGGGCTACCTCACGCTCGAGGCGGCGATTTCGGCCAATCTCGGCAACTACGCCGACGCGCTCCTCGCCTACGAATCGGTCTTGGCGCGCTACCCGCGCCAGCCGAGGTTGTGGATGAGCTACGGACATGCCCTGAAGACCCTCGCCAAGATCCCCCAGAGCATCGCCGCGTACCGTCAGGCACTGCAGATGCAGCCGACCCTGGGGGAGGCCTACTGGAGCCTCGCCAACCTCAAAACATTTCGCTTCAGCGATGCCGAAGTGCTCGCCATGCGTGAGGCGCTCGAGCGCACGGATCTGACTGACGAGGACCGATTGCACTTCGAGTTCGCGCTCGGCAAAGCGCTCGAGGACGCGCAGTCATTCGAACAATCCTTCGCGCACTACGCTGCGGGCAATGCGTTGCGCCGCAAGGCGCACGGCTACGATCCGCAGGCGAACTCAAATTTCGTGCGCCGCTCGAAGCAGTTGTTCACGCCGGAATTCTTTGCCGAACGCGCTGGTGCGGGCGCCTTGGCAGACGATCCGATCTTCATCGTCGGCCTGCCGCGCGCCGGGTCGACCTTGATCGAGCAAATCCTCGCCAGCCATTCGCGCATCGAGGGGACGATGGAGCTGCCCGATCTGCCGCGCATCGCCCGCGAGCTGGCCGGTCCCAGGGAGGACGAAGAGGAGGGCGCGTTTCTCACACGCGTGGCGGGTCTCGAGCGTGATCAGCTGCGCGCGCTCGGGGAGCGCTATCTGGCCGAGACCCGCATCATGCGCAAGACCGCAGCGCCCAGGTTCATCGATAAGATGCCAAACAATTTCTGGTACATCGGGTTGATTCACCTGATGCTGCCGAACGCGCTGATCATCGACGTACGGCGCCACCCGCTCGCGTGCTGTTTCTCGTGTTTCAAGCAGCATTTTGCGCGGGGTCAATGGTTCACCTACGGGCTGGAAGACCTCGGGCTCTACTACCGGGATTACGTCGAGCTGATGGCGCACTACGATGAGGTGCTACCGGGCAAAGTGGTGCGGGTGTGCTACGAGGAGCTGATCGGCGATCCTGAGCGCAACATCCGCGAGCTGCTCGAGCGCTGCGGGCTGCCGTTCGAGCCACAGTGCCTGAGTTTCCACGAGAACAGCCGGGCGGTGCGCACGGCGAGCGCCGAACAGGTCCGCCGACCGATCTTTCGCGACGGCATCGATCAGTGGCGCCACTACGAACTCTGGCTTGGGCCGCTGAAGAGCGCCCTGGGAGAGGTGCTGAATACGTATCCGCACGTTCCTGAATTTCGCTGACGAGCGCTTGCAGAGGCGGCGCAGTCCGCTTGTCAGCATCGCGCAATAGACGAGAAAAATTTTCATCGGGGAGCCATCAATGACGCGCAGTCGACGTAGAAAACTGTCACGAGAACAGGTCCGGCCGAGCACCGCGACGGTCCTTCGCGCAATCGTTCGGGCCGCATTGCCGCTGGCCGCGCTGGCGGCCGTCGCGCCACCGGTCCAAGCGGACACGCCGAGCGGCGGCCTGCAGGCCATCGTGATCACGGCACAGAAGATTCGCCAAAACCTGCAAAACGTGCCGATCAGTGTGGAGGTATTCGACAACCGCACGATGCGCCAGCTCAACATCGCCAACATTGACGACTACGTGAAGATGGCGCCGGCGGTGTCGTTCGTGCGCAGCCAAGGCGAAGGCAGCAACGGTGGTCCGGGCGGCGCGATCATCTATATTCGCGACGTGGTCAGCGGCGGCGATGGCAACCACTCCGGATCCGAGCCCAGCGTTGGGGTGTATCTCGATCAGCAGCCGGTGACGACCATCACCGGCGTCGTACCCATCCACATGTACGACATCAATCGCATCGAGGTGCTGGAGGGGCCGCAGGGGACTCTCTTCGGCTCCAGTGCCGAGGCGGGCGCGGTGCGCATCATTACCAACAAGCCGAACCCGAACAAGTTCTCCGCGGGCTACGATCTGCAGGAGAACATCATTCAGGACGGCGGGCCCGGCCATGTGTTCCAGGGGTACGTCAACATCCCGTTGTGGTCACGTGCGGCCATTCGCCTGGTGGCCTGGGATGTGCACCACGGGGGATTCATCAGCAACGTAGCCGGTACCGATGCGAACGGCTGCATCTTCAACGGGGTGCGCTCATTCCCCAGCTGGGCGATTCAGACCAATCCGTCGTACTACGCCACGAGCAGCTACGCGGCCGGGAACGGGCAGTGCGCTCCCGTATCCTCCGTCGGCAACGGCGCGATCACCGCCGGGCCGTGGCTGAAGAACAATTACAACACGTCGGATACCTACGGCGGACGCGTGGAGCTGCGCTTTCACCTCGGCAAGGATTGGACGATCACGCCGACCTTCCAGGGCCAATCGATTTCAGCCAATGGATTTTTCGGCTATGACCCGGCGGTGGGCTATCTGAAACTGACTCATTTCGGGCCCGAGACGTCGCACGATACCTGGGATCAGCTCGCCCTCACCATCGAGGGCAAGGTGCACGACTTCGATATCGTGTACACCGGCGGGTTCCTCAAGCGCAATCAGCACTCGATCGCAGATTACAGCGATTACTCGGAATTTTATGACAAGATGAAGGGTTCCGGCGCGTTTTACGACGGCAATGCCGGCACCCCCATCATGCCCCAGCAATTCGTCATCGGTGCGGGCGATTTCGAGATGTGGAGCCAGGAGGTGCGCGTGACCACGCCGCTCGATGAGCCGGTGCACGCGACGGTGGGAGCATACCTCGGACGCCAGATGCACAACATCTGGCAGGATTACACGATCCCGGGATTTGGTTGGACCAGTGTCTACGGTGGCAACCCCAACGGGCTCGGGTATACGCCGAGCAGTAATTCGGCCACCGACGAGTCGGTGCCGGGATTCCCCAATACGATCTGGTTGACCGACGAGCAGCGAGTCGACCGTGATCGAGCCGTGTACGCGCAGGCGACCTGGGATATCACCTCGCAGTGGCATCTGACCGGCGGGATGCGCTTTTATCACTACGACAATTCCCTAACTGGTTTCTATGGATTTAACGCGAACTTTTATACCGGTGAGGGCACTGCTACCTGCTTCCTCGGTCCAATTGTCAAGAACTCTCCGTGCACCGATCTGTATGCCTCGACGACCGGCAGTGGCAGCGTGCCGCGGGTAAATCTCACTTACCAAATCACGCCGAATGCGATGGTTTACGCGACCTACTCCAAGGGCTATCGTCCGGGTGGCGTCAATCGCATCGCCCCGCCCGTCGTCGTGCCCGGCCAAGTGCCGACGCCGTCTCCCTATCAGGCGGACTACCTGACCAACTACGAGGTGGGCTGGAAGACGCAGTGGTTCCACAACACCTTGCGGTGGAACGGGGCGCTGTTCTGGGAGGAGTGGAAGAACTTCCAATTCTCGTTCCTGGGCCAGAATAGCGTCACGATCATCGCCAACGGTGGTAATGCGCGCATTCGCGGCATTGAGAACACCCTCGCATGGGTCCCGGTGCACAGCCTGTACCTCAGTGCGAATTTCGCCTTCACCGATCCGGTGTTGACCTCCAATTATTATGGATGCATCCCCGGAACCCCGCCGTGCACGCCGCTGCCGCCGGTTGAGGTGCCCTCCGGAACCAATTTGCCGG
>JBMFWZ010000188.1:0-4261 GCA_049964755.1 Steroidobacteraceae bacterium | reverse complement strand
GGCCTGCGCAAGCTCGACGGCTACCACCGAGGCGCCGATGATGGCGAGGCGCGGCGGGATGATGGCGCTCTCGAGCGCCTCGGTCGAGGTCCAATAGGGCCGGTCCTTGAGGCCGGTGATCAGGGGCACCGCGGGGCTTGCGCCGGTGGCGATCAGGCAACGATCGAATGACACCGCTTTCTCGCCGCCCGCATTCAAGCGCACGCTCAGCGTGTGCCCGTCCCGGAAGCGGGCGTGCCCGTGCAGCACGGTGATGGCCGGCGTGCTGGCCAGAATGTTCTCGTACTTGACGTGCCGCAATTCCTCGACACGCCTTTGCTGCTGCGCGAGCAGCTGCTCGCGCAGAATCACTGGCGCTGCCGCGCTAACGCCCCCATCGAATGGGCTCTTGCGGCGCAATTGCGCGATGTGCGCGGCGCGGATCATGATCTTGGAAGGCACGCAACCGACATTGACGCACGTGCCGCCGATGGTGCCGCGCTCGATCAGGGTGACGTGCGCCCCGCGCTCCACAGCCTTCAAGGCCGCCGCCATGGCGGCCCCACCGGAACCGATGACCGCGACATGTAACGCAGCGCCCGAGCCGTCTGCGCGGCGCGTGGCCGGTGGATCGCACTGGGGGGATATCGTCTGGCCGTGTCCGCGATCGTTGTCGCCGCGGGCCTGAACGCGGTAATTCTCCGGCAGCGCGGCATTCAGGACCTCAAGCGGCGGGGCGGGCGGATCGGCCGCGATCTCTACCAGAGCCTCCGGATAGCGCACGCGCACGGTGCGCACTCCGGGCACCTTGCGCAGCGCCTGCTCGACGTGCCGGGCGCACCCGGCGCAGGTCATTCCGGTAACGGATAATATCGTTTCACTCATGGGATATTTTCACCTCGGCATCTCGCGGCGGACCACTCGCAAGCCGGATCGCCCGCGCCGGTGCAGTGGTATCGCCCCGGGTGTTGCGCGGTCCTAGTCTCGCCAGCGCTTGCGTCACACTGGTCCAGCTCGCCTCGACGTGTTGTCCACCCGCCCCGATCGCGCGTGCCCGGTCAAGCAGCAACGGGCACGCGCCGCACATCAGGCGACTCATCGCGGTCCCGTCCAGCGTGAGCGTGGCCCCCGCCGAGGCGATGATCACTGCGACTGTAACAAGCCTTCGCATCCACAATCGCCTTTCCGAAGAGCACCATGTACCGCGGGAGTCGACTCGCGATTTCCACGCAAATCGATCTCAGCAACAGTGCAGTCCACCGAGGAACAGCACCGCGAGGAAGACGACGACGATGGCAAGCGTCATCACAAGATCTCGAGCCCTTTGTTTTGTTCGCGTCAGCATCGCCATGACAAGTCCTCAATCTGGACGGAACGATGGGCCGCGCAACTTGCGCCTCGTGGCGACCTGAGGATACGGTACCCCCGTAGTGGAGTACGGAGTCAAGCGGGTGCGCGGTGCCGCCCGGCCTCGCCCGTGTCGCGCGGGTGCGCGCATTGCGCGTGTGTCCTTCACTGCGAGTGTGCGCAGGACGGGCACAGGCTGTTTCGCTCATCCGGACGCTCCTCGGGCCGACGGCAAGCGACCTGCTGTGCCGATGCGCTCGAGCAGAACGTGCGGTTGACTCGGCGCCCCGCACCGACCATCAGCCCCACGACACAACCGTTTGTGCAGGGATTAGATTCGCGCACGAACCCTCTCGGCGCACGGCTGGCCGACAGCCACTCCACCCTCGTCAGGGCACTTTCTGCGCAGGCGCCGACCGCCCCGAAACGGCGATGCGCGTTCACCACCTCGGGACGCGCGTGTTGAACCGCCCGCGCGCTAAGACGGGGCGCAATCATGACGGCCCAACTGCGGGCGGGGGAATCGCTCCGGCGCACCGTCCGGGGCAATCTGCGCGAGCACCCACCAAGCACACTCTGCGGCGTGTGCGACGGTCTTGCCCTCTCACGGCCGATACCGCCTGGTGCAGGCGCGCACCGTGTATCGGTCGAGGACGAGTTGGAGGAGGCACTCGTTGCCTGGCGGCCGACATCACCGTTGCGCGCCTGCGAGGGGTGGTCGACCGAGCCGTCGGACCAAGGGAAATCCCCGTTCGCGCGAGGTCGGGCGCGTGAGTCATCGATCAGTGCGATGCGGGAACAAGATAACCGGGGCGTACCATGCCCGCGTCGTCGGATGTCGGTGGCGAACGGGTGTCGGCGTGGGGGCATGCGCGCATCGTCGTATTTGAACGACCTACACGCTAAACCTCGTACCGTAGTGCTGTGTCAAGCATTCGAGAGACTTTTTTGTCTCACGCTTGACGGTCAGCGCATCTGCGGCAGGGTGTGTATCATGGCCGGATAAAGTGGCGTGTCTCAGCGGGGCCGTGAAAACCCGGCGGCGAATGCTCAAGCGTACGGCGCCGCTCGCTCCGCGGGTGATTCGGGCGCAAGGCTGGTCCATCATATTCGCTTGGGCCAAAGCCGGTACAGCATCCGGGCGATCGCCGGTACGAGCCGAGGACGGGACAACCGGGGATCGTAGGGAGCCAAGCGCCGCGCGTTTTCCATGAGGCACTTTTCGAGCAGCCGATGCACGGTGACGGAGGTGCCCACTTCCTGATGCGCCGTCAGCGTGAAGTTCTCGCTCGAGATTTGACCACCGTTCGCCCCGCCTCCCAGGGTGCGCGCGGTCTTCACCCGCGAGGCGATCTGCTTCACGATTATCCAGGCGCAGCGGATGCGAAAGGCCGGGCGCTTCCACCACGGCAATTGCGCGCGGCGTGCTCTCACCCAGTTGACGAAGAACAGGATGTGGCGGGCTTCCTCCTGCATCACCGGTTCGAACACACGCGCCAGCGCGGCCGGAAAGAACCCCGAGTCGCGCGCCAGCGCGAACAGCCCGAACGCAAAGAACGCATCGAAGCACTCGCCGAACCCGGCGAAGAGGAATTCCGCCTCGAGCGCGACCGGGGTGTGGGGGGCCGGGAACTCGATCGGTATGCCGTAATGCGCAGTGAGGCCGGCGAGGAGGCGCCCGTGGCGGTGCTCTTCGAGGCCCTGCAACGCAATGGCGCGACGCAATTTCGGGTCGTGCTCGAGCGCCGCCGCGGCCGTCACCGTCTTCGAGGTGATGTTCTCCGTGGACACCGCTTCCTGCCAGAACGGCAGGCGGGTCAGGCGCTCGAGCTCTTCCTGCGCGAGTGTCGGCCAGACAATGCCGTCCGGATCGTACTCGAGGTGAGTCGCGATGAAGAACTCGGCGAGGACCTGCCGGTGCGCGGGCGAACCCGCAGGCAAAGTTTTGTACCGAACGTCAGCCACAACCGCGGACATAGCGTCGTTTCCTCCTTCGATAGCGTGATGGCAGGGGCATTGCGACCTTCCTGAGCGGCACCCCGGACGGGGCAGGACGGGCGCGAACTCTGCGGTGCGCCGCCCGAGTGGCTCCGTCGCTTAACCCTTGAGCTGCGCCTCGTGCGGTGGCGCGCGCCCCCTCATTCGACCCAGAGCGCCCGGGCGCACCAGTGGGTGCAAGACCACACTGTTCAAGAACCATCCCTGTCGTCGCGAAGAGCGGGTAGAGCGCCATTTACGCCACCGTCTTTGCGCCAAGCGCTCGAGAGGCGACCCGAGCCCATGGCAGTCGGCGAGGTGCTACTTGCGGTCGCGCTTTCTGCGCGCCGCGGTGATCTCCTCGCTTAAGCGCCGCAGGTCCGCGAGCGTGCGCCTCTTCGGTCGCGTCTCATCGGTTGGCGCCGGGGTTGATCGGTTGTAAGGATCATACGCGTCGGCATCGTTTGGCTCGAGCTCGCTCTCGCAGTTCAAATCCGCGCCGAGCGCTCTTAGCCGTTGGGTGTCGATGTCATCGGTGAGTGGGCCGGTTTCGCTGCGCCACTCCCAGGTGGCATTGCCACGCTCGTCAAATGCCGCCCGACCGGACGGTTGGCGGGGTTTGCGATCATTCATGGGGCACCTTCCAACCAATATACCAACGTTCGAAATCGCCCCGGTTTGCCCGCCATCCAAGCCGGGGCATGGCACGATGCGCGGACGATCGGCGCTTCACGCTGGATTGCCTGACTCTGGCAGACCGGCCTTCCCGATGCGCCCCCATGCAGGTGTTCCCTCGCAGCAATCGTTCCAGGGCAATACCCTGATACGGCGCTCGTGTGTCCGTTCAGGAGCATCGATTCAAGGGCTTTGAACATTTCAAACTGAAGTGGTCCCCGGTTGACGGACCCCATAATGGTGGATTAAACCAACCGTTTGGAGGTCACTATGGAACGTCAGG
>JBMFWZ010000187.1:0-4276 GCA_049964755.1 Steroidobacteraceae bacterium | reverse complement strand
CGATGGCCCGCGTGCCTGTCGTGGTGCGCCTGAGGTCTCGGTTCGCTGCGTGCGCGCACGTCGATGAGCGCGTTGTTTGACACAAAACCGTCAAACTTGACAGACGCGGAATGCGACGCCTATCCTCGATCAGCATCTCCTTAGGAAGATGCCCTGATACGCAGAATAACAGTGTCTCCTAGGCCGATCTGGTCATCACTTGCGATTCGGCGCATTGGGCGTTCCTCGGGATGTCTGCAATAACAACGGGCTGAATGTTGAACAACAACAATGAAGCCCTCCTGTCCGATGGAAATAACAAATTTAGGAGTCACTCCATGCAAAGGTCGCGTTTATGGTCATACGCGCTGGCCGCGGCAGCCGGAACGATTGCGACGGTCCTGACGTGCTCGCCGGTGCAAGCGGCGCAACAGGCGCTGCATCTGACGGTTGATCTGGGCGGCTATGCCAAGGCGCAGGTTGCGCAGGCGCATCAAGGTATTCCGCACTTGCTGTTCGCGAACACGGTGGCCGGCCAGATGGCGCAGAGTGCGCAGAGTGCTCAGCAGTTCGAGATGCAGGGCGGCGGAGCGGGGAATTCCTCCGGCGACTGGCAGGATAACGACCAGCACACCCGTTATCCCGGGCAGTTGCAGTACCACGGCGGGCACACGGTACAGTCGGCCACCGAGTACATGATTTACGTCGATACGACCACCAACGGATCGTGCAATTCCGTTGCCTCGTGTTGGGGTGATCCGGACGGCTTCCTGACCGATCTCGGTCGCAGTCGGATGATTCACATCACCGATCAGTACGTTCACGCCTACGATGGTGACCGTTACACCGTGTATCCGAAGGATATCATGGTGACGCTGAACGGCGTGACTCCCGGCACGGCGCTGTCGGATTTTCAGATGCAGGAAATCGTGTACGAGGTGACGACTACGTTCGGGCTACCGACGGGCTTCAATGCGATCTATGACATCTTCCTGCCGCCGGGCCAGGATGAGTGCCAGGTCGCCGGGACGTGTTACTCGCCGGACAATGCGAGCACTTTCAAGTACTGCGCGTACCACAATGCCTCGCTGTTCCCGAACTCGACGCTCGCGCTGTACACGGTCGAGCCGTATCAGGACGTGAGCGGCTGCTCGGTGCGACCGAACACCGGCAACGGTCAGCTGGTGGATTCGACGGACAGCGTGCTCTCGCACGAGACGTTCGAAACCATCACCGATCCGAATACCGTGGGCAATCCCCCGGGCTACTGGCCGACCGGCTGGTGGAACGAGCTGGCCAACGGACTGTTCGGTCAGGAGATTGGCGACGAGTGCAGCTTCCTCGCGATCGACCCGCCGCCGCCGGCGGTACCCGGTCCGACCACGACCGTGTATTTCGATCCCAGTGAGGTCAATCTCGCCGGGCACACCTATTGGATTCAGCCCGAGTACAACAATGCGGCGCACGCCTGCACCACTTATCCGAGCCGTGGCGATGGCGACGGTAACGGTGGGGGCAACAACGGCTGGGGTAACGGCTGAGCGGTACCCGCAAGCGAGTGCGGGGCGTATCCGGGTGTGAGTCTCCGGGGGCGCTTGCGCACGGTTGATCGTGATGTCTCGGGGGTGGGGTTCTAACGGACCCCGCCCCCTTGCGTCTGCGCCCGAGCTCAGGCGAACAAGAACAATGACCGGGCAGCCCAGCAGGGCCGGGGCCCATACTGCTCACGGTTCCCAGCCAATACCGAAGAGGAGGGCAACCAGACACCGTCGACTCTCGAGAGACGCGCTCGAATCGCATCAATGGTGCCGAGTCTGCTGCAGTGTGAGGTCATTGCGAGGGGCGCCACGTGCGGCGCACGCGAGGGTGCCCCAAAGCAAAGACCTCCTTCCACAGGTGCGGAAGGAGGTCTTGCTCAAGCGCAAGTCGCCTCAGGCATCAATGATGATTGTCCTCGTGACCCTCGTCCGCACCATTGAGGAACGAGTAGATCAGCGCCAGGCGCGCAACATTGATCGCACCGATGCCAGAGCCATCGTCATACCCAGGCAGGCCATGGTAGAACCAGTTGTCGCCCGCCGTGACGTCCATGAAGGGCGAGCCGCGACCGTAGCCGAGCTCGTTCTGCAAGGCGTAGAGCGTCGGATTCAGCAGACCGACGCGCCCTCCCGAGGCCTGATCGATCAGTGCGGTCATGCCGTTCAACTGCGGTGCGACGAAGCTCGTGCCACCATAGCCGGCCGCCGCACACTGAGGATTGGCCGGTTCGGGGAAGTCCGTGCAGTCGATCACGATGTAGCCGGTCTCCGGATCGGCGTTGAGCGAAAGATCCGGTACATTGCGCCCGAGGAAATTCGCCGGCAGATCGATCAGGTCCACTCCGCCCACAGTGCTCGGCGGATTCGGGTACTGATACAGGCTCTGCCCCGGTTGTGTGCGCTGCATGCCCATGGTCTGGCGCTGATAGGACGGCATTGGCCAGAACGAGCTCACGCCGCCGCCGCCGCCGACCGGAAACAAATCGGCGGTGGTCAAACCGAGGCAGCTGCCCCAGGCGTTGAGCAGGTAGTCCCAGCCCCAGACCTGCTGCTGGGCAATTGGGATGGCGGGGCAGCCGAGGCTCGCGATGGCGGGAATCGTCGCGTTGATGGTCAGGCCGCCAGCGGCCGTGATGGTCGGGTCCGACGCCGGCGCATCGACCGAGAGTTGCTCGGAGTACTGCGGAATCGGCGCGATCTGCGAGTCATTGATGTCGTATGCGCCCGAGTCGCCTGCGGCGGCGAAGAATGACTGGCCCTGGGCGGCGCCCTCGAGCAGCGCCTGATCCATCGCGCGCAGCTGACCGGTGTAATCAATCCCACCGTTGAGTGCGGCGAAGTACAGCTCTTCCGGTTCACCCCAGCTGATCGACACGGTGTCGGCGCGGTTTTTCGAAGCCGCCGTGTAGAACAGGTCGAGGAATCCCTGATTGGTGTTCGGGGCGATGTACACCTGAATGCGCGCATCAGGAGCGATGCCGCCGGATTGCTCAACGTCAAGCGAGGTCTCATCGTCCCCGACGTTGGCCGCCACCGGCGTCCCGCCGTCGACCATTACTTTCGAGACACGGTTCGGCTTGACCTTTAGGCCAATTGCGTTCCAGTAGGCGTAGACGTCCGCACGCCTGAAGTTGGCGAGCGTCATGATGCCAATGGTCTGGTTCCGGCCGGTAACGCCCTCGTTATAGAGAGGATTGATGTTGTAGAAGTTCGCGACGTCCCCCACCGTGTAATCACCCGGTACGCCGCTCGCGGTACCGTTGTGGGGCCATTGGATATTCGGCGCGACCATCTTCTGGTAAGCGCCGTGGCCGAGTTGCGCAATCATCGGGTGGAAGCTCGCCGGCTCACTGCTCAGTCCCGGCACCGAGAGCACCATCTGGCCAAGGGCGCCCGGCAGAGAGTATTTCCACGCTGGCCGGTAGAACGTCTTCCCGTCGCGCTGATACATGCGCTCCTGAGTGGAGAAGGCGGCGTTGATCTGTGCAGCAGTGCCGCTGATGGTGATGTCGAGGTGATCGCGGTAAATCTTGTCGATCGTGATCCCGTAGGAGCGCAGGTATCGTACGAGCTGCCGAATGCTCTTCTCCGACGGTGCAAAGTTGTCGCTGAACTGCTCGACCGTCAGGAAGTGATGGAAATTCGGATCCCCAGGCGTCACCGTGGAGAGCACATAATTTCTCAACGCGCGCAGATTCGTCACGTTGAGGATGATCTGGCTCGTGATCTGGGTTGAGGACGCTGCGGGTCCGGCATCTTCGGATTTTCGGCTGAAATCCCGGCCGGGACTTGCGAGTGCCGTCGTGGCCGTCGCCGCCGCCGCTACGGCGCACAGCGTCGTGAGAGTCAATCGCGAAAGAGTTCTCTTAACAAGCATCTGGATGCTCCACAAAAAAGGGTAATGGCGGCGCGCGCACGGTCCGCCGGCGCGGCAAGCGAGCGTCGCATGATGGATCCCATACCGGATCCGACCTGACCTTGTCTTTCCCCTGAACCCATGCATCGTGTGGGAAAGCGCTCCGCCGGGAAGGCCTTCCACGCCTTTGTTGTTCTCGTCTGTTTTCGGATTTGTGCCGATGTATAGCAGAGGAGTAGGGGCAACGGCAAGAAATGTGACGGAATCGGTGGCCCGCTGTCCTAGACAGTGCGTGCGCTGCAGATGGGCGTTCGGTGCCTGCGGGAGCGCCCTGGCAGCGGAAGGAGCGCCGAAGTACTTTATGTTTGCCGTGCGGCCCGAAACGGTGTGGACGGCAAGCGGC
>JBMFWZ010000186.1:0-4322 GCA_049964755.1 Steroidobacteraceae bacterium | reverse complement strand
CACGATCCAGTCAATCTTCCGCAGCATTACATCTCACAGCATTACATCTCGCATCCGAGCGGCCCGGCGTGCATCGATGTCACCGAGAATTACGGATTCTGCATCGGCAATGCGATCAGGCACATCCGGCGCGCGGGCCTCAAAGGCGATGCGGTGGAAGATCTGAAGAAAGCGCGTTGGTACATCGACTGCGAGATCCAGCGCCGGGAGAAAGCCCATGAGCGCGTGTGAGCGCTGTTGGGCCGAGGCCGGTGGCGACCCCCAACTCTACAGGGAATTCCTGACTGAGTGCGACTGCGAGCCAGAGGAGCAGGCTGGCCCCGACGCAAAGGGGTGCCCGACCTGCCGGCGCATGACGCTGCACCAGTACACCGGCGAGCCGATGTGTGGTTGCGGGCCAAGTGGAGCGCAAGTTAGCCGCGCTCGCGCCCCGTAGTCCGCTACCTGATCCCCGCCAGCACCGCTGCGCGCTCGGCTTCGGGCAGCACGTCGAGTGCAGCCGAGCACAGAAGCCATGCATAATGCACGGCGTGATGATTGCTAGCCGGGTTGTCCGGGATCGCCGGGTTCGCCGGTATCGTCTCCACGCACTCGAGCGCGGTGTACCCCATTCCCCACGGCACATCCCCGACGAGATCAGGCTGGTAGTGGTAGTCCACGGCGTCCTTGACCGTAGCCGCGAACGCGGCTGCGAATTCCCGATCGCCGGGGTGCGGCGATGCGATGAACACGCCCGTGACCTGCTCACCGCCTGGTGCCGCGGGGCCGCTCTGCACCCGCGCGGCGGCGAGATCCAGCGTGGCGTAGGTCGCCAGCGCCGCCCCGAGCGAGTGGCCCGTCACTGTGACGTGCCGGCCTGCGCAGTATGCCCGCAGCGCCGGGATCAGGGCGGTAGGCAAGCCTACCGTCTCCGGCTCCGGCTCCAGCGCCAGCGTCGTGTAGAGCCCGTAGAACCCGCTCTCGACCTCACCGCCCAAGTGATGCGCGATGCGGGGCGGGAAATCGGCGTCGATGAGCCACTCCGCTACGGACTCTGTGCCGCGCAGGACCACGACGTACCCGCTGGCAGCCTCGAGCAGCCAGCCGTAGAACGTACGCGGTGGCTCGCTGAACCAGGTTCGGTCGTCGCCCGTGATCCAGCCGGCGAGCCGGTACCGATCGGCGATCCATGCCGGGGGCGCGAGCTTGGCGGCATCGACGGCTGCGCCATGCGGAAGCGGCACAGGACCTACTTGCTCCGCGGCCCAGCAGAGCAGCGCAAGGTGCGCAGCGCGGGGGTGCGCGCTCGAAGCGCTCACGCAGTCATCCTGATCGCCGCCATTTGCTGCTCAAGCGCCGCCGGCGTGAGGCCGAGCGGTGTGCTGCCGGTGGCCTCGAGCCACTCCGGCGAGATGAGCGCGTAGGCTTCATCGACGTAGGCATCCCAAAACGCATTGGTCATGCGGTACCGCGCACCCCAGGAGATGATCTGGCGCAGGCCCGGCGTGTAGCCTGCGCTGATGACGCAGTGGCCGCCGACGATCTGATTGTTCGCCCACGGCTCTGTGCTCCACGTCGAGCCGGGCGATTCGAGCGATTGCAGGAACGCCGGCACGTTGAAGCCGATGTAGACGAGTCCACACTCGTAGGTCGCGCGGTCGATGTCGGTGGAGTTCGTCGGGTCGATTTCAATGAAGGCCGTGATCTTGGGAATGTTCGCTGGGAGCGGCCCTTTGACGAGCAGTGACAGGAGCGATTGCAGGACGGTGCCGCGGTCAGTGCTCGGGTTACCGGGCACGTACCCCTGTGTGCCGTACAGCGCCTCGATGGCACTGTTCGGCTCCGTCAGCATCGGCTTGCCGCTCGCCGCCGTCCAGACCTGTAGCGCGTGACCGTAGCCAGCCTCGGCGCAATCGCCGAGCCGATCATTGAGCATGCACCCGAGCGCGGTCGGCAGGTTGCCCGTATAGCTGCACGTCTCCGGAACCGTAATCGGAGCCGCACCCATCTTGAGCGCGCTCCAGTGCGGGATCGCCGGGCTGAACGTGCGCGGGAGGCGGCCGTATCTCATGACTGCAGTCTCACTGCTTGTCGAGCTAGTCGATCAAACGTTCACCCGTGGGGACCACCTCAAATGGTCCGCTCCGAGCGCCAAGAATTCTCGCCGAGGTGCCGATGGCCGGCGTGTCGCACGTCGTTTGCCATATGAACGGCGACTGCCATATCGGTTGAGGTTGCGGTGGGTACGGAAACATCGGGAACACCGGCAGCGTCGGTGCCAAGTACGGCCGCGCCTCAAGCACCGCGATCCGCGCCTCTGCCGCCGCGAGCCGCGCTTCGAGGGCGCCGATGCGTTCGGAGTTGGCCATGGCTACGTCGTTGGCGTGAGGTCGAGGTAGTACGACTTGCCGAGTTCGATGGGTCACTTTTGCTCGGACCATAGATCACCTTCTTAGTTGCCTGTCTCACAGTCTCAATCAACGCTCTTGCCTCAGCCGCCTTCCCAACCCGCAAGTCCGCTTGTGCCGCTTGCACCTGCCGGTCGAGCACGATGGCCTGTGCGCCCGGAAGCCTGCCCGACGCCAGCAGCGACACGATGCGGCCACTGAGTGCGTAGGTTTCGGTCATCAGCGGTTGTGCCGCGCTCACCCCCGGAGCCTGACAGCCGACCGGAGGCCCTGCGGCGCACCCGGTCAGCGTCAGAGCGGCGATGAGAATAGGCCAGCGCATCAACTTGTCTTGCCGTACGCCGTGATGTACGCCTGCGCGGCCTGTTCCATGCCCGCCGCGACCGATGACAGAATCGCCTGCTCAGTCAGCCCGAGCAGCGGCATCGCAGCTTTGGCGCTCAAAAACGCCTGAAGGTACGGCGTGCCGGTGGCGGCAAGCTGCTTGGCGACGAGCGCCAGGCCGGGGTCGCTGATCGAGCCGACGAGTGTGCTGATTTCAGCGCTGATCGCAGTGGCGTTGCCGGAGGCGGCGTCCGCGAAAATCGTAGCGACAGACTGCGCGGTCAGCGCGGCGGCGAGCTTTGCAGCCGGCGTACTGCCTGCGGCGTTGATCGCTGCCACGGTGAGCAGCATTGCGCCGCTCTGCTCGAAATTCACGACCTGGACGGGATTCGGAGTGCTCATATCTTCACCTTGCCGGTTCAACCGGCGTTGGGAGGGTTTGCGAGAAACGGGAGATGCGTCAGGATCAGTGTCAGCAGCAGCATGAGGCTGGTATCGACCTCACTCGGCAGGCTGACGTGGTAAAAATAGCGTGCGACCCAGGCCACGATGTTCACGATGGCCGTGGCGGCGAGCGCGCCGGAGGTTTTTTGTGGGTCGAGTTTCATGGTTTGCCCTGCTGTTCGGTATGGTATGCCTGTGTCGCCGGGGCGGCAAGTTTCGCCCCACGAGCTAGCGGCGCTCCTGCCGCCTCGAGTTCTTCCTGAAGAAGGGCCAACGCGCGCCATACGAGACATGCGGAATGTCGGACTCGGTACGTAGCGCTGCCGACAGCAACATCTTCGAACTCGCCGCGTTGCATGAGGTGTCGCAAAATGCAGTCGGCGTGATCCATGCTCTTGCCGCGCGCGTGGTGGAGCGGCTCGCCAGGATTGTGCTTTTCGTTCCCGACCCAACTCACTCTAGAAACTTCGGCGAGCGCGTCTGGGAAGTAATCGAGCAGTCCACTCGCCAGCGGATACCGTTTGCGTTCCGCGCTGTCCGCAGGTAACGTCATGGGCGATTACTCCACTTGAAGCCATTGAACCAGCGGCGGATCGCGAAGCTGCGGCACAGCGATATTACTGTGTACAGAAAGCCGATCTCGAAGTTCTTGGCGAGCGTCAAAGAATGGAATCCAAACGCCGGCAGGATCAGCCAATTCGCCGTGAAGTTTATCGAGAAGCCGACCGCGATATTAGCCCACGATTCAACGAACGATCCGAGGATTGTCTGACCTGCCTTGCGCATCATTTCGCCACACTAACCCATTCCGTGCGCTCGGCTTTTTTAGCTTCCTCGGCGAGCAGGGGCGCATCGAACGTGATGCCGTGGTCTGGATGCGTCATCCACTTGACTGCGCTGCTAACTGATTTTCGCATGTTCCTGACACTCTCCAATCAGTTGCCCGCTTCGCGCTTCGTCCAGGAGCACCTGCGCCGGCATTCCTGCCGTGCATGGATTTCTCCCGTCAGCGCGCAGGTCCCGGAGGTCACCTCCGGCAAGCTGACTCATGGCTGCGGTCAGCAGGTTCTGAGCGGCGTTGATGTCCCGGTCATGGGTTTCTTGCCTGATACTCGCGCAGCTCCGCGCTCACTTGGTCGGCCCGCCGAGCAAGAAGGTCGAGCAGCC
>JBMFWZ010000185.1:0-4390 GCA_049964755.1 Steroidobacteraceae bacterium | reverse complement strand
AACAGGTCCGGAAACAGCACAGACTGTCGTGTGGTATCTTCTCGCATGCAAGAGCCTTTTGAGTGACGGAAACGCTTCTGGTAAAGCCTTTTCTATCACAACAGAGGCTCTTGCTCCCTCCTTTTTTACGCCCTTTCATGCATTTTCCGGGCTAGGGAGGCCGCCGATGACGTCTTGTTGCAATCAAAAACGGGTCGGCCGGCAGTGCCGACCGACCCGCTTCAGCCCGATTCACTCGGATCGGTGCAGATCCGCTCTGAATCAGCCGCGCTGGCGGCGACGAGCGCCGAGGGCAAGCCCCACGGCAGCCAGTCCCGCGGCGAGCAGCGCCAGTGAGCCCGGCTCCGGCGTCTGCGTCGCCGGTGCGGTGGCGCTGAGGTTCGTCAGGAGCACGTTCCCGGCCGGTGCCGACGGATTGTCGGCCGTGATCACCAGATAGTTCTGGGTGAGTCCGGTCAGCGCGATGCTCTGCACGACACCTCCGGTGTTCGACGTGACGGCCGCCAGCCGGGACAGATCGTTCGGGTTGAACGAGTAGTTGCCCACGGTGCCGTTGAGCGCATTGTTCGGGGCGAACACGTCGACCTGGCCGCCTTCGCCGCTCTGAATCGAGCCGATCCCGAGAGAATAGCTGGTGTAGCCGGCGTTGATCAGGTTGCTGATGTCGAGCACCAGCCACTCGTTCGAGGCGATCTCGAGAGAGCTGCCGTTGCTCGCCGTGTCACTGCCCGAGGCCACACCGAGGCCCACTTCGCTACCACCGGCGGCGCCGAAGCGCTGTGAGACATCGGTATTGCCTTGCCACGCGCCGACATCGCTGGCGGCGAACGACAGCGCCGTCAGGGTGATGCCGTTCGAGGTGTAGGTCTGGGTGTTGCTGGAGAGAATGCAGTTGCCGCTCGTGCAGGTCGCCCCGTTCGCGGCGAGCGAATTGAAGGCGTAATTCACGGTCATGCCGCCGGCGAGGGCGGCGCTGGTGGCGAGCAGGCTGGCGGCCAAGCTGCCGGCGAGGAGGGCGGCGTGGCGGACGTGGGATCGGGTACGCATGGTCATCTGTCTCCGGGTTTTGCTTTTTCCTCACCGTCACCCCGGATCCTGCCGCTTCAGTGCAGGGCACGGGAGCGTTCCTAGGGCGATGAGTCAACAGGTTTGAAGCAAAAGCTGTGCCGAATCGTAAAAGACAATAAAAACAATGCGATAGGGTTAAAAATCCGGCGACCCTGCAGGAATTGTAAAGTCTTCCGACAGTCTGCGGCGGCGACGAGCCGGGCAGCCTCGGAGGGTTTAAACATAATTCGGGCTGAGCACACACTCCTCAGGTGCTCCGGGGTGTCCCGGTCTACACTATTGACTGGACTCGCCGTCGACGGGCCTCAGGGCCCTGAGGCGCATGCCGGGAGGAACGAGATGCTTCGCCAGAAAAAACACCGCCGCGCGCTCTGGGCCGCGGCCTTCGCCGCCGCTCCGATCGGAGCGCATGCGGGGCCCGTGGCGCCGAATTTCTCCTGCAATGCGCAGGGTGAGCTCAGCACCATCCAATGGGGACAGGACCCGGTTTTGACTGGCAACGGCTCGGTCATCGCGGTGACGGAGAGCGGGGGCGAGTTCACCAAGGGCACCAATGGGGGCAGCACCGGCTACGACCTCACGCAGACCAAGGGCAGCACTGGGGGCAGCACCGGCTACGACCTCACGCAGACCAAGGGCACGGGGGCGGCTCAGACCCAGAGCGTGCCATTCATGTGCGGCTTCGATCTGACCAAGATCAAGGGCGACAGCGCAGCGGTGACGCCCGGCGCGAACATTTTCGCCTCCGCCACACTGAACTCCGGCAGTGCGTTCGCGATCGATTTCGGGACCTTCACCGGACGCGGCATGGCGTACACGAAGGAGGCCGTGGATTTCACCCCGGTGTTCACGGCCGCCTCGTACACGCTGTCCGGCTACGGTCCGATCCAGACCAAGGGCGGGGTCTCGAGCCCGTCGGTGGTCACGGACTTCAACCTGTACCTCGATGCCACCAACGCCGCGACCCATCAGCCGCTCTATCAGGACTATCTCGGCGTGCAAGTGATTTCAGGCTCGAGCGTGCTCGGCAGTGCGGATCAGTTCTTCGTCAGCGGGCTTGGGGATTACAAGACCTCACAGCTGCTCTTCGATCCGGCCTTCTCCGGCACCGCGACGGTGAACCTGCTCACCTCGCCCGATCCTGCGCTGACGGGCGCGTCCTCCTCGGTGCCGGAGCCCGGCACGCTGGCGCTGCTCGGCGCGGGCTTCATCGGTCTGCTGGCGGCGTTGCGCCGGCGCAAGCGGCCCGAGGACGGCGAGTCGGAGGCTTGAGCAGTCCGAGTCCGTACGACGAGCTGCGCTACCCGGGGAAGTTCTACCCCCAAGCCGCTCCGAGTCGCATCGCCACGGCGGCCACCCTGTTCGGGTTGCGAGCCCCCACGCTCGCCACCAGCCGGATTCTCGAACTCGGCTGCGGGGAGGGCGGACACCTCGTGCCGATCGCGGCGGCGTATCCCGAGGCGAGCTGTCTAGGCATCGACTCCTCCGCGAGCGCGGTGGAGCGGGCGCGCGAGTATGCCGCGCGTGCGGGCGTGCGCCAGTGCGAATTCCGGGCCGAGGACCTGAGGTTCTTCCCGGAGGATGCCGGGCCGTTCGATTACATCCTCGTGCACGGTGTGTACTCCTGGGTCCCGGAGGCGGCGCAGCAGGCGATCCTCTCGATCTGTGCTCGACACCTGGCGCCCGAGGGCCTCGCCTACATCAGTTACAACGCCTACCCGGGCGGACACGTGCGCCAGATCCTGCGTGACCTGACGGTGTTTCACACCAAGGACCTCGCCGATCCGGCCGAGAAGGTGCGCGAGGCGCGCCAGGTGTGCGAGTTCATCGTCGGGGCGATGCCGCCGCACACGCTCGAGCGGCAGCTGTTCGCGCGCCTGCTCGGGGCCTACAACGATTCCGATGCGCTGATCCGCTACGATCTGCTCGCGGAGGAGAACGAGCCGGTCTACTTCCTGGACTTCATGGAAGGGGCGCGCGCACTCGGGCTGCAATTCGTGGCCGAGTCGGGGTTCGCCGCCCGGGAGCGACCGCGCCTGCCCGAGCCGGTGCAGCGCTGGCTCGAGGCGATCCCGGATCGTCTGGTGCGCGAGCAGTATCTGGATTTCATCGGCTGCAGCGGATTTCGACAGAGCATCCTGTGCCGCTCGAACCGTCCGGTCGAGGCGCGACCCTCGGCCGCGACGCTCGCGCAGGTGTACCTGCGCAGCTCGCTCGGGGCCGCTCCTGAGGGGGTCCTGACGGACGAGAGTGCCGTGACGTTCCGCGACGTCTTCGGGCGCGAGCTCACCTGCAGCGAGCCGGTCCCGAAGGTGCTCTACGCCGAGCTCGGTGCGGTGTTTCCGCAGGCGCTGGCGTATCCGCAGCTGCGCGCGCGGATCGAGGCGCGGCTCGCAGCCGCAGCGCCCATCGATACGCTCACCGAGAGCAAACTCGTGAGCCTGCTGCTGCAGTCCGAAGACACCGGGGCGCTGGAGATGTATGCCGAGCCGCCTGACTTCGTGCACCCGGCGGGCCCGCAACCGCAGGCGAGCGCCGTGGCGCGTCTGCAGGCCGAGCGCGGCGAGGCGCTGACGGTGCGCGGTGCCTCCGGCCTGCTGGCTGCGGATGCGACGCTGCGCGCGCTGGTCGGCCTGCTCGACGGGGAACGGGATGCGGCGCGCCTGGAGCGAGACTGGCTGCGCGCGATCGGGGTGAGCGAGGCGCCGCCCCCCGGCGCGCTCGAGCGCGCACTGCGCCTGTTGGCGGGGCAGGGACTGCTCGCCTGAGCCGCTCTGAGCCGTTGCGCGGCGAAGGCGCCGGGCGTTCCGGAGCCGTCATCCGAGTGAGACGGGAGCAGACTCAGCGCAAACGCCCGGTCGAGGTCAGGCCGCAGGGCGGAGCGGCGGATCACGGGAACGCCGTTGGACGATGCCCTAGCCTCGATTCTCATCGCGGGGTCGTCTTAACGTCGGGGAGTGATCTGCCGCCGGATTCCGGCGCTCGTGGCGTCCGGCGATTGGTGTATCTGTCGATGTAGCAAGACATCTCCACGTAGCCACTATGCCAGTGGGCCCGGGTGTACGCCCCGCTGCCGAGCGGGTGCATGCGGGACCAAAGCGCGCTCACAACCCCTTGCTGCTCGCGGCCGGCTTTGCCAAAGGCGACCTGTCCGCGCCGTGGCTCGGAAAAGACGGCTGCGGATGCTCTTCGAGTAGCCGTTGTTGATGGGGATTGAAATCCGCGTCTTTCTGGGGATCGATGCGTTTTCGCGATTTTTTTTAGCACGCTGATTGCTTGTTCTGCAGGTCTCGTTCTCCAGCTCGCGACGCAACTTCTTGAT
>JBMFWZ010000184.1:0-4594 GCA_049964755.1 Steroidobacteraceae bacterium | reverse complement strand
TGCATGCGATCGCTCTGACAACCATCAGGTAACCCGGTTGGCGGCACCACCACGCTGTTCGCGCATAATGCAGGCTAGAGTGGCGAAGAAGCCCGTCTTGTCTGCGAGGTTGATCCGCCGGGTGAGATCGTCATTGGTCACCGCGCCGATCACCCCCTGCATTTCCTGTTCGACGAGAACTTCCTGGGTGCGCAGCTTCCATTCCATCACGGTGCCGAGGCGCGTGCCGTGAGTATCACGGACCGGATTGGTGGTGATGCGGAATACGAGGTTGCCGTAGCTGCGGTCTTCGACGCGCTGTCCGGTCAGACTGTCGAGCGCTCGGCGTTCCTCGCCCGGGGACGGGGATAGCGACTCCAAATTCGCCCCAAGGAGATGTTCGGCGGAGAAATCCCGCAGCGCCTTGAACTCGCTGGCATGATCCGAGAACCCCGTCCGTGCAGACTCGTTGAGATAAATAATCCGCTGCGTGGCGTCAGCGAGCACAACGCCAGTGGAGGTTTTGTCAAGCGCCTGGCGGATCCGGGCGTTTTCTGTGGCGAGCCGGCGTTCGTTGGCGAGCTGAGTCTGCAGTTTACCCTGCATGGAGGCGAGGGCGTTGAGGACCTGCCCGAGCTCATCGCGCCGACTGCTGTCGATGGCGTTGTCATAGTGGCCGTCGGCAATACGGTCGAACACCCTGACCACATGGCGCAGCGGGCTGCGCATGGATTTCTCGGTGGACCATGTGAGCGCGTGGATCAGTCCGATCGCGAGCAACACCAGAGCGATGTCGAACATCAATCCGGTCCGTAGCGCGGCGACGCGCGCGGCGAGAGCGGTGGTCGTCGCGGCGCCGCTGGCGTCCACCAAATGGCGCAGCGTTTCGTTCAGGGCGGTCCCCGCATCGTAGAGCGTTCCGGCGGGAATCTTCACGTTGCGCGCATTGACGATTTTGGACGCGACGGTCTGGTAGAACGCGTCCGCCTCGGTGCGAGCTCGATCGAGGGTGTGTTTCAGCGGATCGCGCGCGCCTGCCGGCACTTGCCCGAGCGCCGCCCCAATCGCAGCAAGGGCATTGTTCAGCCGACCGAGGGAAATCTGGATGCCCATGCGGTCATCGCCGCCGAGGTAGCCTTTGGCGGCCGCGTCGATGGCATAGCGACGCAACGCGGTCTCGGCCGCGAGCGCGGCCGGAGCGTATTCGGTGGCAATCTGCGAGAGGCTGCGACTGGACTGCTCCGGATCGGAGTTGGCGAGCGAGCCGGCAGCCACGGCATCGCTCAGGCGCGCCAACCGTGCGAGCAGGCTCTGGTGTGCAGCCGTGAGCTGCTGAGCATTTAGGTGGCCCGATTCGCTCTGAAGTGAGTGCCATTGCGCGGCGATGGAACTGACGTCTTTGCGTACGCCGTAGCGCAAGCCGAGATGCACGTTCAGCTGCTGCAGTTTGTTCAATGCGGCGTTGGCGGTCGCAGCCGCGGCCTGCACCGCCGACGCCCGCGTGCCATCGCCGCTTGCGAGGGCGAATGATCGGCCCTCATGCGAGAGCACCGCAGCCTGAAGGGTGCCAATGGCGCGAAGATAGGCGCTGCCGGAGAGCTCGGCGCGTGACTGGTCGAGCCCTCCGCGGCTGCTGCGCAAATAGAAAAATCCCACCACCGTCGCCGGCAGACTCATGGCGAGCACCAGCACGGCGAGTTTCTGCCAGAGCTTCATGTGATTGAGCGAAGTCAAGCGCATGCGATCAACCTCCAACGGCGCGGCGCAGAGGCGCAACGGCAGAACGCGCATCGACGCCTGTGTGCGCCGAAGGATTCAGACGGTAACGCGCCATGTTTTTATCGAGCGCATCGGCGAGGGCTGACATGTTGCGCGCGGCAGCGGTGGCCTGGTCTACCACGCTCGCGTTTTGCTGCGTGAGCTCATCCATCTGCATCACGGCGCGGTTGACCTGCTCGATTCCTGCCGATTGTTCGCGCGAGGCCGCGGCGATTTCCGCGACGATGTCGGTTACTTTTTTCACCGACGATACAATCTCCTCGAGCGTCTGGCCGGATTGGGTGACCCGTGCCGAGCCATCCGCGACCTTGCGCACGCTGTCTTGGATCAGACCTTTGATTTCCTTCGCGGCCGTCGCCGAGCGGCCGGCGAGACTGCGCACTTCGCTCGCGACCACGGCGAAGCCTCGGCCCTGTTCGCCCGCGCGAGCCGCTTCAACGGCGGCATTCAGCGCGAGCAGGTTGGTCTGAAAGGCGATCTCGTCGATCACGCCGATGATGTCGGCGATTTTCTTGGACGATTGGTTGATGTCGGACATCGCCGCAATCGCTTGGTTGACGATCACGCCACCGCGTTCGGCCTGGTCGCGGGCGGCCAAGGCGAGCTGATTGGCCTGGGCGGCGTTGGCGGCGTTCTGCTTCACCGTCGTAGTCATCTCTTCCATCGAGGAGGCGGTCTCTTCGAGCGAAGAGGCCTGCTCTTCAGTGCGCTGGGAGAGATTCTCGTTGCCCGCGGAGATTTCATCGGCGGCACGCTTGACATCCCCGGCGGTGGACTGGATGCCTTGAATGATCGCGCCCATGTTTTGAATGAGCGTATTGACGGTTTCGGCCATTGCAGACAGCGCCGCATTGTCGTACTGCGCCGCGGCGCGACGAGTGAGGTCGCCACCGATCGCGGCGTTCACCGTGTCACGGACCGCTGCGGCGGTTTGGTGTAACTGAGTGTGCAGGGCGGCCACTGCCTCCTCATCCCGCCGTTGACGGTCGGCGGCCGCTTGCTGCTGCAGGCGCTGGCTGTCAAGCAGCTCGCGGTCTGCTCGCAGCTTGATGCGCAACGCGTCCAGGGCGCTCGCGAGCGGTGCGAACGAGCTGCCGCTGGCGGCGAGGGGCTCGAGCTGGCCTTCGGAAAGCGCAGTGGCATTGAGCGCGGCGTTGTCAAGCGTAGTGTCGATCGTGCGTGCACTGAAGTACGCGAACACACCACCGCCCACGACGGCGGCCGCCGCAAGCCACATTGCCAGTGTGGCGCCGGCGCCAGAGAGCAGCGCACCGCCAAGGACGACCAGAGGTGCGGCGCTGCTGAGCAGAGGCAGACGCAGGCTCATGGGAATCTCGTTCGAACGTTGCATGAAATCAGGCTCCCTCAGGCCGCGTCCGCGGCGAGCGGTTCGGCGTCGTCGGCACTGCCGATGGCGGTGAGTTCTCGGCCGATGAGTCGATCGATGTCGAGCAGGACCACCATGCGCTCGGCGATCGTGACCAATCCGAGCAGATATTCCGTGGCGCCGCGTTCGCCCAGTTCAGGGGCGGGTTTGACTTCAGCGGCATTGACGTCCACCACATCGGAGACGCCGTCGACGACGACACCGAAGTCACGCCGTCCGGCGGTCGTGACCACCGACATGACGATGATGACCGTGATCGCGGTGTATTCGGCGCGCTCAAGTGCGAAGCGCATGCGCAAGTCGACGATCGGCACGATCGAACCGCGCAGATTCAGCACACCGAGGACGTGCGGCGGGGCGTGGGGGATCTTGGTCACCGCCGTCCACCCGCGGATCTCCTGCACGCGCAGAATGTCGACCCCGTAGGTTTCGTTGCCGAGGACGAACGTCAGCACTTGGCGCGATTCGACGCCGTGCTGTTGCTCACCGGTTGAATTTGCCGACATTGCCATGACTCCTCATCCGAGCGGGGCTCACGCCGCGACGCGCATCGATGCGACGCGAATCAGACCTGGGACATCGATAATCAGCGACACTGAACCGTCCCCGAGGATGGTCGCGCCAGAGATTCCCTCGATGTGCCCGTAATTGGTTTCCAGTGATTTGATGACCACCTGCTGCTGGCCGAGCAGATCGTCGACGAACAGTCCGGCGCGGCAGCCGTCGCCTTCGGCCACGACCACGAGGCCCTCGTGCAGCTCCTGGGTGCGCGGCTCGACTCCGAAGAGCTCGTGCAGGCGAATGATTGGCAGGTAGTCGCCGCGGAACGAGAACACTTCGCCCTTGCCGCTTAGGCGACTGACATTGCCGTTCTTCAGCTGCATCGATTCGACGATGGAGATGAGCGGCACGATGTACGTTTCGGTGCCGACTGCGACCGATTGGCCATCGACGATTGCGAGCGTCAGGGGCAGTGTGATGGTGAAACGCGAGCCACGGCCGGCTTCGCTGTTCACCTCGATCTTGCCGCCGAGGGACTTCACGTTGCGGCGCACGACGTCCATGCCAACGCCGCGGCCGGAGACATCCGTAGTCTTCTCGGCAGTGGAAAATCCGGGCAGAAATATGAGCTCGTAGATCTCCGCGTCCGAGAGCGTGTCATTCGCACCAATGAGACCGCGCGAGCGTGCCTTGGCAAGAATGCGTTCCTTGTCGAGCCCACCGCCGTCGTCGCTCACTTCGACGGCGATATTGCCGCCGCGGTGGGCGGCGTCGAGGTGCACCGTGCCGGCGGCAGGCTTGCCCGCGGCGAGGCGCTTCTCGGGCGGCTCGATGCCGTGATCGATGCAATTGCGGACCAGGTGCACGAGCGGATCGCCGATCTTCTCGAGCACCGTCTTGTCGAGTTCGGTCTGCTCGCCGGTGAGCTTCAGCTCGATCTGCTTGCCG
>JBMFWZ010000183.1:0-4607 GCA_049964755.1 Steroidobacteraceae bacterium | reverse complement strand
CGCTCCAACCGTAAATGCAAGAATGAACCACTTGTGTTTCCAGAATACAGCGACAGTGTCTCTGACAGAGATCTGATCCGAATTGTCTATTTGCATCTGAGGCTCTTGATTAATTCAGCAGTCATGCAGTTCGGAATTTCTCTGATTCAGATCAGTGAAATTTGGAGGCATGCTAAGTCAGATGTTCAAGTGCGCCGTGTGCCGACCATCGGTCTTCACTCACAACGCATGCACCGCCGCCGCCGCGATCGCCACGTTGTACAGAATACCCGTCACCGCCTCCCAGAACGGCAACGGCAACATTTTCTCGGCATTGATCGGCACCACGATCGTATCGCCCGGCCTGATCTGGGTGCCACTGTGACTGAACCAGAAGCTGCTGTGCCCACCCGTGACCACGCTTCCGTCAGCCCGCACGACATAAATGTGCTTCCGGTCCGCCTCGGACGTCAAGCCACCACTGAGCCTGATATAGGCACTGCGTGGAAGATTCGGGTTGTAAAGATGTGACGTTGGATCCTGAACTTCCCCGATGACCGTCACCTCCTGCTCGAATTTCGGCACGTAGAGCATATCGCCGTTTCGCAGTACGACGTCGTACGGTGAATTCGCCGGATCTTTGATGATCTTAGGTAGATTGATCACCAACCGCCCGACCGCCTGTTCAGTCTTGAGCTGCTGCAGCAGGGACTTCGCCACGATCATCGTGTTCGCCGCCGCTCCGGCTGCACCACCGGTTGCCGTCACACTGGCCCGAAGCGCCAGCACCCCGAGCTCAATGCGCATGCGCTGCGCCAAGAGGTTCATTTCATGCTGTTCGCGCTTCTTCAGTTCGACACGCGTAAACACTGCACCCTGCGGGAACGCCCAGGGCGTCAGACCGCCCGCCCGTTCAATGACGGACTTCAAAGTCTCCCCGGGCCGAATCGTATAGGTCCCAGGGAAACGAACCTCTCCACGCAGCGTAATCGTCGCCTGCTTGCCCCACTGCGAAGCCTTTTCGATGGTCAGCACATCAAAGGGCTTGAGCGACAGATTGTCACTCGGATTGCCCGCCATCGCCTGGGCAAGATCGATGCGGTAAATCTGGGTGCGCCGCACGCCTTGAGCGTTGACGGAATAGCGCGCGAGTTCAGCATTGCCCGTATAGGCGTCATTCGCCAGTCCACCGCCGGCGCGAATCAGGTCCGCAACGCGCATGCCCGGCTCGAGGGGGTACTGCCCCGGCACATTGACCTGGCCATCGACCGCGACCGATTGCTCCGGATGTTCCGCGGTAGATTCTGCCTGCAGGGCATGCAGAATCGGCTCGATGATGCGGTCGCGATTCGAGGACAGGTTGAACACGGTGATCTGATCCCGCGGCATCAGACGAATATTGGCCGCGGAATTCGGATGCGCCAACGCCGCGGCCAGATTGGCCGACACCGCCTCGACATGAAGATCCGGCGGCAGCTCGCGGCGAATCAGGATGTAGTGCAGATCGGAATTCGGTTTCAACTCCGAAACGGAGCGCAACACATCCGTCAGCCTCATGCCGGGTTGATACGAATAGACGCCCGGCGTGTAGACATTGCCTTGCAGCTCAACGGCCTGGTCCAAGGCCGGCTTCAGGCGCGGAATATGGATGTAATCGCCGTTGCGCAGCCCTTCCGCAACACCGCCCGGGCCGAGCTTCAGCGGAAGGACCACTCGCTCGCCGTTCGCGAGGATGCGCGTCACGGTCGCATCGGCAACGTCGGCATTGGGCTTCAGTCCACCGGCCAGTGCAATGACCTGAGCCGGCGAGGATTCATTCTTGACTTCGTAGATGGCCGGCCGCTGGACTTCGCCATCGATGGCCACCGTGTGGCCGACGGGAGGCACGAACACGACATCGCCCTGCAACAGCGTGGCATCGTGTCGGGTGCTGCCGTGGATCAGCAGGTTATAGAGATCGAGCGTGTCGATGACCTGGCCATTGCGGATCAATTGAACGCGACGCAGAGAACCGGTCTTGCTCACACCGCCGGCAGCGTAGAGGGCCGAAGTCATCGTGGCGATGCCGCTCAAGGTATAGACGCCGGGGCGGAATGCGTCCCCCATGACGAACACCTGAATGGAGCGGGTCTGCGCCATCGTGACGCTGGCATGCACACCGATCATCTGGTGCGCCACGCGCGACTGGATCTCGGACTGCACGGCGCTGAACAGCTGGCCACCGACCGAGATGGGACCGAGCTGCGGGAAGGTAATCTGGCCGTTGCGCCCTACGGTGAGCTGATAGCTCTCGTTCTGGTTGCCATAGAGCTGGATGTCCAGCGTGTCGCCCGGGCCGACTTGATAATTCGACGGGACCGGCACGTTGGAGAGCGGGTTCAGCGTGGAGAACGTCGAGGCCTCCTGCTGGAAGATGTCATAGCCGAAGGGCTTCAGGGCCTGCTCACCGGTGCGCTTCAGCGGCAGCAGCGTGACGCGGACCTGAAGGCTGCGCAACGTTGGGATGATCGAGAGGCGCAGCGTCGCGTCGCTCGGCGTCAATCCCAGCAGCGCGATCGGCGCAAAGCCCGGCAGATCCAGCATGCCGCTGGGGCTGAGTTGGTAGGGATTGTGATCCCGGATCGAGCGCATCATGGCATTGAGGCGCATCCGGGCCGCCGGAGTCAGCGCTTGGAGGGCGGCGGGAATCTCCTGTTGCTCCGCAGCAGGCAGCCCATTGGTACTGAGCGGAAGATCCGTGATCGGGATGGCGCCGAACGGCATGCCACCGGCCGTTCCGCTCTGCAGGGCACTCAGCGACATCCCCTGGCTTGCGCCCGAGCTCCCCTGCAGGGCCGTCGACTGCAGCTGCGGCAGGGTCGATCCTGAGACCGGGGGCAGGTGCACACCGATCTGCACGATGACCCAGTCGCCGCCCTTCAGTTCAGGGATCAGTGGCTGTCGTGCGAGCGCTTGGCGCCGAGCCTGGACCGCCTGCTGCTGCTGCAGTTGCTGCAGCTCAGCCTGCGTCATCACACCCGAGGGTTGCAGCAGTGACCCACCGTAGGCGCCACCGCCGAGCCTGCCCATGACCGCCTGCTGCTGCGAGGAAGACAGGCTGTGCAGCAAGGCCAGCCCGGTCGCTGAATTCAGCGCCGACTGTGCAAATGCCGCCGTCGAAAACGCAGAAGCCAGAAGGAGGAGCAATGAACCGGCCAGCGGTCCCAGTCGTCGGAGCAAGCGCATTCAATACCCTTTTTCGCCAGTGCCCAGCACCGCACGGACGGCCCCCCGGTGGTCCGTCGGATGCCCAAGCTGATGAAGCCCGGTCCGCCCGTGCTAAAAGGCGGATTGTAGCGGGGTACACCGTCGGCGGGAAACTCAATTGCCCGAAGCCGCGCCGGTCCGGGATGCGCGTCAGTCAGTCAGGGCGAGTACATTCGCTCGCAGACGATTCGTCCGATCGCCAGCGCAGCGGTAAGGCCGGGAGACTCGATGCCGTAGAGATTCACGAGGCCAGGAATCCCGTGCGCCTGCGCTCCCTGCACGCAGAAGTCCGCGCTGGTTGCGCCGGGGCCGACCACCTTCGGCCGGATCCCGGCGTAGGCCGGCTGCAGCGCACCTTCCGGCAATCCTGGCCAATAGCGACGGATGCACTCGGCAAAGCGGTCGGCTCGCCGAGCATCCACCGCAAAGTCCGCGTGCTCCACCCACTCCACATCGGGGCCGAAGCGGGCCCGCCCGGCGAGATCGAGCGTCAGATGCAGACCCAATCCGCCGGGCTCCGGCACTGGGTAAATCAGGTGTGAGAAGGGGTGGAGGCCGCTGAAGCTGAAATAGCTGCCCTTCGCGTAGTACCGCGGCGGAATGCGATCCGCCGCAACCCCGAGCCCGCGGGCGACGTCCTGCGCACCCAGTCCGGCACAGTTGATGACGTGTGAGGCGATGAGCGTGCGGCATTGGCCCTCTGGGCCGATCTGCAGGTGCAGGGCACCTGCGCGGTACTGCCCTCCCTGCACGGGCGTTCGACAGACGACGAATCCCCCGGCCCGCTCGATGTCGCCCTGCAAAGACAGCATCAGACCGTGGGTGTCGACGATGCCCGTGGAGGGCGAGTAAAGCGCCGCCGTGCAACGCAGCGCAGGCTCCATCGTGGTGGCCTCTGCGGCCTCGAGCCGGCGCAGGTCAGCGACCCCATTGGCGCGCGCGCACGCCTCGATCCGATCCAGCTGCGCCCGCTGCGCCGGATCGGTGGCCACGATCAGCTTTCCGCACCGTCGATGGTCCACGCCGTGTTCGGCGCAGTACACGTAGAGGAGCTCCCGACCCTGCACGCACCCGCGCGCCTTCAGCGATCCCTGGGGATAGTAGAGTCCGGCATGAATCACCTCGCTGCTGCGGGCACTGATGCCGGTTCCGATCGCCGCTTCGGCCTCGAGCACCAGAACTTCATGGCCCGCCTCGGCCAGCGAGCGAGCCACCGCAAGACCCACGACGCCCGCGCCGATCACGACACACTCGGCGCGGTCACTCATGAAAGAGCATCCCGGCCTCTGTGGTGCCGGACTGAGGCCGACCGCGCGCTCCTCGCGGTTTCGCGGCGCTCAGCGGTAGTGCGTCTCGATCCAGCGCTGATAACTGCCATCCAT
>JBMFWZ010000182.1:0-4620 GCA_049964755.1 Steroidobacteraceae bacterium | reverse complement strand
GGCCAGCGTCCAAGGCGCTGCGGCTCCGTCCTCGAACCGCCTTTGAGTCCGCCGCCGAAGCCGCGCTTGGCTCCGCTCTCGAAGTGTGCGACTCGAACCACGGAGCCCTCCGGGGCCGGCACCCGGCAGGCATCGATATTGAGTGCGCCGGTTCCGTAGCGCGCGACGTTCGCCTCGAGCGTCCGCTCCGCGAGCGGCTTCCTCGCGAGCATGATCGGCTCGTGCGCGGGCTTCAGTGCAGAGCCCCATCCCTGGCGCTCGCCGGTGAGGTTCTTTGACTTCGGGAACCCAGAGCCGTAGAGCCAGAGGATCGAATCGCGGATCTCGAATCCCGCATCCTCGATCGCGCACACCATCCGGTGCGCGGTGCGCGTGCCGCCGAAGGCGAGCAGATGCGCACCCGGCTTCAAGACCCGCAGACACTCCCGCCAGACGCGCAGGTCATAGGCCACGCCCGTCGCATCCCATGCCTTGCCCATGAAGCCGAGCTCGTAGGGTGGGTCCGTGACGATGGCGTCAATCGACTCGGCGCTGATCGCGCCGAGCACCTCGCGGCAGTCACCGAGGTGAAACGCATACCTCGGGGAGCGGCTCATACGTTCGGCAGGGCTTTCGACAACATCGAGGGGGACAAATCGAATGTCCCGCTCCCAGGCAATCGGCTCTCGAGGTCCTTGATGAGTTTCCAGGCGCGCCCGTGGGTGCGAGCGACCGCGGCCACTCCGATCACAGGCACATCCTCGGAGAAGTGTGTGGCGTATATCGGCCACGCGCACTCACCACGCAGTTGACACCCTTCATGATCTTCGGGGATCTCCCACGGGCACACCCGGTAAGTCGAGGGCGCGCTCCCGAACTCACACCTCATCAGCACCATGTCTTGCGCCGGCTGCATACCGCAACTCCGTAACAATCAGTGTTTCAAAAATGCCGCCGGGTTTGGAACCGGCGGCGAAGTTTCGCGCAAACAAAGGGGTAAATTTTGCGCGAATTCACGAAAGCGCTGCACGCCCGGAAATACCCGCAGTGGCGTTGAGTCGGCATGTGTGAGCCCCTTATCGGCTTGCTCTTTCTGAGGAAATTTCCTACATTGAGCGCCGACGTTATACCTGAGGCGTCACGGAGTCAAGCCATTGCGCGTTTTTGCTGAAACATACCCATGAAAAATCCACTTGCAATTCTCAAAAAGCGCGTAAAAAGCAGTACTTACGCGCAGGTCGCCCAGGAACTCGGGGTGTCGAGCACGTATATTTACGATGTGCTCGCAGGTAAGCGGCAGCCCGGCCCCACGTTGCTGAAAGCCCTCGGCGTCGAGCGCGTCATCACCTACCGCGCGTTGCCGCCTGATCGCCGGGCATCCACTGATCGATAAAGCGCGCCGCTCAACAATCCGGTAAGGGAGTTGATAGCTATGGCTCAGCGGTTACCCAACACAGCGCCCGACCTAGAGGTTTCGGCAGCGAATGCTAACCATGTCACGCGGCAGCACGTCTGTGCTGCACCAAACGCAGTACGGTTACTGCACACCCGGTACTTCCTCACAGAGTGCGGGTGGTTCTGGGTCGGCTGCATCGCCTTTTGGGCGCTCGTGGGCGCGGCGCTGTGGCGGGTGCTGCGCTGATGCCGCCGGCGATCCGGTACCGCTCACGCGATGAGGAACGTCTTCACGTCGATGTGCCGAAGGTGTTGGAGTTCCTCGCGAGCATTACGACATCCAACACCTTCGGAAATGTGACGGCGATCGACCCCACGACCGGGGTATGCACGGGGTGCGGATTCGAGGCGAACGGGAACGCCGCGGGGAGGGTCGAGGCGTTCATCCTCAAGAACCAACATCGGAATCTTTACTGGACGGTGAACACCGTCAGACAAGTGGTGGATAAGAAGCCCTCGAAGGCGGATATAGAGGGCATGCGCTATGCGCACCTCGATCTCGATGACCCATCGCTCGAGGCCCTCGAGCGCATCCGCTCAGCCTCCCCCCCTCCTACACTCATCATATTCTCAGGGGGTGGGTACCAAGGGTTCTGGAGGCTCGCCCGAGCGGCCCGGATCACGGGTGCCAACATCACACAGCTCGAGGCCCTGAACCGACGCCTCATCGATGTGTTTGGGGCCGGAGCCGGTACCTGGAACATAGACCGCTTGATGCGCCTGCCCGCCACCGTGAATTGGTTGAGTCGCAGGAAGCGGGAGGCGGGCCGGCAGTGCGCGAGCACGTATATCGTTGAGCATCATCCCGAGCGCACCTACACCACGGCAGAGATCGGCGCGATCGGAATTCGCGGTAATTTGGCCTCGAAATCGTTGTCAAGGGTGCCGAACCCTCGCGAAAAATCCCCACAAGGGTTCGGTGGCATCACCCCGTTCGGGAGCGCCCCGGCCCCCCGAACCCATCTTGAGCAGCTTTACGCCCGGCGTGCCGCACAGGCCGCCGCGAGCGCACCCCAATCAACCGACAAAAGCCGAAGCGGAAACCTCTGGTCGCTCGTCGGCTACTACATCGCTATGGGCTGGAATGATGAATATATCCACACGAACTGCAGCAAGCATCCGCACGTCATCTCCCAAAAAGACCCGGCGCGCGCGATCCAGCGATGTATCGACCGACAACGTGAACGGCGAAAAGAGGCTCAAAAGCAACGGGAAACACGCTCACGACGATTCTGAGAAGGGCGCGATCGCGAGCGTCGAGGTGCCCGGTGGGTGTCAAACCGCCCCGGCCGGTGTCGACCTCCCACCCCCTACGACACTTCCTCCTTCGCCCATCGAGACGCAGGTGGTCGAGGCGATGAACGCACAGCACGCGGTCATCACGATGGGCGGCAACACGCGGGTTATGACCATCCAACCTTCGATGACAAGAGCCGGGGCGGTGGATCTCGAATTTGCGAAAAAGGCGGACTTCGAGCTGCGATATTGCAATCAGTCCCACGTCGTCGGGCTCACGGAGAGCAAGACCCCAAAGCCCATCGTGAAAACCGCCGCCGAAATCTGGCTCAATTCCCCGTCCCGACGCCAGTACGAGCGGTTGATCTTCGATCCGGCACGAAAACCTCAAGGAGATGAGGAGCACAGGGTCTTCAATCTGTGGCGCGGGTTCCCGTATTTGCACCACACTGCGGGAGGGAGCTGGAGGAAATTCCACAAGTTCATCGAGGATGTTATTTGTGAAGGCAACAAGGAGCACGCGCGGTGGGTGATCGGATGGATGGCGCGGTGCCTGCAGCGGCCATGGGAGCCGGCGGGTGTGGCGCTCGTGCTGCGGGGGGAACAGGGGATTGGCAAGGGGTTCTTCGCGAACCATTTCGGCAAGCTCTATGATCCCACGCACTTCGTGCCCGTGCAGAAACGGGACCACCTCACGGGCAAGTTCAACGCGCTGCTACGCGATGCGCTCCTCGTGTTTGTGGATGAGGCGTTTTTCGCCGGCGACCCCACGATCAAGGGACCCCTCAAGGCCATGATTACCGAGCCGATCGTCGTCATCGAGCACAAGGGGGTAGACCCCATCCAGTTCCCGAACATGCGAGCGTTCATCCTCGCGAGCAACAATGATCTCGTCGTGCCGGCGGAGATGGACGCACGCCGCTGGGCGGTGTTCAACGTGAGCTGCGAGCATGCGGGGGATCGCGCGTACTTTGCGGACATCGCAAGGGAGCTCGAGGCCGGGGGGTATGGAGCCATGATGCGGGATCTGATGGATGTGGATTTGAATGCGTGCAATCCGTACAAGGGACCTTTAACGGAGGCTCTGATTCAACAGAAAGAATTGAGCCTGACATCTGCGGAGAAATTCCTTTTCGATGCGTTGATGCGCGGGGAGTACCCGTTACCGTTTGATGGATGGGTGCCATGGCCGCTCAAGGATGCGGTGATGGACTTCTCGAAAGACCAAGCGGTGCGATCGTATCTCGAGACACTGCACGGCCAGCACACGCATGCGAGTGATATCCGAGCGTGCGGGACGGTGCTCGGCATGACGATCAAGCGGCTGTTCCCGAGCGCTCGCAGCCTTCGCAAACGGGTAAAAAACAAGCACGGCATCGAGGAACGGGTGTGGGTGTGGGAGTTCCCGAGCCTGGAGGAAGCGCGGGATATCTTCGGCAAAAAGCTCGGGGATGGCTTCGACTGGGGTTGAGAGTGCCAAAATCCCGTAAAAGGTATGGACGTATGGACGCAGGTATGGACAAGAAAAGAGCTTAATTTATAGTGTTGTCCATACTTACCATACCTACCATACCTTTATATACATATCCATGTGCGCACGCGCGCACGCGCACGCACGCGCGCACGCACGCGCATGTAGAAAATCACTTCGTGGTATGGCCGGTATGGAAGGTATGGACAGACCTTTTGAATCAATGACTTGAAAGACTAGGAGGTATGGCCAGTGTCCATACCTGGGTCTGGCCAGACGGGGGTTCAGGGCATTTTGGGATGTCCAGACCCGGGAACGTGGAGGGTCTGCGTATCGATGGAAGGGGTGCGTCAATGGGTGGTTGGGAAGAGTTCTTGCGGCTGGGTATGGCCGGCGCTCGAGGGATGGCTGAGAGGGATGGATGGCTGAGAGGGATGGATGGCTGAGAGGGATGGATGGCTGAGAGGGATGGATGGCTG
>JBMFWZ010000181.1:0-4710 GCA_049964755.1 Steroidobacteraceae bacterium | reverse complement strand
CCTGGCGTGCGCCCCCAGGGCGACTTCGCCCATCGCTCGGCAAAAGCCTCGGCGGCGTCCGCTGCGCGAGAGGGCCTTCACCGCCAGATCCTCCAGCACGAGGATTCCCGCCCGTCGGGCCCGCCCGGCACTCACCCGGTGCGGAGCCTTGCCTCTCAGATCCCCGATCCGCCCATGCGGACGCGGGAGCCTGTGCGCCAGGGCCGTCGCAGTGCGCAGCGCGACCACCTCGTCGCCATTGCTCACCGGCACCCGATCGCGCAGCCCGAGATCGCTTCCGATCACTTCGCTCAGGAGCTCCGGCCTTACCAACTGAGGTACCTGATCGGCACAGATCGAGGCGAAGAACCACCCGACCCCATTTCGAGACAGCGAAACGGAACGACGGGGCCCCTGTAGGGCCTCGCTGCGGTACAACGTCACACACCCCGGGTCCTGGAGCTGCCTCGAGACCCACCCGGGACGTGCTTCGCGCTCCACCTGCCCTCGGCGCAGATCGGGGGCGGAACGCGCGCACTGCGGTCCAACCTGGCGCCAAACGCGCGAGTAGCGAACTCCGTGGGCCCAGAAGCTCTGAAACGCCTGCTCCGGGTCCCGCAGTCCCTGATTGAACGGCTCCCGAGGCAGCTCGGAACCGCCCCCGTGCGTCTCAGGGGCTGGGCGCATCCCGTGAACTTCCTCGACTCCGACATCCCGTTGAGGCGGATCGAATCCCGCCGGTAGACCCTCACGCGCCACGCCAGCGCCCGACTCCATTCGAAGCAGGTCGCTCCGAAGCGTCGGGCGCCCAACGAGCCGCTGTCGCGCGCTCGGGTCGCAGCGCCGGCGGTACGCTCGCTCACAGGTCAGCGACTGAGCCATGAGGGCATGTACCACGCCGGGAAGCGAAAAATCAACGAACGGGACAGCAGTTCTAACAGCCATTGGAAACCCTGCTACGCATCCCTACACAGAGTCATCACTGACGTCATATAGGTGCGCCGCGCAAATGGCTTGAACCGATGGGGTCGTGAGCGCTCGTACGGGTTTCGACACAGCTGACGCGTCACGAGTTCCGCGCTTGAGCTCAAGGCCGTAGCGCCTGCCGATCGGAATAAATTCCAGCCTCAACCGACCCTCGTCCGAGCCTCCCTCCGAAGCGATCCGACTTGGTACCTCAATCGGTCACTCCGGCTCAGCCTTGAACCGAAATTGCCTAAAGCCTGGAACGTAGGCGTCAGTCGGCCCCGCGGAGTAAGGTCGCGCCCAGTGCTGCACACTCCTGATGCTTCTGCGGATCGCTGCACCGCGATACGTCGGTAAATCGCTCGATCACTGCTAAGGGGCTCTCACCGCCCGACTGCTTCTGAACGATGGGCCATACGGGATCCTCGCATCATTAAGTGCCGCTGAGGTGATGCCCCCTCGCAGCGCGAACGTCCACCATCACCCGCTCGGTGGTACGCCACCGAGCGTGCTCGAGGAAACCGATCGGCGTGGGAGACGAAAAGCAAGCGGGATCGCACGACGTCCTGTATTCTGCTGCGCTGGCTTATGCTTTCGTGGGTGGTCTACCGTCGGCCGGTTTGGGGTTCGCTGCAGGCCGGTGTAACTCCAGTCGTGCAAAGTTCGTCGAACGAGAGAGCGACGATTTGTGTCCAATGCACCGCACCAGCTTTTTTGAATGCTGTAGTGACAGAACCCAGTGCGGGAAGGGCTTTCATTTCGCCGAGCGACCGCATCGCTCCCATCGTGACAGTTTTCCGTGCACTCAACGAGATCTGCGCGCTCGCTCCGCGGTATCGCCCACCCAGATCGAATGGATCTTCCATGACCGAACTGGTCGGCATCGAGGCCCAACGAAACGAGATGCCGCAAATGCGTCGAGCACATCATTGAGTGCCCCCGCTCACGCCCCTGTGGCACGAGTGCGTCGATGACGCGACAGCCCGCCCACGCCCTTGTGATCGAACCATTTCCGATGGGTGTCGGATTATTCGAGCACTTCGGTATCAAGCGCCGCGCATACTCCAGCACTTTGGAACATAAGACGTGAACCTCACGTCCGCAGCGCCAGGACGGCCATCCTCCGCCCTTGACGCTTGAACGACTCCAAGCGCCGCAAAGGAGCTGTACGCGCCCCGACGCGGGCCGCCGAAGGCACCCTGGCGTTTACTCACGGGAACCGAGCAGGTTTGCAGGGACTGCGAACTCACCGCTTCGCCTTTCCCCGGGGACACCCGAACGATCTCGCCGGTTCCCAGTCGAATTCCGGTTGTACTGCTGCGATCATGGCGACACATGGGGTCTCGCCGTGCCCAGCACTCACAACCTCGACCGTCGATTCGTTAGAAATACAATATTGAAATGCGGGGTACCACGTGGATTCGACTGACTGCCTGCGGAGTAAGAAGTGCGCCATGATTGCCCGGTATGCGAAATCCGAAGACCGCAGAGGATTGTTGCAGGTTCTGACGACCCTGGTCATCCTCGGGTTCCTGTGGTGGGCTGCCGTGCAACTTGCAGAAGTCTCCGCCTGGCTGGCCGTAATCCCAATGATCCCGCTCATTCTCGTGATGGTGCGCATCTTTGGACTGATGCACGAGTGTGGACACGGCAGCCTAATGCGCAGCTGCCGGCTCAATCGCGCCGCCGGATTTATCCTCGGCGTCATCTCCGGGATGCCGCAGTACGTCTGGTCGCAGCACCACAATTACCACCATGCACACAACGGGGACTGGGAAAAATACCGCGGCCCTTACTCGACGCTTTCGGTCAATGAGTACACCGCGCTGAGCCGCGCACAGCAGCGCGCTTACCGGATCAAGTGCAGCGTGCTGGCCGCGCCGTTGGCAGGATTCGTGTACTTGGTCTTCAACCCGCGCTTTACCTGGCTGAAGGGATCCATTGGCCTGCTCATTCACGTGGCGCGGCAAAAAGTGGCGCAACCGACGGTTTCCCTGAAAGCCCACGCCTCCACTTATCAGACGCGCTATTGGAAGTCATCCCGAGAATACCGGCATATGCTCTGGAATAATCTCGTGCTGCTGAGCGCATGGGGCGCGATGTGCGCCGTGTGCGGCGCTGCGACGTTCTTCTCGATTTACATTCTGAGCGTGTCAATAGCCGGCGGCGTCGGCATCGTCCTGTTCACGGTACAGCATAACTTCAAGCACGCCTACGCCGCCGACAGCGCAAACTGGGACCATGACACCGGAGCGATCGAAGGCACGAGCTTTCTGGTGCTACCGCGCTGGCTGAATTGGTGCACCGCAAATATTGGCTATCACCATATTCACCATTTGTCCGCCGCCATCCCGAATTACCGTCTCGCCGAATGCCACCGGGAGTATGAACAGCTTTTCGCGCGGGTCACCCGCGTGAAGTTGCACGAAGTGCTCGGCGCGCTAAAATGCATTCTCTGGGATCAAGATGCTCAGCGCATCATTCCGATCTCCGAATTCCGACAAGGCAGCGCAGTCGTGCCCGATAGTCTGCCGGCCTAAACAGGTCCGATCCGGGTCGGACCGGCGGCGTTTAGTCGCAACGAGTTCAACTACCGCGCGACAACGTCATTGACCTACCCCCTCGATCCGCGCACTGCGGGGTCAAATGCAGTACGTGCAACGCCCATTCCTTTCGCCGGCATCGACTGCCACGGGATCGGTGCGATCTGACCGGGTGCCTCGATCTGCTTGCGCCAACTCAACAGCATCAACGAGTAAAAATACTTGCAGCGCGGGAACGCCCCGAGCTTGGCGATCGCATCGCAGCAATCCGCCACAGCCAGCACTGCGCGCTTCTCCCCCGACGAAAAGTTGCCGACGCCGGGCACTCGTAAGGACTCCGGCATCCCCGTTCTTTCGGCTTTGATCTGAGCGGCCGATGCTCTGTGCCGCGGCGAGTGGCCGCATGGCGAGGGCGAACGATGAACGAGCAGAAGCAAGCGGAGCTGACGCTGGGTGAGCGGCGGTACCTGGAACGGGTGCGCGAGGCGCAGAGCGAAGGGGTATCGCTGAAGGAGTACTACCTGGCGCATGGATTGAGCCTACGGATGCTGTCCAGGGTGCAACGGCAGCTGTCGGACAAAGGGCTTGTGCCGCCGCCGAGCAGCGTGGTGGGGCAAGCCGGCAAGCTCATCGAAGTGCGCGTCAGCGACACTGAAGGCAGCGGCGGATTTCCGGCGGCCGTACCGGTGTGCCGGCTGCGCCATCGGAGCGGGTGGTTGAAGTGGTCCCTACGCGACGGACCTCTTAGGTGGGTCTTGATCGACATGTAGCATTCTGCGCGCATACTCGTTGGGAGACAAGTATCCGAGTGATGAGTGCAGGCGGACTGGATTGTAAAATCCGTGGATGAACGCTGCGATCGCTTTGTGTGCGTCCTGTTTGGTCGCATACGGCTCGGTCGCTTCCTCGGTCTTCAGTGTTGCGAAGAAGCTCTCCGAGACCGCGTTATCCCAGCAATTTCCCTTGCGACTCATGCTGGCCACCATGCCGAGTGCGCCGAGGGCGTCACGGAAATCATCACTGGCGTACTGACTGCCACGATCGGAGTGAAACAGCGTGCCGGAGGGCGGCATTTCGAGATGACAGGCATTGCGTAGCGCATTGAGCACCAGCTCATCAGGCATGCGATCCGAGAGGCTGTAGCCAAGCACCTGGCGGGTCTGCAAGGCGATGATCACCGCCAAGTAAAGCCAGCCCTCGCGAGTGGCAATGTACGTGATAT
>JBMFWZ010000180.1:0-4744 GCA_049964755.1 Steroidobacteraceae bacterium | reverse complement strand
GAAATCGTGCTATGAATGTGTTCAACGGCGTCTTCCTCGGCGGCAGAAGGTAGAGTCGTATCCACCTTCTATATTCCAAGGAACGACGCCGTTCCTCAACTTGGGTTGCGGGCGTCAGCCCGCGCTATGGTCAGGGCTGTGCGGCGTTCAAATAATCGAAAATCCGTACGAGGCAGAGGTGGATCGGGGGTGGGAAATGAGTCATTCGGACACAAGCGCGGCAGTTGTTCGCAGTCTCTTGTGCGCAAGCGGCCTGCATGCGGCGTCTGTTCGGCCGCCAACCAGCGCGGGCGAGAAGAGCGGACGCGATCTTCAGGCATCTTCTGTCGAGAACGACTCGCCGATCAGCGTTCTGATTGCCGACGATGATGCTCTGATTGTCGCTACGATCGGCGAATCTCTGCGCAGGGCGGGCTATAAGGTCACCGAAGCCTTCGACGGAGCCGCAGCACTACAAATCTGCCAAAGCCAGAAGCCGTCGATCGCCATCATCGACCACAGCATGCCCACTATGTCCGGGCTTGAATTGGCGCGGCGAGTCTCCGAAGACGGTGACGTCGCTGTAATTTTCCTGTCCGCTTACAACGATGAACTAATCATCCGTGATGCCATTTCGGCCGGAGCCATGTGCTACCTGGTAAAGCCGATCGACACGGACAAGCTGCTGCCAGTGATTCAGACGGCTTTCGAGCGTTCGCGCGAGCTGATCAGTCTCCGCCGCCAAACGGAACAGCTTGCTGCAGCACTGCAAATGGGACGCAACATCAGTATTGCTGTCGGGCTGATCATGGAAAAGCTGCAGGTATGTCAGGGTGAGGCTCTGGACCGTCTTCGGTTGCATGCGAGAACTAATCGGCGGCGACTCGAGGAGGTGGCGCTCGATCTGCTCAAATTGAACGACGAATCAGCCCGCGCCTTCAATGCTCTCAGGACCAAGCAATAGACGCCGATGAAGGATTCTGTTGGTGCAGCCCGGCTACCCGGCGGTCTGCTCGAATGCGTTGCCACATCTGGTGTGATCAGTTGGTTCATGCCGGATGTGTCTTCTACGCGGTTCTGGATTTCCGATGACGTGCTTGAAACGCTGGGCTACACATGCGAAAATAGCCGTGACGAATGGCGCTTCTTTCTCGAAATTCTCCATCCAAATGACCGGGTCCGAGTGCTAGAACGACAAGCCCGGGCCATTGCCGGGGAGCCATTCGGAGGACGGGAATCGGAACTGAGGCTGCGCCACCGGGCCGGGCACTACCTCTGGACCTCCAATCTCACGATGCTGGTGTCGCGCACGGGTGGCGCAGCGCCTGCCGCATTCGGCATCCTCTCGCTGCACGGGCCGCAAGAGTTGCCGTCAGCCCTAAAATTGACAGAGGACACACTCCAGAGCGTCCTGGATGAAATCGGACACCCAGTTGTGCTCCTGAGTACTACGGGCCACATCATCCACGCGAACGAAGCAACCGCAAGGGTAATCGGAACACGAGCCCGCCATAGTCCGGGACACTACTGTCCATTTCTGCACGAGGAATCCGGCGCGTCTACGGAACCCGATTATCTTTCCAGCGTCATCTCCAGCGGCTGCCGTGCCGAGCGGGAAATCTGGCGCTTCGATCGCTGGTGGCGAACGTTCCTCGTGCCGCTGCGAATCGCTGCTGGGCAGGTCAGCCGAATCCTGCTTCTCGCGCAGGACATTACCGAACTGAAGGAAGAGCAGGCTCGACAGATCGCGCGCGAGAAAGCACTGACCCGGACGCTGGTCCGGGAGGTGCATCACCGCATCAAGAATCACCTGCAGGGACTCATCGGCCTGCTGCGCAGCATGAAGACAACAGGCCGGCCGGCCGATCAGCTCGTCGGTGCCGCGGTCGCACGGATCGCATCCATCGCGATCGTTCACGGATTGCTCACATCCGAGGGGAATGGGGCGTTGGACTTTGCCGAACTGGTCCGGCAGATCACGGCGACGCTGCGGATTGATGCTCCAGTGGAGTTGCGTTGGAGCGCCAATGTGCGCCGTTCCGCTCCCCTGAGCCAGGCGAACGCAGTGCCTCTTGCGCTCGTCGTAGGCGAGCTGCTGACCAACGCCCTGAAGCACACGCCCAGGCAGACCGACGCGCTCGTCGAGGTGAATCTGCTTGATCTAGATTCCTGCCTCGAGCTGCAGATCACGAACAGTCCCGCATTCCTACCGCAAGATTTCTCCCTCCAAACACGGAGAGGAATCCAAACGGGACTCGATCTCGTGGCGACACTATTGCCGCGCGACAATGCACGACTCGAAATATTTCAGAAGAGCACATCCGTCATCACCCGCCTCACCCTACGGCCAAACGGACGCGCAGGCCTGTAACCAAAGAGGCGTTTGTGCGCTCCCTCACAAATCTTGCGGACATTGCCAGCGCGTCGTTGAACGTGCATCGCAGATTGCCAACCGGGCTACGGCTAGAATGCTTCGCGTCACGCCCTGCACTCGCGTGATCAACTGACCGGACATTGTCCGCGGTTGTCCGTACTGCCGGCCGCACCCCCGCCTGTCTTGCAAACCCCTGGAGCCATTGAGGCTCAAGGCCCGCTGCCGCTTCGGCGGCTCGAGAATCGGCGGATCAAGCAGTGTGGCACTCCCGTCTCAAATTCAATCGGTGGCGCTCGATTCTCGTGGCGGTCCGTCGCCACGCCCGAGGATCCGTGTTGCTGCCCGTATCGGTGCTCGGATTCGTATTTGCACTGATCGCCGCCGTAAAGAACGCCAACGAGCTGCGTGCAGAACGAATGAGCCTGACGCACATGCTCCTGGCGTTCGGGTTCTTTACGGCAGCCTGGATCGCCGTGCTCGGTCGACTCCGTCGCATGGCACTCGCCGACGCTAAAAAGCTCGCGATGCTGCTGGATGCCGCTCCCGAAGCAATCATCGGGGTCACCGACTCCGGGGAAATCACCTTCGCGAATGCTCGGGTCACGGAACTGTTCGGCTACGACGAAGCAGAGCTTGTCGGACAACGCATCGAGGTGCTGGTCCCCGAGCGACTCCGGCCGGAGCACGTCGACGCGCGCGCACGCTACATGCGCAAGCCGCACGCGCGTCCGATGGGTGAATCGCGAAATCTCGTTGGACGCCGCAGAGACGGTGTCGAGTTCGCATTGGAAGTGAGCCTCAATCGCGTCGACACCATGCCTCAGCCGATTGTGCTGTGTCTGATCCGGGACGTGAGCGAACAGCGGGCGATACGCCAGGCGCTGATGGCCAGGAATGACGCCCTGAGTGCCAACGTCATCACGATGGAGCGCCGAGCCCGCGAACTCAGCTCCCTGACAGAGCTGGGCGAGCTGCTGCAGAGCTGCATCGGCGAGCGAGAGGTATACCCGATCGTCTCGCAGGCGCTCAAGGCTCTATTTCCGTTGACCGCCGGTGGCGTCTATCTTCTCAATTCATCCCGCAATCTGGTCGAGCTCGCGACGGCATGGGGTGAGGAGCAGCAGAGGGCCCCGGCGGTCTTCGCCCCGCCGGAATGCTGGGCACTGCGGCGCGGACGAGCTCACAACGCGCCGCAGGATGCCACGTCAGGACTGCGGTGTCCGCATAACAGTGCTCTCGCCGGCTACGTGACGCATTGCATTCCGCTTGCGGCCCAGGGGGAAACCATAGGGGTTCTGTGTCTTCAGGAGCCGCGAGGGCAACCGGAGGGTGTTTCTGAGGAGGTCCTGCGCGCACTTACGGAACAGTGTGCCCTGGCGATTGCCAATCTCCGTCTTCGGGAGGCGTTGCGCACCCAGTCAATCCGCGATCCCCTGACCGGTCTGTTCAATCGGCGCTTCCTGGAAGACTGGCTCGAGCGCGAATTTCAACGCAGCCAACGTCAGGCCAAGCCACTCTCCCTTCTCATGATCGATTTCGATCATTTCAAACGATTCAATGACACGTTCGGACACCAAAGCGGCGACATCGCGCTGCGCGAGGTCTGCGGCGTTCTCCAGCGATCCGTTCGGGCGTCTGACTTTGTGTGCCGAATCGGTGGGGAGGAACTGGCCGTGGTTCTGCCGGACACGTCGATCACCGACGCACTGCCGCTCGCTGAAATGCTGCGCGCCGAAGTTCAACAGCGCGTCATTACGCGCGGCGCGCAGACGCGTGATTCCATAACGATCTCGATCGGTGTCGCCTCTGCCCCGCAGGATGCGCGCACGAGCGAGGGGTTGATACACGCGGCAGACACGGCGCTGTATGCGGCTAAGCATGCGGGACGAAATCGTGTGGTGGCCGCAAAGCCCTTTCGCATGGCGGCAATCGCCGAACCAAGGCCCGAGATATCGCGCCGAGTGAGCGATGTGTGAGCACGGCAGACAGCGGATTCCGGAGCTGGCGTTGCTGGCCCGCCAACCCATCTACGACGCCTCCCTGAAGGTCGTCGCATACGAACTGCTATACCGCAGCCATGCGCAAGCGCCCGGTGCGCAGATTGATGACCCGGTGCGATCAAGTTCCCGGGTGATCGTTGATGCCTGTTTGGAGTTTGGCCTGGACCAGCTCGTCGGTGCGGTACCAGCCCACATCAATTTTCCGCCGGAGATGCTGCGTTCCCACACTCCGCTCCCAGCGGACCCCAAACGGATTGTCATTGAGGTCCTGGAAGACGTTCAGGCCGATTCCGATATTCTTGAAACACTGACCATGCTGCGCGAGCACGGCCACCTGATCGCCCTCGATGACTTTACCTTCGAGGGGAGCGACCCGCGGCTTCTGTCACTC
>JBMFWZ010000179.1:0-4777 GCA_049964755.1 Steroidobacteraceae bacterium | reverse complement strand
GGGGCGTCCCTAAAGTCATGGACTTAATTGACGTCGACTCGGTCAAGTGGCGTCATTACGCGGATCAGTCGCACCCGGGATCCGCCTGGCTCTATCGGCGCGAGGCGCGCTATCTGGCGGCTCTCGAGGGAAAGATCGGTCAGCAGTTTGATCGGGTCCTGGTGGTCAGTGAAGCCGAACGGGCGTGCTGCGATTCCGTTGCGCGGGATCGCGTAACTGCGGTTCCCAACGGCGTCGACCTTGAATATTTTGCGCCCAGTGTGGGAGTGCCTGCCGAGAATCACTCGCCGACGCTGGTCTTCACCGGAGTGATGGATTACCGACCGAATGTGGACGGCATTGCCTGGTTCGTTCGGAGCATTCTGCCGATCATCCAAGCAGCAGTTCCAAATGTGCGCTTGTTCATTGTGGGCAATCGTCCGAGTAAGACGGTACAACGTCTGGCTTCGCATCCGGGTGTGGTCGTTACCGGATTCGTGCCGGACGTACGCGAATACGTGGCGCGCGGGGTGAGCATCGCACCACTCAGAATCGCGCGCGGCATTCAAAATAAAGTGCTCGAGGCCATGGCCATGGGCCGGCCCATCGTGGTGACGCCGCAGGCGTTCGAAGGAATCGATGCGGTGCCCTGCCGGGACCTCATGGTTGCGAGCGATGAACGGGAGTTCGCCGTGCGGACGATCGAATGTCTGCAGGATCCAATGCATGCGGATCGCCTGGGACGCGCGGCGCGCGCCCAGGCCGAGCAGGCCTATTCCTGGTCGAGGAATCTTACGCTCCTGGATGAGTTCCTGCCGGCCGAGGGCGGGGGTCGTACGCTTGCGGTTGGGCAGCACGGAGAGCTGCCTTTGCACGCTGACGCCGTTTCGCGAGCGTCCTGACCATGTCGCCGACGCTCCGCATTCCCATCCTCGTCGAAGAGACGATCGGCCGGGATCGTAACGATGAACTGATTCGACTCGGCGTGCCGATCCCCCGCGGCGTACTGCGTAGCGGTACGCCCGTGTACCTGGCCGATCACCAAGAGCATTCTCTGCCGGCGGATCCGCGGCCTCTGACGTTCTGGAGCGACGGTTCAATCAAGTGGCTGATGGTCCATGCCCCGGTCTCTTTGAGACCAGGGGAGAGGGCCAAATTTCACGTGTCGACTGCGGGTGCACCCCAGGACGGGGCGGAACACTCAATCCCCGAACTGCGCGTCGAGAAGAATTCAGGCTATATCATCGATACGGGTGCGGCGACGTTCCGCGTGGGATTGAATGGGCCGCTCATCGAGTCGGCTGCGGTGCAGGGCGTCGATCTGCTGGATGATGCCGGCGCGCGTCTGAGCCTGACGGGGTGCTCGGGACATCCGTACCGACCGGTCACGACTCAGCTGTTTCTAGAGGAAGAAGGGCCGTTTCGGGTCGCGGTGGTGCTCGAGGGCCATTTCGCACCGGTTCGGGAGGCCGCGGGGACTTCGGTCCGCATCGAGTTCAAGGTGCGCCTCGTCTTCACAGCCGGGCATTCGGTCGTCCGTGTTGAGGTGCAGCTGCACAATCCCAGTGCCGCTCGCCATCCGGGCGGGCTCTGGGATCTCGATGATCGGGGCACCGCGGCGTTCGAGGACGTCACGCTCTCCCTCAAGCCGATCGGGCAGGTCGGTGACATCCGCTGGTCTGCGCACGGTGCGCGCGACGTTCACGTCGAAGCGCCCAAAGAGCTGACGTTCTATCAGGATTCGAGTGGCGGAGAGAATTGGGACTCCGATAACCATGTGGACGGCCGCGGCCAGCCCACGGTGACGTTCCGGGGCTATCGGGTGACCTACGGGGACCCGGGCAAGATGCGGCTCATTGCCGAAGGGGACCGGCCGACGCCCGCACTCTCGGCGGTGACCGATCGCGGCTTTGTTGCCGCGACGGTGCTCGATTTCTGGCAAAACTTTCCGAAGGCACTGCGCTGGAGCGAGGAGATCCTCGACGTCGCCCTGTTCCCCTGGGAGTGCCGGGCGCCGTTCGCCCTGCAGGGCGGGGAGCGCAAGCGGCAGACGATTCTGCTCGAATTCGGTCCTGCGGGTGGCGAATCCACCCTCGAGCAGTGGCAGCACCCGCTGCAGGTCTCGCTCGATCCCGAGTGGGTTGAGCAGTCCGGTGCGCTCGAGGGATTCATCCCGGCGTCGCGCGATCGCAACGCCGCGTATCTTCAGTACATCCAGTCGGTCATCGAAGGACCGCATGCGTTCATGGCCAAGCGCGAGCTGATCGATGAGTACGGCTGGCGGAACTTCGGGGATCTCTATGCCGACCACGAAGCGGTGGAGTCTAAAGGCTGGCGGCCGCTGGTGTCTCATTACAACAATCAGTACGACTTCATCTACGGTGCGCTGATTCATCATCTGCGCACCGGGGATCAGCGCTGGCGCGCCCTGGCTGAGGATGGGGCGCGGCACCTGATGGATATCGACATCTACCACACGGACGAAGACAAGCCGGCGTTCAATCACGGAATGTTCTGGCATACGGACCACTACAAGCCGGCAGCCACCTGCACACATCGGACGTACAGTACGCAGAATGGGCGCGGCCTCTCGTACGGCGGCGGACCGAGCAACGAGCACAATTACACCAGTGGTCTGCTGCTCTACTACTGTCTCTCTGGGGATCCTGAAGCGGCGGACGCCGTGCGCGAGCTCGCCGGGTGGGTGATCGCGATGGACGGCGGGGCTGGAGAGGGTGCTGAGGCGGAACCGACGGGACTGGCGAGCAAGACCGTCGATCCCTCGTACCATAAGCCGGGTCGCGGTGCGGGGAATTCCATCAATGCGTTGCTCGATGCGTTCCAGCTCTCCCAGGAGCGATCGTTCCTGACCAAGGCCGAGGAACTGATCGCCCGCTGTATTCACCCCAAAGATGACATCGACGCACTCGGGCTCTCAGAGCCGGAATTCCGCTGGTCGTATCTCGTGTTCCTGCAGATCCTGGGCAAGTATCTGCATTTGAAGCTCGAGCTCGGAGAGACGGATTACGCCTTTCATTACGGCCGCGAGAGTTTGTTGCACTACGCCCGCTGGATGCTCGAGCACGAGGTTCCGTACCGCGACGTCCTGCATAAGGTGGAGCTGCCGACCGAATCCTGGCCGGCGCAGGACGTACGCAAATGCCATGTGCTCCACCTGGCCGGGGAGTTTTCCCCCGAGCCGCAGCGCTCGGCGTTCCACGACAAGGCGGATTTCTTCTTCGCCCGCAGTCTGGAGGATCTGCTGAAATTTCAGACCGCGTACGTGACGCGCCCGCTCGTGATTCAGTGCGTCTACGGACACCTGCAGGCGTTTTATCAAGTGCATCGCTTCGAGGGTTTAGAGCTCAAGTGCCCGGTGGAGGACTTCGGAACGCCACAGTCGTTTGCGCCCCCGCAGCGCGAGCTGCCTGAGCGGGTACGGGATATTGGCACGCGGCTGGTGCGTACCGGCACGGAGCGCCTCGATGTGTTCCGCCGTCTCTCGACGCCGTCTCGGTTGTGAGCCGCCTCCATGAATACCGAACTCGCGGTGGTGTCGAGCGAAAGTAGTTTGGCCCGTCCCGGGCTGCTCTACATCGTCAATAGCCTCAATCCCGGCGGCACCGAGCGGCTGGTGATGGAGATGGGGCTCGCGTTCAGCGACGAGTTCCGGGTGGCGATCGTGTGTCTCGATGAACCGGGACGGTGGGCAACAGATCTGCGCCGTCGGGGCATTCCGGTCCACTGCCTCTGGCGCCAGCCTGGACTTGACCTGAGCATGCCGGTGAAGATTGCCCGTATCGCGCGGGAGAGCGACGCGGCGCTCATCCATGCTCACCAGTGCACACCGTGGTTCTACGGTGCGCTCTCTCGGATGTTCTACAGTGCGCCCAGGCTGCTCCTGGAGGAGCACGGGCGCTTCTATCCGGAGGAAGAAAAACCTGCCCGCCGTCGCGTGAACCGCGCCGTCATCGTGCCGCTCTCGCATCGGTTCGTAGCAGTGTCTGAAGATGTGCGTTGGCGCTTGGATCGCTACGAGGGGCTGGATGCCGCGCGCGTGGATGTGATCTATAACGGCGTGGACGTGGGAGCGCCGCTATCCGCGTTGCAGCGCGGCGCACTGCGGCAATCACTGGGGTTTGCTGACTCTGACATCGTGGTCGGAACCGTCGGGCGGTTCGATCCGATCAAGAACCTGCCCATGCTCATCGAGGGTCTGGCGTCGGCGCGCGAGCAGAACAGTCGCATCCGGGGGCTTCTGGTCGGGGACGGACCGCAGTTCGGCGCGGTCCAGCAGCTCTTGGAAGCGCACGGCCTCAAGGAGGCGGTGTGCCTGACGGGCTTTCGCAGCGATGCTCGGCAATTGGTCCAGTGCATGGACCTGTTCGTCCTGTCCAGCTTCAGTGAGGGCACGTCGATGGCCTTGCTCGAGGCCATGGCCAGCGGCGTTGCGGCCGTGGTCACGGCGGTGGGCGGAAATCCGGAAATTGTCGTGGCCGGCGAAACGGGTTGGGTGGTGCCCTCGGGTGCTGTTTCGGCCTTGACCTCGGCGGTTTTGGACGCGGCAGCCGATGAGTCGTTGCGGCGGGATCTCGGTCGTGCGGGGCGGCAGCGCTTCGAGGACCATTTCACCTTCGCACGCATGCTCGAATCCTATCGTGCGCTGTATCGCTCGATGATGCCCGCCGCGGTTCGGGAGCCCGCATGAACTCCCCATCGTCACCAGCTGGCGTCCGACGTACCCTGAAGGGCGTCGTCTTTGTGATCGCGCTGGCGGTGGTCCTGCCGCTCATCGTAC
>JBMFWZ010000178.1:0-4790 GCA_049964755.1 Steroidobacteraceae bacterium | reverse complement strand
TCGGTGCCGGCCCCGAGGTGCATCAGACCGGAGTCGGCGCACACGAAACACTGCACGGCATTGATCAGCGCGGCAACCTCCCGGGTGTGGCGCGAGGAGAATCCCGGCAGTCCCCCGAGCGAGGCGCGTCCAGAGGGCGGGCGAATCTCGATGAACCGAGCCGCCGGCAGGAGCGCGTGCAGCTCGGCGATCAGTCGCTGCCACCACTCGAGCGCGAAACGCTTCGGACCGGTCGCGTGCGTGGCCACTGCGATCACCGGTGCGCTCGCCCCGCCGCCGAGCAGCCGGCGGACCTCACTGCGGCCGAATTCGCGCTCCGCCTCGGTCAGCCGGATGTTGAGCGTCACCTCATCGGCGCGCGCGGATTTCGGATCCAGACCAAACAGCGTGCGGCGCACCAAGTAGACCGGATAGGCCCCCATGTGCCGCGGAGCATCCTGAAATGGCACGCTGACATCGACGCCCTGCACGCTGCGCGCAGCGGTGAAGCCGACCTTCAGTCGAGCCGCGAGGTGGCGCGTGAAGAAGCGCGCCGTCCAGGAATTCGGACACGGGTCGATGATGACGTCATAGCGTTTGCGCCGTACCGCCAGCAGCGTGCGCAGGTAATTCAGCGGATGGCGCACACCCCGAAACGGCAACGCGTGCACGCGCCGCACCGCGGGGAATTCCTGAAAGATCTGCGCGGCGACCGGACAGGCCGTGAGGATCTCGATCTGCGCCTCGGGAAGCGAGTGCTGCAACTCCTCGACCAACGGGGTCAGCAGCACGGTGTTGCCGAGGCGGGTATTGGGGCGGCAGATCAGAATGGAGGCGCCAGCGCCGAGCGCGGGGCGCTCGGCGGGCGCAGCGACGGGGGAGAGTTCAGCCGGGGACATCCGCGCATTGTCGCCGATGTCCCCGACCGAAAACAGCTCGCAACTGCGGCTCGCTACTGCACGCTATAGCCGCGCGCATGCAAGCAGGCGGTGAACGCCCGGCGATAGCCGGCGCGCGCGCCCGCCGGCGCCTGGGCATCCTGGCGTGCGCTCAACGGATCGAATCCGCTCTGCGCCACGGCCCACGTGTTGCACGCATAGCGATCGTTCGCGCTCTGCTGCGCATCCTGACCCCGCAGCGGCGTGACGCGCAGGCCGAGCACTCCACCGCCTGCGCTGAAGTCCTGCGGCGCGGCCGCCCCCGCGGGCGCCGGTGCCGGCGATGACATCTGCACTCCAACCGGCGGCGGGTCGGTCACCACGTACCCGTCGTAATAGGGATTCCAGGCGTAGTAAACGCGATCGACGTAATAGTACGGCACCCCGCCGAACGTGAGGGTCACCGCGCCGAACGGAATGCTGGCCATGAACCACGGGTAGTTCCAACCGTAGTTGACCGGCGGCCAGTAATACCCGCCCCAATACCCGCCGAGCCAGGCCGCTCCGTGCCAATCACGGTGATCCCAATCGTCTCCGTCCCAGCCCGCATGCCAGCGGTTGTCGCGCCAGCCGCCGTCATGCCCATCCCAGTGACCCGGACCGTCCCAGCGGCGGTCTGCCCCGCTCTGCCACGGGCCACCGCGCGGCTCCCCGGCGTGCCAGTCAGACTGCGGCGCATGTCCCGCCCACTGCCGGCCTTGCGGTCGTGGTCCATCGCCCCGCGGCCCTTGAAAATGTCCCCCGCGCGGCCCGTGATCAGCCGCGAAGTGCGCGTTGAACGCATGTCCGCGCGGAGGATCCGCGTGGGCCGCACCGGAGGCGAACAGCAGCGTCAGCACAGCGGCAATACCCACCGCGCCGTGCGCAAGGCGGCCGGTCCGCGCCCCTGTCTTGACCGGGCTTGAAGTGAACATGGTGTCCTCCTGCGGTTCGCCGGCACCCGGGTGATGATCCGGGGCACGGCGACACCGATCATTAGACCACCCTAGGCACGGGCCGTTCAAACCGAGGCGCGGCGGCTAGGTCCCGGCCGGCTCGGCCGCCGGCGCCTCCTCGGGCGGGGCCGCCGCGCCTTCGGCCGCTTCGGGCTCGAGCGGCGCGAAGGGCTCCTCGGCGGCGGCGGCGCTACCGGCCGGCGCCCCGTCGACGGGCGTCGGCCCATCGTCCCGCACGGCCGAGAGGACCTTGACCGGTGGAGCCTCGAGATGTCGGCGCTGCAGCATCAGCGTGTTCTCCAGCAGCAGCGCGATGCCCTCGGGCAGGAACTGGATCGTCTTGCTGGAGCTGCGCGGCATGGGCACGCGCATCGTCAGGCAGTAATTGACGATGGCGGCGGCGATGAGCGGCAGCGTATAGGTGCGCTCCACCACCGGCTGCTGGTTGGGCAGACGGACCGAAAGCACCACACTGCGCGAGCGGTCGTCCTCACCGTCGTGGACGGTCACGTCCGCCAGCTCGGCGTTCGACGGCCAGCGGCCGTGCTTGATCTCCAGTTCGATCAGCGCATCGACGACGGTGTCGAAGGGCAACAGCAGACGCCGCGACTCGTGGATGAGTGTGTTGGCCATGGTAGTCCTGCAGCGAGATCCGCGACGCCCGGGCGTGTCGTGCTGCGCCGAGCGGGCGAAAGTATAGTGAATTCCTCACCCCCGCACCATGGACGCCCACCGGCAGTCCTAGGGGTGCAAGTGCGCACGACCTCGCCAGGAGCCGGTTCGACGCCTCACCGCCGAGCGGCGCTCGCTCACTGCGCCGGACAGACGGTGCCGACGGCCTCGCCGAAACCGATGCGCCGGAACCCTGACCGCTCACACCAGGCGCTGAGGATGACGCGATCACCATCGGCGAGGAACGTGCGGGTCTCGCCCTCCGGCAGCGTCAAGGGATGCTTGCCCCCGCCGGTGAGCTCCAAGAGCGAACCGGCCTGCTCGGGCTGTGGTCCGGACTGCGTGCCGGTGCCGAGCAGATCGCCCGGCACGAGGTTGCAGCCGTTGACGGTGTGGTGCGCGACCATCTGCGCCAGCGACCAGTAGCAGTCGCGGAAGTTCGACTGCGACAGCGGCACCGGCGGCACGCCTCGCTCGCGCATCCGCGCCGTCTCGAGCGCCACCGAGAGCGAGATATCGAGTGCACCGGCGGCACGCAACGTCGGGCCGTCCAGATACGCCAACGGCGCCGGGTCGGCTGCGGGTCTGTGCCACGGAGCACGAAACGGCGCAAGCGCCTCCAGCGTCACCACCCAGGGCGAGACGGTGGTGGCGAAGTTCTTGGCGAGAAACGGCCCGAGCGGCTGGTATTCCCAGGCCTGCACGTCGCGCGCCGACCAATCGTTGAGCAGACACAGTCCGAATACATGCTGCTCGGCACGCTCGAGCGGGATCGGGTCCCCGAGCGTGTTGCCCGCCCCGATGAGCACGCCGAGCTCGAGTTCGTAATCCAACCGCTCGCTCGGCGCCAGGTGCGGCCGCTCGGCCCCGCGCGGCATCAACTGCCCCCGTGGCCGGCGCACCTGCTGGCCGCTGACCGCAATCGACGAGGCCCGCCCGTGATAGGCAATCGGCACCCACTGGTAGTTCGCGAGCAGCGGCTGATCGGGCCTGAACAGCCGTCCCACCGCGGTGGCGTGATGGATCGAGGTGTAAAAATCCGTGTAATCGCCGATCTGCGCCGGCACGGCGAACTGCGCCTGTGCCTGCGGCACCAGGGCCGAGGCCAGTGCGGCGGCATGCGCCGATCCGGCGCGCAGCAACTGCCAGAGCGTCTGGCGCAGCGCCAGTGCGCCGGCCGGGCCGAGGGCCATCAGACCGTTCAGCGCCGGCGCGGCGCACGCGCCGAGCGCCTCGGCCGCCAGCCCCGAGCGCGGCGCGGCCGCCCCAAGCGCGGTCAGATCGAGGACGGCATCCCCGATCCCCACCCCGCAGCGCAGCGGCTCGAAGCTGCCGGAGCGGCGAAATACCGCAAATGGCAGGTTCTGCAGCGGAAAATCGCACTGCGGCTGATTGGCCGAGTCCACCCAGCTGGTGATACTCGGGTCGTGTGTGGCATCGAGGCTGCGCATGGGCAACTCAGCGCGGCTCGCGCGCATGCGGGTCGAAGCGCTTACCGAGCCCCTGCCAGCAGCGGGCGTAGTCGCGCTGGCGCTGTGGCAGCGCGAGCGCCTGGGGCGTCGGGCGGATCAGCGTGCGAGTCTCGAACATGAACGCCATGGTCTCCCCGATGTGTTGCGGCACGGAGGTATCGGCGCGACTGGCGCGCTCGAACGTCTCGGCATCCGGGCCGTGTCCGCTCATGCAGTTGTGCAGCGACGCGCCGCCCGGCTCGAAGCCGCTTGCCTTGGCGTCATAGCGGCCGTGTACGAGCCCCATGAACTCGCTGGCAATGTTGCGATGGAACCAGGGCGGACGGAACGTGTCCTGCATCACCAGCCAGCGCGGCGGAAAGATCACGAAGTCGACCGCATCGACCCCCGGGGTATCGCTCACCGAGTGCAGCACGAGGAAGATCGAGGGATCCGGATGATCGTAGCTCACCGACCCGACGGTGTTGAAGCGACGCAGGTCGTATTTGTACGGCGTGTGATTGCCATGCCAGGCGACCACATCGAGCGGCGAATGATCGAGTTCGGCGCGAAACAGCGCACCGCCGAACTTCGCCACCAGCTCCATCGGACCGTCACGATCCTCGTACCAGGCGATGGGTGTGAGAAAGTCGCGCGGATTGGCGAGCCCATTGGCCCCGATCGGCCCGAGATCGGGCAGTTTGAACGGTGCCCCGTAGTTCTCGCACAGATAGCCGCGCGCCTCGGTATCGAGCAGCTCGACCCGAAAGCGCACGCCGCGAGGCACCACGGCGATGTCCTGGGGTTGAAGCTCG
>JBMFWZ010000177.1:0-4865 GCA_049964755.1 Steroidobacteraceae bacterium | reverse complement strand
CCTCGGGCTCGAAGATCCGCTCAACGCGCAGCATTTCCTGGATCTGGTACTGGATGGTGAGCCGGTCCTCGAAGCACCAGGTCATGTTCGGACCTACGGCAAGCTGCCGAGGGCGCTTGTGCTCGAGCACGCGAGCGCGGAACTCGGTGCGCTCACGTGCGTAGCGCTCGAGGCCGAGCAGGTCAGCGGCGGTGAGTTTTTGCATGAGGGCCTCTGGGGGCGAACGTTACAGGCCGTAAGCGAGCCGCAGCAGCTTCAGTGGATGCTCAGGCGGTGGCGCATCGGCGGCCAGCCCGCTTTCGATCTGGTGGCCGGCCATCGGGCAATCGCTGGCGTAATGCGCCGCGCCACTCGCCTCAACCCGGCTCATCACGGGCCGGCCGATCTTCATCGAGGCGGCGCGAAATTCCTTCTTCACCCCGTAGGTCCCGTCGTGCCCGGAGCAGCGCTCGATGGGCTCAACGGTGGTGTCCGGCACGAGCTGCAGCACGTCGCGGGTCTTCAGTCCGATGTTCTGCACGCGCAGGTGACACGGCACGTGGTAGCTGACCTTGCCGAGCGAGTGCTTGAAGTCGGTGCGCAGCAGCCCGGCGCGGTGGCGCAGCATCAGGTACTCGAACGGATCGAAGATGCGCTTCGCGACGCGCTTGACATCGGCATCCTCGGGAAACATCAGCGGCAGCTCCTGCTTGAACATCAGCACGCACGAGGGGATCGGCGCGACGATGTCATAGCCGGCGCCGAGGGCGGCGAGCAGCTGCGGGATGTTCTGCTCCTTCAGGCGCGCCACGGCTTGCAGATCACCGAGTTCGAGCCGCGGCATGCCGCAGCAGTGCTCGGCGGCGAGCAGGCTCACCTCGATGTCGTTGTGCGCGAACACCGCGGCGAGATCCTCGTTGAGCTGCGGCTCGTTGCGGTTGCCGTAGCACGTGGTGAACAGCGCCACGCGGCCGGTGGTCTCCGGCGTCGCCCGGGTCGCTGCGGCCACGGCCGAAGCGACGGTGCCGAGGCCCTTGAGGCGCTTGCGCGCGGTGTGCGAGTGGTACTCGGGAACCGGCGCACTCGCATCGACACCGAGTGTTTTCTCCAGCAGCGCCCGCCCGGCACTCGAGCGGTTCACGGCGTTGACCAGCTGGACCACCACCGGAATCCCGGCGATGCGCCCGACTGCCTCGGTCGCGGCCAGCGCCCGGTTGCGCAGGCTCACGCCCTCCTTGCGGGTGCGCACGGCCTTCGCGCGCAGCATCAGGTGCGGGAAGTCCAGTGCCCAGGGGTGCGGCGGTACGTACGGGCACTTGGTCATGAAGCACATGTCGCACAGGTAGCAGTGATCGACCACCTGCCAGAACACCTTGCGCGGCACGCCCTCGAGCTCCCCGCTCTCGGTGCCGTCGATGGCATCGAACAGCGTCGGGAAGGCGTTGCAGAGACTGAAGCAACGGCGACAGCCGTGGCAGATCTCGAACACGCGCTCGAGTTCGTGATCGAGACGCTGCTCGTCGTAGAACGCCTCGCTGCGCCACTCCAGGGGGTGACGTGTGGGCGCCTCGAGACTGCCTTCGCGGCCGCCCGCGCCGCTCGTCGTGGCCGTCGTGCTCATGCGCAGAGCCCTTCGGGGATCTGCCCCGGACGGCCGTCAGACGCGCCACCCGGGGGAGGTCCCATTGCGGTGTGTTTACAGGTTGTCCAGGGCTTTCTGGAAGCGATTGGCGTGCGAGCGCTCGGCCTTCGCCAGCGTCTCGAACCAATCGGCGATCTCCCCGAAGCCCTCGTCGCGGGCCATCTTGGCCATGCCCGGGTACATGTCGGTGTACTCGTGGGTCTCCCCGGCGATGGCGGCCTTGAGATTGAGTTTCGTCTCGCCGATCGGCAGGCCCGTCGCCGGGTCGCCCACCGCCTCGAGGTACTCCAGGTGCCCGTGTGCGTGCCCGGTCTCGCCCTCAGCGGTGGAACGGAACACCGCGGAAACGTCGTTGAAACCCTCGACATCGGCCTTGGCTGCGAAATACAGGTACCGGCGGTTGGCCTGTGACTCGCCCGCGAACGCGTCCTTCAGGCTCTGCTCGGTTTTGCTGCCTTTGAGATTCATACCGCTCTCCAATTTAGACTGGTTCTAACAGGAGGGCCGACTTTAAGCGCCCCCCCGCCGGGCGTCAACCGCAATTGACCGCTTCGATGGGCGGTGTATAAGGTGCGCCTCATGAGGCCCGAGCCGCGACCCCGCGCCGCGGCCGTGTATGGAGATTTTGGCGTGCCATCGGATCAGCAGCTTCCCGAGTTCGAACCCGCGCTGGCGGAACTGGAGGCGGTCGTGGAGCGCCTCGAGCGCGGCGATCTGCCACTGGAGGAGGCCTTGAGTGTCTTCGAGCGTGGCGTGGAACTGACGCGCCATTGTCAGAGTGCGCTGAGGGCTGCCCAGCAGCGCGTCGAGATCCTCACCAAGCGTGACGGTCAGCTGCAAGTCGAGCCGTTCGCGGCGGCGGACAGCCGTGACGGAACGGCCGTCTAGGCGGCTCGAGCCGCATCCCTTTTTGTTGTCGAACCGCAACACACGGGCGCGCCCCGGCGCGCGCAGTGTACACTGAGACGAATGAGCGACCCCCAAAGTTACCCTCTGCTCGACCCGATCCGACTGCCTGCCGATCTGCGGCAGCTGCAGGAATCCCAGCTCCCGCAGCTGGCGCAGGAACTGCGCCAGTTCCTGATCCAGTCCGTGAGCACGCGCGGTGGACATTTCGCCGCCGGGCTCGGCACAGTGGAGCTGACGGTCGCGCTGCACTACGTGTACGACACCCCGTACGACCGGCTGGTGTGGGACGTGGGCCATCAGGCTTATCCGCACAAAGTGCTGACCGGCCGGCGCGAGCAGCTGCACACGATCAAGCAAGCCGGTGGCCTCGCCCCATTCCCGAGCCGCACCGAGAGCGAATACGACACTTTCGGCGTGGGTCATTCGAGCACCTCGATCAGCGCCGCCCTAGGCATGGCCGTTGCGGCCGGGCGTGAAGGCTCGGACCGTCGCGTGGTGGCCGTCATCGGCGACGGTGCGATGACTGCGGGCATGGCCTTCGAAGCGCTGAATCACGCCGGCTCGCTGCCGGCGGATCTGCTGGTCATTCTCAACGACAACGACATGTCGATCTCGGAGAACGTCGGGGCGCTGTCGAACTACTTCACGGCGGCACTCTCCGGGCGCCTCTACGCCACGTTGCGCGAAGGGGGCAAGAAGGTGCTGCGGCAGATGCCGACGGTGTGGGAACTGGCGCGCCGCTCCGAGGAGCACTTGAAGGGCATGGTGCTGCCCGGCACGTTGTTCGAGGAGCTCGGGTTCAACTACATCGGCCCCCTCGACGGACACGACGTGCGTGCCCTGGTCGGCACGCTGCGCAATGTGCGCAAGCTGCACGGCCCGCAGTTTCTGCACGTCGTGACGCGCAAGGGCAAAGGCTACGCGCCGGCCGAAGCCGACCCGATCAAGTGGCACGGCCCGGGCCCGTTCGACCCGGCGAGCGGCACGATCTTCAAAGAGGCGGCCCGCGGCCCCTCCTATTCGCAGATCTTCGGGCAGTGGCTGTGCGACATGGCCGAGCTCGATCCGCACCTCATCGCGATCACCCCGGCGATGCGCGAAGGGTCGGGCCTGGTCGAGTACTCCAAGCGCTTCCCCGAGCGCTACTTCGATGTGGCCATTGCCGAGCAGCACGCGGTCACGTTTGCCGCCGGACTGGCCACCGAAGGTTTCAAGCCCGTGGTGGCGATCTACTCGAGCTTCCTGCAGCGCGCCTACGATCAGCTGATCCACGACGTGGCGCTGCAGAACCTGCCGGTGGTCTTCGCGATCGACCGCGCCGGACTCGTCGGCAGCGACGGCGCGACCCACCAGGGCAGCTACGACCTGTCCTTCCTGCGCTGTATTCCGAACATGGTGATCATGGCCCCGGCCGACGAGAACGAGTGCCGGCAGATGCTCTACACCGCCACCACGGTGCAGGGCCCGGCCGCGGTGCGCTATCCGCGCGGCACCGGTCCCGGCGTGCCGCTGGAGAAAGAAATGCACGCGCTGCCGATCGGCAAGGCGGCGATCAGGCGCGAGGGGCGCAGCGGGCTCGCCTTGCTCGCCTTCGGACCGATGCTCCAGAACGCGCTCACGATTGGCGAGCAGCTCGATGCGACCGTGGTCAACATGCGCTTCATCAAGCCGATCGACGAGGCGCTGATCCTCGACATCGCGCGCCGACACAGCGCGATCGTGACCATCGAGGAGAACGCGGTGCAGGGCGGCGCGGGCTCGGCAGTGGCCGAAGTGCTCGCCGCCGAGGGCGTGGCGCTGCCGCTGATGCAAATCGGGATTCCCGACCGGTTCATCGAGCACGGCTCGCGCGAGACCTGCCTGGCGGCGGCTGGACTTGATGCCGCCAGCCTCGAGGCCGGTGTCGAGCGCTGGTGGTCGCTGCAGACCCGCGGCGCGATCCGCTCGGTCGGACGCGGCTGAGGCCCGCCCGGCACCGCGCGCCGCCGGTGCCGGGTTACATGCATGTAGGCGCGTATCCCGATCGGTATAGGTGAAATCCGCGCCCGATCCTGTAGGCTTAAGTCCATGAACGCTTCCGCCAAATCGGGCACGACCACCGCCAAAGCTCTCGCCGAGGTGGAGGACGTCCAGGCCCGCGCTGATACTCGCCACCTGCCGATCAACCGGGTGGGCATCAAGGACATCAGGCACCCGGTGCGCGTGAAGGATCGCTCCGCGGGCGAGCAGCACACCATCGCCACCTTCAACATGTACGTCAGCCTGCCGCACAACTTCAAGGGCACGCACATGTCGCGGTTTGTCGAGATCCTGCACGCCGAGCGGGAAATCTCGG
>JBMFWZ010000176.1:2641-4927 GCA_049964755.1 Steroidobacteraceae bacterium | reverse complement strand
GCCGTCGATCAGCGCGACAAGCTCCTGGCGGTGGTGGCGGAGATCACCGGCTCGGGTGAGATCGAGATCGAGACGCTGCTCGCGCAAGGCGATGCGGCTCTCGATGCACGCTATCCGCAGATCCTGCCCATCCGCCAGGGCAGACGCACGGCGCGTGTGCCGGTTTCCTCGGTCCAATGGATCGATGCGGCCGGTGATTACATGTGTGTTCACGCCGAGGGCGAGACGCACATCTTGCGCGGCACCATGAAGGAGCTCGAGGAGATCCTCGACTCCAGGCTGTTCCAGCGCGTCCATCGCTCCACCATCGTGAACCTGCGCTATGTCAAAAGCCTGCGCAAGCACATGAACGGGGAGTACTTCCTCACCCTCGACGGCGGCCAGGAGCTGAAGCTCTCGCGAACCTACCGCGACAAGGTCGAGTACTTTCTCGGCAATGCCACACTGCGGCGCAACGCCGCGGGATGAGCGCACAGGCTAAACTCCCTCCGCTCGCGGATCTGGTGCCGGATCGCCGGGCACGCCCCCGAACGACCTAAACCGAAGGGCATTTCACCGTGGACCGAATCTGGCTGAAGTCCTACCCGCCGGGCGTACCGGCCGATATCGACCCCGAGCGGCTGACATCGCTCGTGCAGATGCTGCACCACGCGTGCACGGCTCATCGGGACCGGCCGGCGTACGAGCAGCTCGGCAAGGTGCTTTCCTTCGGGCAACTGGATGAACTGTCGAGCGCTTTCGCAGCGTGGCTGCAGTCGGCGGGGCTCGCCAAGGGCGAGCGCATTGCCATCATGCTGCCCAACACGCTGCAATATCCGATTGCTCTATTCGGTGCGCTGCGCGCCGGCCTCACCGTTGTCAACACCAATCCGTTGTACACCGCCCGAGAGCTCGAGCATCAGCTCACCGATTCCGGCGCGAGCGCGATCATTGTGCTGGAGAATTTCGCGCACGTGGTGGCGGAGGTTGTGCCGCATTGCCGGCTGAAGCATGTTCTGGTGACCGCGGTCGGGGACTTTCTTTCCTTCCCCAAGTCACACGTCATCAATTACATCGTCCGTCATCGCCGCAAACAGGTGCCCGAGTGGCACATACCGGCCGCCTTGTCGTTCCGCGACGCGGTGCGCTCGGGGCGCAAAATGCCGTTCCGGCCCGTCGAAGTGGGTTCCGAGGACCTGGCCTTCCTGCAGTACACCGGGGGCACGACCGGCGTGGCCAAAGGGGCAATGCTCAGCCACGGCAACATCTGCGCCAACATCCTGCAGGCGCAGGCCTGGCTCGGCAGCCGCTTCGAGCAGGAGCGCGGCGTGCTGCTCACCGCGATTCCGCTCTACCATGTGTTCGCGCTCACGGTGAACTGCCTCCTCTTTACCTATATCGGCTGGAAGAACGTGCTGATCATCAACGCCCGGGATTTTCCGGCCCTGGTGGCGGCGATGAAGCGCGAGCCGTTCGAGTTCTTCAGCGGGGTGAACACCCTGTTCAACGCATTGCTCCACACCCCGGGTTTCGACAAGGTGGATTTCAGCCGCCTCAAGATCACCCTGGGAGGCGGCATGGCCGTGCAGGCCTCGGTGGCACAGCGCTGGAAGGAGGTCACGGGCAACATTCTCACCCAGGCGTGGGGCCTGACCGAAACCTCCCCGGGCGTGGCGATCAATCCGCTGACCGACGAGTTCAACGGCTCGGTCGGCCTGCCGCTGCCTTCCACCGACGTCGCAGTCAAGGACGACGCCGGCAACGACCTGCCCACCGGCCAAAGCGGCGAGATCTGTGTGCGAGGGCCGCAGGTGATGCGCGGCTATTGGCACCGTACCGAGGAGACCGCCAAGGTGATGTTGCCCGGCGGATGGCTGCGCACCGGCGACGTGGGTTACGTGGACGGGCGCGGCTATGTCTACCTGCAGGACCGCAAGAAGGATCTGATCCTGGTATCAGGCTTCAATGTCTATCCGAACGAGGTGGAGGAGGTGGCGGTGACACACCCCGGTGTCCTGGAGGCGGCCGCCGTGGCACAGCCTGATCCGCATTCCGGCGAAGTCGTTGCGTTGTACGTGGTGCTCAAGGACCCCAACGTCAGCGAGCATGACATCATTGCGCACTGCCGCAAGTTCCTGGCCGCCTACAAGGTGCCGCGGCACGTCTATTTCAGGCGCGAGCTTCCCAAGAGTAACGTGGGCAAGGTGCTGCGCAAGGAGTTGCGAGCAGACTCAACTGGCCAATAACGAGCAAAACGCCGGCACCTCCATCGGAGAGGCCGGCGTCCGCGCAGGTAAGGATCAGCCG
>JBMFWZ010000176.1:0-2545 GCA_049964755.1 Steroidobacteraceae bacterium | reverse complement strand
GCCGCTGCCCTTGATGCCCATGGCCGCGCCGCTGCCCTTGATGCCCATGGCCGCGCCGCTGCCCTTGATGCCCATGGCCGCGCCGCTGCCCTTGATGCCCATGGCCGCGCCGCTGCCCTTGATGCCCATGGCCGCGCCGCTGCCCTTGATGCCATTCAGCGAAACAATATTCTGAGCAAGGAAGAGCCCGTCCTGGTTCGGCTGCGTCCCTGTAATCGAGACCAATCCGCCAACCGCAAAGTTCTGCGAATCGCTGGTCAAGGTGGGCGTAATGTCGACTGTCAGATTGCCCACCTTTACGTCACCGGCAGCCGTCTCGGACGAAACCACGCCCGTCACCAGAAGGCGAGTTGCTCCCGGCACGTCAATTTGCGAAAGGCTGGTGACGCTGCTGACGGTTGCTTTGCCGGCTTTAGTCTCCGTGCCGTCGATTACTACCAACGTATCCGGAGTAAGAGAGCCGAGGGCCTCAGCTGCGCCTGCCTGGTTCCTGACGGAAACCGAGGGGCCGATCTGGTAGGTCTGCCCCAACACGACCATGGTCGACGTCTTGAGATCGACCTGCTCGACGGGACCGACGGTCAGGGTGCCTGCACGAGCCGTCGCAACCAGGGCGGCAGCCACGAAAGCCGCAACTGCCGGAATTGACGCGCCGCGGAAGGAAGATTGCGCGGATCGAGACATCTGAACCTCCTGAAAAGCCACTTCGGCCGGTAGTCGAGCCTTATGTAATATCGATTATGTCTTATGTAAGAAAGCCTATCAAGAAAGTGTGAATTGCGTCAAAGAAACTCCCGAAGGAGCAAGCGTGATCTCAGACTATGCCGTAGTGAATACGGCATCCATCGAAGCGTCGATTTGGGGCTTGCGATGGGCCGAGCGGACCGTCGCGACTAGCGGCTTGTGCTCGTCTTGCTTTCGGAGGCGGTGACGAGATCGGCCAGAGGGGCCTCGTCGCCTGTGGGCTCTATGTACAGGAAAACATCAACGCCGGCATCAACCCGGTCGTGAGCATTCGAATCGCCCGAAATCCGCGATGCGAACCAATTATCCAAATCCAGCAGAAGTTCAGTTGCCCTGCTGCGCACGTATTTCTCAAATACGGGAACGAGTTCGACTGGCAGGCCTCGGTCGGCGCTGACTCTCCGCTGCAGTAGTTTGTCGCCGTCTTTTGATTCCATGTTGTGCTCCATGGTCCGCGCGAGCCGCCAAAGCGTCATTCCAAAATGCTCGATCAACTGAGGTGATGCGGGTGTCGACATCAACAAAGAACGGGATACCGCGCGAAAGCGCTTGTCTCCCGACCACGTGATTGCGCCGACTAAATGCAGTTCCTCGACAGCGCGAGCGGCATCGATCTTGGGATCCACCAGCGCCACCAAACTGCAAAAACAGCGACTGGGAGGCGTGGAAAATTCCAACTCCAGCGGGATACCATACGGACCGGCATACCCCGGAGTTGTGTGCCACTTGTGCAAGATCTCGACCAAGATGTCCGCCATGGTCGGGTCGGCCGAGGGGTGGTTCGCGCTCAGGTCTAGGTGGCGATTTACTTGACGCCGGGTGAGTCCGGTGACTGTGGCGATACGCCCTCGCGAGGGAATGCTCGGGTATTCTAAATCGCGGATGGCGCTTTCGATGAATACATTCTGAGCGACAGCAGCAAATTCGTCGAAGCGGACGCCGACACGAATCAACAGGCGTGCGAGGGATCGCAGCACGCGCCGCAGAAAGAAAAGAAGGCTCTGGTGGGTCTCGCCCGAACTCATGACGTAGATTCGTCACTGCAAGACGTTATGTTACGGCGGGATTGAACTAGAGCCGGCAGGTTCCGTGGGTCCGGTGGTGGGTCGACGTAAAGAAACACATTGACGCCGGCTGCTACGCGCGGACCCAGATGGTCTGTATCTGAGTCGGCGCACCGAGCAATCCAATCATCAAGGTCCAAGAGAAACTGATTGGCACGCTCCATCGCATGAGCTTGGAACATTGGCAGTAAATGTCGGGGAAGGCCCTCGTCGGCGAACACAGAGCGTTCGAGTCGCTTGTCTTCCGCCTGGGCGACATTGAAGTTGTACTCATACGTTCCAATAAGTTGTGACAAAGCGATGCCAAAGTGCTCAATCGCGGCTAGATCTTCCTGCGGCCAGATGAAGAAACGCGTGACCGGGTGTATCCGGTTGTCGTCCAAACGCGTAACGCATTTGGCTCGCAGCAGCGCATCGAGCACCGCTCCTGGGCTCACTTCGGCATTGATTTCGGTGACCAGGCCAAAAAAACTGCACCCGGAACATGCGTCGAAATCCAGGTCAATAGGAGTCCCTGCGTCGCCCAGATAGCGCGGGTCGGTGTGCCATTTGTGAAGCGCTTCAACAAGCACGTTCGTTAATGTGGGTAACGCTCTGGGCAGACTATCCTCATCATCGATGTAATGATCGACGCGTTGCCTTGGAATTCCCGTGATCTGAGCAATCTGCTCGCGGGTCGGCTTCGGGCATTGACCGAACCAATCGCGGACCGCGCTTTCGACATAGGCGCCCCGCGC
>JBMFWZ010000175.1:0-4939 GCA_049964755.1 Steroidobacteraceae bacterium | reverse complement strand
ACCCTCACAGCGCCGACCCGGCGGAATCACCGGTCACGTTCGGCCGGAATAGGCGGTCACAATCGCCGGAATACGCACCCTCCCGACACACGGACGTGTCGGGAGCTTCCTCTGCGCCATCGCCCCCCGTGCTGCTGCCTCGCACCCGCGCCCCCTCGGTTCCGCCTCCTACGTTCTTCGTCGCCTATCGGCTCCGAGAGCCACCCTTCGCTCAAGCCCGCCGCCTGTTATCCCCGTGCGTCCACAGCCGCTCGCTGCGCTCGCCCGTCCGCTTGGCCCGGCTGCGCGAAGCGCCGGGCCGTCGGCCGGCTACGGGTCTGTGGACGACGGGGATAACCGAACCCACCAATTTGACCCCGCCAGCGCGGATCGGACATGATCGTCGCCTGCGGCTCCGCCGAGACCCACCTCAGGTGGTCCTCACTCGGGAAACCGGGTGGTCCTACACCAGAGAAATCCGGTGGTCCTCTTCGGAGGAAATCGGGCGGTCCTCAATCAGGAAATTCTGCACGAACCGCATGGACACTCCGGGGAAGCTGATCCGCCGGATGCCGGTGCGGCTTTCGAGCCAGGTGCCTTGGTCGAGCACGAGTTTCAGAGTATCAAGATACTGTCGCATGAAATGCCTACTTCATTAAGGACCTGTGCTCCTATAGGCACTGGCCGGGCTGGAATCGGTGGCCCTTCGACCAAGATACGGCGCCCTATGCCCAAATATCGGAGAACGAGGGAAGTGGCACAGTTGACGGGCCTCAAATGGATGGGTAAACCCACCTCAGCGGAGCGCTTGAGGATCTGCTGGAGGAGTACGCAGGAGCACGTCGTAAGACTGTAAAATCAGGCACGACAGACTATAGCAAAACGGCTATACTATGCCGGACTGGACGGTACGGGTTCATCCACAGGCGGAAGCCGAACTCAAGGCGCTGCCGACCGACATGCAGGCGCGATTCCTGCACATCGCCGGGCTGCTCGAGACGTTCGGACCACACAAGGTGGGCAGGCCTCACGTGCGGCCGCTCGGGCGTAAGCTCTGGGAAATGCGCATGCACGGCCGAGACGGCATCGCGCGAGCGGTGTATGCCGCCGTCCAGGGGCAAACACTGCTTGTGCTGCACGTCTTCGTGAAGAAGACGCAGACGACGCCTCGGAGCGCCATCGAGACGGCCCTGAAGCGACTGGAGAGCCTGAAATGAAGACCTTGAAGACCCTGAAGCGCGAGTTGCTCCGCGACAAGCGGACAGCACGCGCCTATGCGGACCTCGCCGGGGAATTCGACGTCGCTCGTGCTTTGATCAATGCCCGTGTTCGCGCGGGGCTCTCCCAAATCCAGGTAGCGGAGCGCATGGGTACCACGCAGAGCGTCGTCGCGCGCCTCGAGAGCGGGCGCCGACCGCCATCCATGCGCACCGTTGAGCGGTTCGCTCGGGCGGTGGGCGGCAAACTGATTGTCCGGATCGATGCCGCCCGCACGTAACCGGCAAATGGGCCCAAGATCGTCCTCGCCTGCCCGGTAGGGATTCGCGAGCCAGGCCTGGTTCTCGTTCGCGTTTTTATCCCAGACGCGTGCGCCCAGGGCCAGGAACTGCGCCGCCGACTTTGAGCCGCGCCCCGCCCAAAACCATCGGCTCGAGCACCGCGCGCCATTCGGCCCAGCCCCTGAGCCGCGGCCCTGGCAATGAGCGGTTGTAGGGCTGATCGAACACGATGTGTCGCCACGATGGCGTGCGCGATCCAGTGATCTGCGGATTGTCGTCGATCAGAGCATCCCCCGCGACAATGGTCTTATCGCGCGTCAAGACCATGCGAGTCGTGAACTCAGCGCCGAGATGCCGCTCGACCCACTCGTACTTCTCTCCGACGCAATTGCGGTAGGCCCGGATTGGGTGCGTGCAGATGCGCACGTCTATCCCCTCGGCCATCATCTCCCTGACGGCCTGCACCGCCCCCTCGATCGGCGGTAGGCTGCGAAAGAACCCCTCGGCGGTGTAGATCGCCCTCAGCTCCCCGAGAAGTTCAGGCGGATAGTGGTCCTCGAGCGGGTAGGTCGTCTGCCTAGCAGGCGGGAGAACCCGTTCCCTGTGCCCACGCGCACACATTTCGGTGTAGAGCACCCGGCTGAAATCGGCGAGCACGTTGTCTTGGTCGATCAGCAGCAGCAAGGCCTTACCCCCGAGATGGCGGGGCGCATCTGGCCCCTGCTTCAATTTTATCGCAAGGGGGCCGATCCCGGGCAGTGACCTTAGGGATTTTATCTGAAGATTCGTCGGAAATTGGCGGTTGCAGGAACTTGCGGAACGCCGAAGCGCTTACGGCCGGACTGTGCAGGTACCCCTGGAACTGTTTGAAGCCGAGCGAACGGATAGCCGCCAGATCAGCCTTAGTCTCGACGCCTTCGGCGAGGGTCGTCATGCGGCACAGGTGCGCCAGGGAGACCACCGCGGACAGGACCCGTCGCAACCGGAGGAGATGTGCCTGCGAGCGCGGATGAGTGAGAGCCGAGATGAACGACTTGTCCACTTTCAGCACGTCGATCGGCAGCTCGGCAAGCCGCAGGAACGAGGAATAGCCGATTCCGAAGTCATCGAGCGCGATGCGCACGCCCGCCGCGCGCAGCGCGGAGACGGTGGGCAGGACATCCCTCTCGTGACGCAGGGCGGTTTCGATGATCTCGACGTCGATCATCCCGTCGGAGATCGCGAGAAATTTCGCCGCGAAGCCCGGCATCGCGAGATGCTCGGGGTGGATATTGACCGATACGGGCACGGGTGCAAACCCGGCGCGACGCCAGCGTTCGATGTCCTGGCGAGCACGCAGAAGAGCCCATTCTCCGACGCGGCTCGCGAAGCGCACATCCTGGAGTGCTGGCAGGAACTGCGATGCGGATATCAGGCCGTGGAGCGGGTGCCGCCAGCGAATGAGCGCCTCCGCGCCGAGCACTTCTGCGGTCTCGGCGTTGACTTGTGGCTGGTAGTAGAGCTGGAACTCTCCCCGCTCGAGCGCCTGGATCATCTGCCGGATGCTGATGCCAGTAGAATCGAACTCGGATCGCTGCTGTGCCTCTTGCTGTCTCATCTCTCGTCTCTCGTCTCTCGCTCGGTCGAATGAGGGCCCAGACGGGCAAAATGGCGCCCGGCATATGTCCTATAGACACCACCGGTGAAGATAAAATCGCGCGACAGGGAGAGCTAACCCACCAGCCAGGATCAAGTCGAACAGCTGCCGGAGTCGCAGGCAGATAAAAAAATCGCCGCGAGGGAAATCCCCCGCGGCAATGAGTACTATTCCAGCACCCAGAGATGCTTGTGCAGCCCTCTGAGTGTCCGCTTGATGATCGGCTCGACGGTGCGCCAGTCCCCGCCCGCGAGGCCGCAGCCGATGAGGGGGAAGTGCACGTCTCGAAATCCGAACGTACGCGCGATGTGCGCGACCTGAACGAATGCCCTCTCGAGCCCGGCATAGTCGACCTGGCGCCGATCGGTCCCGTAGTTCTCCTGGATGATCGCATGCGCGATCACGAGCTGCAGAGACCGCTTCCCGTTGGGTACCGGGTACGCGATGACCTGCCCGACGGCGAGTCCGCACTCCTCGTGGGCGCGTCGGTACGCCGCATACGCCCCTGGATAGCGGGCCTTGATGGCCGCGGCCACGCCGGCACCCATCACTCCCCTGGCATTGCAGCCGTGCACGATGATCCCGGTCGTGACGTCGAGAAGATTCCCGACGTGTCGTTCGATCGAGTTCACGCGCAAAGCCTTGCAGGCTCCGGCAGAGACACCTCAGGCACGTGCCACGTGGTGGCTTCGTACGGGAGGCACGCAAGCTTGCGCCCGATCTCGACCGACCAGGGGATCAATGCCAGCTCCTTCCCGCTCTCGGGGTCCTTCTCGATGCGCCCGCCGGCCAGGCCGACCGCTTCGAGCACATTTTCACGGCTCCGGCAGTTCGTGAGGTCCACCTCCGCTTCACTGCCACGCGGTAGCAGCGGCGCGGACCTGACCGCCTCGCGGTACGGGGCGATGAGCACCTCGTAGCCGCCCGGTGCGTGAAGTTCCGTTTCCCACAGCCCCCGCACGTACTCCCCGATCGCACTGTAGGCCCAGCCTGCCGCGCGCCACTTACCGCCCTCGGGCATCACGAGCGCGTTCTCATCGATCCGATACGCACGCGGGATCACCGGGGCGGGAATCTGTCCACCCGACGGGTAGTAGCCGATCGTAGACTTCGGAGCGTGCTCCGGCGCCCATTCCCCGCCGAACGCTTTCCACGGAGCGAGCAACCCCTGCCGCTCCCGTCCATATCCGTAGATAGAGATCACGATCTCGATGTCCTCGTGGAGCGAAAGCGTCACCTCCTTGCCAGCATCAAGCACGAGGGGGATATCTGCCCGCCCATGCTCGCGCATCCGCTTGCTGAACTCGTCCCAGAGCTCATCGTCCGTCGGCTCACTCACCATGCGAAACCGGCCGCGGAAATCCTCGCGCTTTACTCGGATGTCCATCGGCGGCATCTCCACCGGATGGCGCAGCGCCAGGTGCCAGCGCCGGATGTGGGTCTCCGGGCTGATCGAGCCGCTGCGATCACGCAGCATTCCGCCCTCGCAGCAGGCAGCGTCATGAAAGACCAGCTGCATCACCTCGCGGATCCGCCCGATCATCCGGGCGCTCCAGCGCGGAGTGTGCGGATAGACGTTGCTCTCGTAGCACTTCTCGAACAGCACCCAAATGTGATCGCCGCGATTCCGCGGGTTGTCGAACACGGCAGCACACCGGTTCGTCACGATTGTAGAGCCCATCGTAAGCCCTCCTTTTGCTAGTGACCTGCTGGTCTTTAGCGAATCGGGCGGGCGGCGGACGGGATAAAAAAGCCGCGAGGGAAATCCCCCGCGGCGTGTGAATAATGGACCCAATCGGCAGGCTTCAGCCGTTCGCGATTGCCT
>JBMFWZ010000174.1:0-4945 GCA_049964755.1 Steroidobacteraceae bacterium | reverse complement strand
TGACGCCTGTCTCGTCAGGCGGTACTCCACCGTCGACCGTTGGAAAAGATCTGTGTAACAGACAGGAGTCGGTCTGGTAACGAACATAGAGCTCGCGTGAACTTCACGGACGGTGCGTCGGGCATATCCCGTGTCCACCTATGATGGCTCTGCGAACTCGAAGTTGCGCCTCGGCGCCTTCATCGTCGACCCGATTGCCGCCCGCTCGACCTCGACGGACCGCACGGTCATGTCACCGATCGGCCTCATCGCAGCAAACACGTGTTTCAGCGACCCGCGCACGCGCGACGTTCTGTGGTTCTGCCGCTGCTGCGTTTCGGTGAGTGCTCACCCCAGCGGAGCACGCTCATAGACGGGACTGGAAAGGCCTTGACCCTTCAGGCGCTGCTCATGCTTGCCGCTTCGGTACGCGTTGTCGGCCCACACATCCCGTACCTGCCGTTGACGGTATCAAGCTGCTCCTAAAAAACTGCTTGGCCGTCATGCACTTGGGCCACTGTCGCACGCTATTCGATCGTCCGCTTCGTATTTCGATTGTCACTCACAGGCGTCTTGTATCCGTAGCGGACTTCGTTGCTCCGCTTTGTCCGCCGCGAGTCGGGGCCTTTTGCAGACGCATTGCCACATGACGCATGCCATCTTGCGATATCACCCCGTCCTTGATCGTCCGATTCTCCTCCCGGGTAGAGCACTACCGCGGTGGCTCCGCACAGTTCGTATCCACGATCCATCGGCCTTTGAGCTTGCCCCTCTTGGACAGCGTTGGCGAGATGAAGCCGCTCAAACAATCGATCAAAGACCTTCGCCTCACGCAGTCGTTCGGAGAAAGCCCCTACGGTCATGGCGCCCGGCACCGTGGCGACCATGTCGATCCACCGGACACCAAACGAACGTCATCCGATCTCTCATCTGATACTCCAGCGCCTCGCTTGCTACCCCAAAGAAGTTCTGCAAGCTCAGCACCTTGAAGTTCACTCCTCGGTCTGTCGATTTTCGCTAGGGGATTGACGTGCGCTCCTTGCAATCACTCCGTTCAAACTCGGCCCGGCACATCGGCCGATCGAACACCGCATCGAGTCTCCCGCGCGCAATACCCGCCTCGGTGAACTTTGAGACCCGCGTGTACGCGTGGTGGAGAAATTGGAAGCTCATGCTTCAGGATGACTTCACCGGCTCCGTCACCGCAGCTTGCCCGGCCAAATTTTCGAGCGGTCATCGCTATATTTTGGTGCAGCGCAGTGCCATTCATCGATGCATTGACATGCCGCCGAAATACCACAGGATGAAAATGACGATCAGCGCCAGCACCAATGCGCCCCCAAGGCCGGACCCGCCGTAACGCCTGTAGCCGTAATATCCGCCACCGCCGCCCAGCAGCAGGACGACCAGAATGATGACCAAGATTAATCCCATGTTGCACCTTCGGCTCGTAGATTTTGAACATGATGGCTGGGTGATCCGACGTACCCGCAAGACCGCCCGAAGGTAATGCAGGCATCTTCGCCTCCACCTAGGCGCGATGCGATGCTTTTTGGCATCCGATGAAATCCAGCGAGGCCGCGGTCACGGCTCAATGCGTCCCGCTCAACGACGAACCTCTGTGGACAATGGCTTCGGTCAATCTCCGGTGAGGTGATCGACCGGTATCCTTTTGCACATCGATCATCCTTCGCCATAGTCATGTTGAGAGCATGCGCGCTGCCAGGCCTTGGTGTCAGTGCGCCAGCGCACGCATTCCCGCGCGTGGAATATTGCTCGTCGCCCAGAGACTGGTTCGAGCGCGGACCGAAGCGAGTCTCCACTCCATCCGAGTAGCGCACATCGGCGAGACGGAACAATGGCTCTCGTGGCGAGCACCTGTGAGCGCCAACGTACCGACAGGACATGGCATAGGCCTCAGTCTACTCATCTTTGTGGCGGCGGCGGTTGTCGCGCTGTCGTGTCAGCGCGCAAGGGAATATTCAGATCCGTGTGGTGGTAGACATGAAACTCAGTACGGCGACTTCCGCGCTCGACTCCCGATTGGCTCCATTTCTGTTTGCGACGATACGCGAGGATCCTGAGGACACCCCACTGACGGTACTGTCAGTTCTGGCCCGGCGTGACGTCGATCCCTGGGAGGAGGCCGAGAGACTTGCGCAGCTGCCGAGGGAAGTCGCAACCGGGGCACTGGCCGGATGGATTGCCGCCCTACCCAATCGATCGCACGCGCCGCGGGATGGAGGAGCGATCGCCGCTCACCTGGTCACTCTCCTTCCACCGTACCGGGCCCGCAAGACTGCCGTCCCGGGGCATCCGCTCGGCGCTCGCCAAGAGAGGATTGGCCGAGAGAGAGTCATCACCCAAGCGCTCCTGTATCTGATGTTCATTGCGCTGCTGCTCGTCAGCCAATGGGTCATGAGGAGCCATCGGGCTGCCATGCGTGCAAGCCAGCCGGTCGCAGCTTCGACCGCGACGATTCCCGCCGGGTCATCGAGTCCCGCCGCTACGACGCGACGCAAACAGGTACCGTAGGGGATCAGCCCAAACGTGCACCATCGGTCCCGGTTGGGCGAGGAGCCGTGTTCTACCGCCTCCGAGCGACCGGCCACGGTGCCAATCAAGAGGCCCAAGGTGGCGCACCGCCGAACTCCACGCAAGGGAGCGCCGGCGGCCGTCCTGCGTACACCACTACCTTCAGATACACACCGACCGCCCGTTGTGTAGAAGCTCAGCGTTCCCATCTCCCACAGACTCGTATACGAGGGAGTGCGATCGACCTCCACCGGATTGGCCGCCGAGGTGCCAATGGGTGCGCGCCCAGCAAATTGCCTAACCTGCAGCGCACCGCCCGCAGCGCGATTTGCCCAGCCCTGACGCTCGCGTTCACTCGCCTCGGTGCCCCATCGTCGCCATCAGGAGCCTGAAGCTCCGATCGTCGGGGACACCGCCGATCTGGACCTCGGACTTATCAGTCATTTCTTGCAGATCGTGTCGGTCTTGTGATGCAGCGCTACAATTTCTCGTGCGATGACTCGGTCATCGTCGCGTCGGCGTTGCGGGCCTGCTGAAAAACTCTCTCCGCCGAAGACTTGCAGCATCGCCATGTGATCGAGCAACGGCTCAGAGTCCTCACCCCATTCCTCGAGGGCTCGGAAGCGGACGCGAATTGCCGACCTCGGCGCGATGAGTCGCCTCGTCCCTGAGAATCGCCAGGTACTCGGTCCGTCCCACATCAGGCTCGTGCGGGGCCGTAGAGCGCTGATGCGCTTGATGGTGGCGGACGGGGTGGAGCGCGATCTGCTCCGGGGTGCCACTGGATGCAGACGGCAGGCCGAGGCCGCCGCCTCTGCCGAGCAGGGCGGGCAAGTTCGCACGTGCCCAAAATCACCCGAAGAATGGCGCAGGCCGTGCGCGCGGTGATGATTCCGAAAGCGGGCTGGGATCGGTAAAGGATGGTGGAGCCAGACGGGATCGAACCGTCGACCTCTTGCCTGCCATGCAACCCCGGTATGCGTGCCTATGAAATTAACTGCAATGCTTTGAGCGCGCAAGTGCCTTTATTTCCCGCTTGCGAACGCTGTCACAGTCTCGCATTGAATTGCAAAGCATTTCGGGTAAAGTGGCCACAGATTGGCCACAGAGTCCGCGATGCCAGCCCGACAAGCTGCCCAGAGAATGGTGGCCACAAAATTGGCCACGCTGCCCCTCGGGGATCATACCGACCCGGCCGCCGCCGGTCTGCAATTGAGAGTGCGTGAGAAGCGGGATGGCTCAAGCCGCACTTGGCTTTTCAGGTACAGGTGGCGCGGTGAATGGGTAAGGCTCACCATCGGTCATTACCCCGGCACGTCGCTCGCCGATGCGCGCGAGCGCGCATCGGAGTTCCGCAAGGCGATCGACCAAGGCATAGATCCGCGGCGCGCCCGGCCCCGCCGGCGGGAACAGCCCGCTCCGACGCTGCGATGCGCCGATACCGTCCAAGGCGACAAGCACAGCATCGAGTTTCTCGTCAGTGAATTTGTGCACCGGTTCCTGCGTCCGAGCCGCAAGCGTCCGGGATATGCCGAGGCGATTCTCGACCGCGACGTTCTGCCAACGTGGCGCGGCCGGGACGCCCGCACGATCGACCCAGGAGAGGTGGTAGACCTACTGGACGGCATCGTTGCGCGCGGCTCGCCCGTGATGGCGAATCGCACCGCCGCCCTCCTCGGCCAGCTATTCAAATTCGGCATTCATCGCCATATCGTCAAAGCAACGCCCGTGCAACTCTTGTATCGGCCTGGAGGCAAGGAGAAACCCAGGGAGAGGGTAGTGACCGATGTCGAGCTCGCAGCCTTCCTGCGCGATCCTGAAGGCTGCACGCGCTATCCCAAGCTAGCTCGCGCCATGATCGTGTTACTTCTCACCGGCCAGCGCCGCGGAGAACTGGCGCGGGCCAAGTGGTCGGAAATCGACTTCGACGCGAAGACCTGGACCATACCGGACGCGAACGCGAAGACTGGGCGCGGCCACGTCGTGCCGCTCACAGACTGGGCCGTGGAGGAATTGCAGGCGCTCAAGAAGCTGGCGCGCGAGTCGCGGTGGGTGCTGCCGGGCAGCACCGGCGAGAATCACATCGAGCCGCTGCGCCTCTCTCGCGGCATTGCACGCTGCCTGTCGCGATTCAAGACGCGCGGTATCGGCGAGTTCACGCTGCACGACCTGCGCCGCACGTGCCGCACCGGATTGGCCGCTCTGAAGATCGAGCCGCACATCGCCGAGCGCGTACTGAACCATATCCAGCCCGGGGTTGTCGGCGTCTATGACCGCCATGCCTATCTCGACGAGAAGCGCGCGGCGCTCGAGGCATGGGCGGCGCACCTCAAGGGGCTGAGGCAAGCCACGAGGGAGGAAGTTACCGAGGAAATCTGAACGTCGTTGAACGCGAATGCGAAGGCCGCAGGCGAACACCTGCGGCTTTTTT
>JBMFWZ010000173.1:0-4991 GCA_049964755.1 Steroidobacteraceae bacterium | reverse complement strand
GGGAGTACTTGCGCCGCAATCCGCGCTATCAGCGCGACTGGGTGCGGTGCCGGCGTAGCGCTTCGCACGGCATCGCAGCCCAGTGGGGTCTGGCGACGTTGGTGGATCCGCGCCTCGATGCGCGGCAGGTCGTGCCGGTGTGGACACTCGAGACACGCTGTCTCATCACGCTGGTGACCGATGAAAGTCCTGATGCGGCGCGCGCTCCGACGACGGCGGAGGTGTTCTCGCTGTGGAATCGTTCAGACCGGCGGGGAGTCTTCCAGAAGGGCGGCGGTCTGCGGCTGATTCTGCACCGCGCCGCGCGGACGCTGCGGTTGCGTCTCGGGCCTCAATTGCGCGAGGGCGATCGGTTTGCATATCAGATTCCGGCGGTGGCGGATGTTCGGGCGGCATGGAATGCGGTGAGTGCTTTTCGTGCATTGCTTCCAACCCGCGGGGGCGGGATGTGCGTCCCCCTGCGGCGGCCGGGACGGGCCGATCTTTTTCACGTTCGGGCGCTGCAGGTACTTGACGGCCTTGCTGCCGGGGCCTCCCAGCGTGAGCTCGCGGTCGCACTGTTCGGGAGCGCCGCGGTGGCCCGTGGGTGGCAACCGGATGGGGCCCTGCGTGCTCAGGTCCGATATCTCATCCAGAGGGCCAAAGCGCTGCGAGAAGGGGAGTACCGCGGGCTGATTACGAACGGGCTCGATGACTCCCGCTGAAACAGAAAGGTTGGGCGTCCAAGCAGGGCAACTTTCCTTGATTCGTGACATCGTATCGAATGTCACCTCATATGGCGCCTGAACGGGTCTGGCTCGATACCTCGGTGATCGTGGCTGGGCTGCGCAGCAGGCTCGGCGCGAGCAATCGCCTCCTGGAACTCGTCGCCGAGGAACGCCTGGTGCCACTCGTGACGACCACGCTGTTCCTCGAGTACGAGGAGGTTCTGAAGCGCCCCGAGCAGCGCCTCGTGACCGGCATGAGCGAGAAGGATATCGTGGGCTTCATGGCCACGTTCGCGAGCGCGGCCGAGCCCGTCGAGGTCCATTTCCTCTGGCGACCGCAGCTCGCCGATCCCGACGACGAGATCGTGCTCGAGGCCGCGGTGAACGGGAGATCCAAGGTGATCGTCACCCATAATGTGCGGCACTTCGCGCGTGCGGCCGGGCAGTTCGGGCTCGAGGTGGTAACGCCCGGAGCGTTCCTGAAGAGGATCAACACATGGGCAAGAGCACCTATCCCCTGAAGCTGCCGGCGTCGGTCAAGAAGGCGGCGGCCGAGCTGGCGGCGAGTGATGGGGTTTCGCTGAATCAGTTCATCGCTGCCGCTGTGGCCGAGAAGGTCGGGTGCCTGCGCACCGCGAAGGAATTCCTGCACGAGCGCGCCGGAACGGCAAAGCCGAAGGATATGCTCAAGTACCTTCGCCGGGCGCCGAAGGTGCCGCCGGCCGCCGACGATCAGCGGTGATGGTGGCGACCGGAGGCGCACACCTGAACGCGGTCTACGTCTTCGCTTCGTTGACCGTGCGCGATCAACCGGGCTTTGTCTCGCGCGACCGCAGCCCGTAATCGTCGATCCATCGCTGCAGCTCCGTATCGCCGCCTGAGAGGTGGCGATGCACTTCGCGCCGACCCAGTCGGTCGTAGTTCAGGTAGTCGAGGCAGGCGTTGGCGAGGGCCGTGTCGAGTGCCCGCAGGTCTGTCAGATCAAACGGAAAGTCGGATCCGTTGTAGATGCCGGCGAGAAAGCACACCAGTCGGCGCGCCTGGCCCGTGGACGGATTTTGACGTATCGCGTCCTCGATGAGAACAAGTGCGCGCATCGCGCACTCCGTGATCGCCGAGATCTCACGGTTGAGAGTGTTCAGGCGCACACGCTTGCCAGCCACGATCTCCTGCCACGCAAGCTGAAGTTCTTCGCGCTGACTTTCGAGGACGGTCAGCTTGACGTGGATGCGCATCTCTTCGGACGAGGCGATGGCCATGTGAAGACCCCTGAGTCGGCAACGTCGCTGAACGGTACGTGTTCTCAGCCGGCGGCACTGTGAAAGCATTGGCTCTCAACGGGAAGGGGGGATATCCGGTGCGTTCTTGCAGAAATGCCGAATAACGGGTGCCTATTGCCATCAAAGGGGCGGCTCTACATATCGGGCTGGAGTTGACTGTCCTGCGCCGGCCGGCTCGCATTGTGGACCATCGGGTCGTCGTGGCCCCGTCGAATTGGCTGAAGGGTCCACGCCATCGTTCACGCCCCCATGCGGGCGCTGGGGTGCACCGCTTCGGCGGCCGGTTGGTTTGTCGGGCTCGGTGGGCGCGTGCCGCTGATCATTGGCGGCGACCGCCGGCACTTGCTGTCATGCGTACTCACTTCGATCGAGAGTCGCTGCTGCCATGAAGCAGGAGGCGACGATCTACATCCCGCTGCACGGACAGGCGATCGGTACGCGGCGATGAGACGCTCGACGATGCGGTGCAGGCGGTGGTTCTTGCGTTGCAGACGTCCGTTCTCCTCTGTGGGAGATTTCGTCTCACCGATCTCGAACGCTTCACTCGGGATAGCATCGTCCGCCCGCTCGGGACCGCCAGGGTTGCACGAGCGCGCGAGCGCGCCCTGGCAGACCGCGTGATCATTTGCCTCTGCGCTGATGTGGCGGAAGCCGGTGTCCACGCTCGGCGGAGGCTTCCGCAGGGTCGTTCGCTCACTTCAAAGGCACTCTCGCTCGATGGCGGCCGGAGCACCCTCGCGTCGCGATTCGCGACCTTGATCCGAAAATCCATCAGAGGAGATGTTCCATGAGCAACGCAAAACCCGCCTACCTCAACGTCCTCATCGTCGAGCAGTTCGAGACCGCGGCCGGCAAGACGGTGCGCAGCTGGACAAAGGTCGGCGTCGCCTTCCCGCATGCCGACGGCGGCGGCTTCAACATCGAGCTCAAGGCGTTCCCGCGTGACGGCAAGCTCGTCGTCCTGCCGCCGCAGGCGGACGAGCGACCCGCAAAAGCGATCGAGGCACACCACGCCGTCGCCGACGCGGCGCATGCGACCAAGACTCCCGCGGCTCGGGAGCGCTCTCGCTGAGGCGCGCTGTTCAGCTACGTCGAGGGGCCGCAAGGCCCCTCGATTTTACGCGGGCTGCGCCCGCAATCTTGGTGCTCCCCACGCTCAATAGTCTTTCAGGGGCGCGGCGATCTGGTGGGGCGACTTGGTGCAATGGCAGCACCATCGCTTCTGGGTGCCTAAACCCGAAGATTCGGAACGGAATTGGGGAGAGCGCCCCTCAAATCACGAGTCGGTGAAGTGTCCTAGTCGTGCCAACCCACTTCCATTAGGCTTTGCCACCGGCCACCATCGGCCAATAGCCCAATAACGCTCATGCACTTGTACAGGCCAAGCTTCGCAGAAGTTTTCCGGCGAAACACACTGGGCCAACGGCTACTGCGGATCACGACGCCCAGCCATGATGGCGATGACGTTTATGAGCGAAGTAGTTGCCTCTACGCACAGCGCCGCATCCCGAAACGCTGCGGTTCGGCGGTGTTGAAGAGCGACCGCTAGAGCAAGCGCCGAACGCGCGTGCCGCCGGGATTCCTCGCTCGAGGCGCCGCGAAGTTCGACCTCGATATAAGCCTCGAGCATGCGCTTCGCGTCCGTCTCGCTTGGATGAACGCCATCCCGAGGCGGGTGCTTGTCGGGATCATAAACGACCTGGGCAACTGAAATGATGGCCTCTCGGCACAGCAACCCTACCGCTTGATACTGCTCCTCACTGGTCGCTTCTGCGAGGCGATCGCGCAGCTCTCCGACAGTCCTGTCGACGCGCGGCCACCCGGTCGGAGGCGGCTCGTCACGACGTCCTGTGCGCAGCAGGTTGATGAGCGGACCGATGAGATCGCGGACGAACTCGCGTCGCGACTGGTAGGTTGGAAGATCGCCGCTGCTCCATCGACCATACCAGTCCCAAAGGCTCGCATACGTCAATGGATTGTCTATCCGACGACGCGCGAGTTCGGCCGAAACCCTACCGTAGAGTTCGCGATATTCACTGTCGACCGACTGGATGCGTGGCCCTCCGGTCGCCACTGTAACCAGTGTATTCCGCAGTTGCTCTAGCGCCGCAATGAGTTCCGCGTCTGTCACAAGATAATTCCGGCCAGAGATGGCATGTTGTGCCTGAAAACACCTCCCGGCGCAAGAAGGCGTTCGCTGGGACCTCTATGATCTGGTCATGGATGAAGGGTTCGTTTCCTGGGTACTCAAACAAATGCGCGTTCAGGGCGTGACCCCGCAGCCGTCAGTCGCCGCAGCTTGGCAGGCGTTCGGCGATTTGCGTCACCGGCCCGAGTCCTTCCTCGATGCCCCGCGGATCCTCGCGCACACGGTCACGCCGGGGGAAGACACCGATGCCATGTTTCACGCGATCGTCTGGACCAAACGCGACTCACTGCCGGACCGGGAGCTTACCGCGCTCGAGGACTTGGGGCCGATGGCGCAACGGATCTTCAGCCGCATTGCCACGCACGAGGGCTAAGAGGTGCGCGGAATCTATTCGTATGAGGCGCTGGAAGGATACACGGCCGCGCTCGGCACCGAAGTGCGCACGGTAGACGTCCAGGCCGCGGTCATCGCCCTGCAGCAGAAGAGCCTGATTCACCGGTTGGGCCACGGGGCGTACTCCATCGCCGACCCCTTCGTCAAACAGGTCTCGCTGGAGCGACAATCGATCAAGGGCATCGGGGCGCCGGGCGACGCAACGCCGCCGGTACCCTCCGCCCGAGACACTCACCCGAGGCGCCTCGGTGGCGACTGGATTCCGCCGGTGCGATCGGAACTACGTTGATGTAGCTGGGACCGAGTCGACGAAAAGACCGCATTCGGTCGCGACTACCCCTGCGACTGGGCTTTCGGCGTCGGCCATTTCGAGGATCAGGCGCCCGGGGGAAACCGCGACATGCACATTCGTGCCGATCGCGAAACCCGCGCGCTCGAGCCAGCGGCCCTGAAGGTGCAGGA
>JBMFWZ010000172.1:0-5102 GCA_049964755.1 Steroidobacteraceae bacterium | reverse complement strand
GCGACGACACCGGGGCGCGCCACTGGACTTCCAGGGATTTCTCCAGCCACTTGGCGTGCTGGTTGAACATCGAGTCGATGACGTGAACGAACGCCTCATAGGAGGCGAAGAAGCCGTGCCGGCCGGAGAGCAGGTAGCCTTCGAGCCACCCCTCGAGCGTATGCTCGGAGAGGATCTCCATGACCCGCCCGTCGGCGGCGAGATGCGAGCCGTCGGCGTCTTCGGGCAGAACCTCGGCCACCCAGGCCTTGCCGCTCGCCTGGTAGATGTCGTCCAGGCGGTTCGAGGCGGTCTCGTCCGGACAGAAGAAGCGGAAGTTATCCGCATTGGCGCGCATCACATCGCGCAGGAAGCGGCCGAGCGGCCGGGTGTTTTCCTCCAGTGTCGCGCCGGGCTGCTCGACGGTGAGCGCGTAGCCGGCGCACTCGGGCAGCACCAGCGCTTTGCGCAGCAGGCCGCCGTTGGTCACTGGGTTGGCGCTCATGCGCCGCGTGCCCTTGGGGGCGAGCGCTGCCAGTTCCGGCTTCAGGCGGCCGTCGTCCGTAAACAACTGCTCGGGCCGGTAGCTCTTCAGCCACTCCTCGAGCTGCTTCAGATGCGCGGGGCTTTGATGCGGGTCGACGGGAATCTGGTGTGCGCGCCAGAACCCTTCCACCTTGTGCCCGTCCACGCTTTTCGGGCCGGTCCAGCCCTTGGGCGTGCGCAGCACGATCATAGGCCACGCGGGCCGTTGCCCGATACCCGTGGAGCGTGCCTGCCGCTGGATGGCCGCGATCTGCTCGATGACGCGCTCGAGCGTGGCGGCCAGCTGCTGGTGAACCGTGCGGGGGTCGTCGCCGACTACGAAGTGCGGGAGGTATCCGTAGCCGCGCAGGAGCTGCTCGAGCTCCTCCTGGGCGATGCGTGCAAGCACGGTGGGGTTGGCGATCTTGTAGCCGTTCAGGTGCAGGATCGGCAGCACCGCACCGTCGCGGGCCGGATTGAGAAACTTGTTGCCGTGCCAGGAAGTGGCGAGCGGCCCGGTTTCGGATTCACCGTCACCGATCATGCAGGCGACGATTACCTCCGGGTTGTCGAACGCGACCCCAAAGGCGTGCGAGAGACTGTAGCCGAGCTCGCCGCCCTCGTTCAAGGATCCCGGGGTCTCGGGCGTGCAATGACTGCCGATGCCGCCCGGAAAGGAAAACTGCTTGAAGAATCGCTTCAGGCCCGCTTCACCCTGTCCTTTGTCCGGATAGACCTCGCCGTAGGTGCCTTCGAGCCAGGCCTGGGACAACATCGAGGGGGCGCCATGGCCGGGACCGGAGATGAAGATCATGTTCAAGTCGCGGGTGCGGATCAGCCGGTTCAGGTGCGTCCAGACCAGGGTTTGACCGGGATCGGAGCCCCAATGGCCGAGCAGGCGGTGTTTGATGTGCTCGAGCGTAAGGGGCTGCTTGAGCAAGGGGTTCTCGCGCAGGTAGAGCATGCCCGCGCACAGGTACAGCGCCGCGCGCCAATAGGCGTCCAGTGCCTGCAGCTCCTCCTCGCGCAATGCCGGGGGGGATGGTGAGGTGTTTGAATCCATGGTGTGCTCCTCTATACAGCGATGATGCCGCCGTGGGGCGGACAATGAGCCGTGCTCTGCGGCGGCGAGCCGGTAAGTGCCTGCATGGTTTGCAGACCGTGCTGCGCCCCAGTGGTTCGCGCAAGTGAAGCGGCGCGCCGGCGCCGCTCGCGAGGGCGGGATTTGCCGTGCACGCTGCGGGCAATGGCGGGGGCGGCAGGTCCGCGCTCAATGATCGTTCCGTTCATGAAAGTCCCGCTCGGCACGCCGGCAGGGAGGGACAGGGTGCAGCGGGGCGCACGCAGAGTCAGGTCCCTGATGGCGCCGCGGGTGCGAGCCGCTCGTCCGGCAGCCCATCTATGGGTGCCGGCATCAACTGTGTGCTGCGCGCCTTGCAGAAGCTCCTCCGTCTCCATCGTATAAGCAACCGCTCAATCCCGGCATCTCGCGCGCGGCATCCCAATACATCTTGCGGCAGACTGCAACATCAACATGATCAACATGCGCGCTACCCGGACGCGCGCATCCGGCTGCGCGCATTATACGGCACGAGCAGGCGGGCGGGGTAAGTAATAGCCGCAGCGCGGTTTTCGCGGCCGAGGCACCGGCCTGCCAAAGGTCGAGGCCGAGACCGCCCGCGGTGGAACGTATGTCAGGCACACGAGTGTGGCGCGGCTGCAGCAGCGTTCCTAACCTGAATCGTTCAGGATCTGTCGCCGGTGCGACAGCGCAGGTGCGCTTCGCCCGGCAATTGCCGGGCCGCCGTGCACGCGTCCCGGCGGGCTGCGCAGGGTGGGGCGAGTGGCGCGGGCGCGAAGCGGCCGGCGGATGCAACGAGGGGCGATCAGAGGGGCAAGGTGATCGTGTCGTAAAGTGTGCGCCGGGGCCCATAGGCTGCCTGGAAGATGCCGATGCCTTCGGCGGGGCGGATGAGGTTGATACGGTCGAGGACATTCAAGACCGATATGCGCTCGGTGAGCGTGCCGATCCCCGGCACGTGGAAGGTGTGCTCGACGCCGAGATTGACCTGATAGACGTGGGGAAGCTCCTGCTCGTCGTCGAACCCGCCGCGCAGGCCGGAGCTGAAGATCCCGTCGAGGCTGAACGCCCAGCCGCGCCACGTTGCGTTCACCCCGGCGCTGCTGCCGAAGAGCGGCTGATGATCGAGCACGATGTAGTGGGAGTCGAGATAGGCGAGCTGCGCGGCATCGAAGTTGAACTGCCCGGTCGCGATGCCTTTCTGCAGGTTCCGGCCGACCGTCACATTCGCATAGGCCGACAGCGAGACGCGCCGATAGCGCAGACCGAGCTCGCTGCCCCAGATCTGGCCGTTGCGGTAGTTGAACGGTGCGAAGATCGGTACGACGCCGAACTGCCCCGTGTCGAGGTAGTGCCGGGTGCGCTCGAAGTAGTTGTCCTGCGAGACGGTCAGTCGCGGGCTGATGTGCGTCAGCACGCCTACATCCCACACCCGGTCATCCTCGGGCAGGGGGTCGACGGAACCCGGCGTACCCCCCGCCGTGGTGCCGAGGAACGCCGCCGGCGCGTTGGGGGAGATGCCCTGGAAGATCGGCGTCTGGAAATAGCGGGCGAAGCCCGCGTGCAGCGCGGTGCCGGCACCGGCCTTGAGGGTCAGGTTGATGGTGGGGTCGAGCTGGCTGCCGTTGGTGAACCCGGTGAGACGGTCCCAGCGCAGCCCCACATTCGCCGTGAGGCGCGAGTTGAGGGCCCATAAATCATCGACGTAGACGCCGGCGAGCCAGTTGAGGCGCCGGGCGTCATCGACGCTGTCCTCATATGACGTCTCTTATCTCGAGCTCGCACTGCGCACGATTCTGCCGCTGCCCACGCTCGATGCCGATCTGCGCCGCGCGGCCAGCCGCGCCGGCGTGACGCGCTACGCGTCGGCCTGAGGCGGTCTTTGACAACGCGGTCGCGTATCGGGGAGGGACTTACGCAGCTCAGGATCGGGACCCGGTATGGACTGCCGCCCCGGCATCAGCGCTTCGCCTGTACCGCTCTCCCGTATATCGTTGAGGATCGCTTGGCGCGACAGGCCGTTCGCCCGCTGCAGCAGCGACACTCCGCCTCAGCCCTGGCTCATCGCTTCATTCGCCGCCCTCAGGCGGCGAGTGCGCTCATCCAGGTGTGGCCAGATCGAACGCAGCTTGCGTTTCAACTCGGAAAGCGCAGCCTCCATGCCCAAGCGGTGTAGCACACGGGCACACCACTTGATACCGTCATTGATTTACGCGCCTTAGTTGCCGAGTAGATCAAAGCGACCCGAGGAGGCAGTCACTCTCAAACCTGGTGAGAAGAGAGCTGCATGGGCGTTTATGGATTTCACGGCCCGTCTTGGCTCACTTGCCTCGCGCACGTGTGGCAGCAATACCGCGGGCGCCGTTGCTTTGCCCGGGCCCGGCATCTTCTGTGGCGCGAATGAAGTGGACAATATTACCGTGCAGCCGTGCAAGAGCGTGCGGCGAGACATATATCATGTGCCCGGAATGGTAGTAATGGAAATGGATATTACGCTCAAGCGATCTGCGCATCGGCAGCTGATGCATTTGATAATCCTGTGCGAAGTACGGGGTCGCCAAGTCGAAATACCCTGCGTTGACCATGACCTGCAATTCAGGGTCGAGCGACATAGCCGCCGCGAGATCAGGCATTACATTGGTCGCCGTGATTGCCGGCGCGCTTTGACCGGGGAGTGTATTCAGGTAGGACCAGTCGTTGCCGACCGTTGCCGGCAGGAACCTATAACGATGTCCCAGTCCAAAGCGCAGCGTGTGGCTCAAGTATTTGGGCTCTTCGCCGAACGGGAGCGAAACACAAACACCGTGCCATCCATGGGGTCAACTGAAAGCAGACCACGGCACAGCTGACTGAGTCCATCAATCCCGCGGCGAAAGTCGACAGGATCAATCGCCACCAGCACCCGCATCTGCGGCGTGATCTGGATCATCGCTGCGCTCCCCAGCCCGCGCGGCACAGCTCGAGCACCATATCCTTGGCAGCCCCCGGGGTCACCTGCAACTCAAGATGCTCTCCGGCAGGTCCCGCAAGACGCACACGGCACATCTGGCCTTGCGCCGGCAATGCGTTGGGCAGCTCGAGGAACTTTACCGCTCCACCGCGTGCACGCGAGTGCTTCACCGTCCTGCCTGCTGATGCCGCTACTGGACCGGCGCCGCTCGTACGCTTGAGCTTGTTGTACTCCAGCCCCAATGCCCGCGCTGTCCGGTGCACCCCATGACGCCGTGCCAAGCGCCCCGCCTCACTCCACGCCCATCCCGGTAGCGCCTTGCCGGGACTGCTGCCTCGGCGATACTCATCCAGCCGTCGCCGCAGTCGAATCAACTCCGGCACCGGACCGTTCTCAGTTCTGTTCATGCGTCGCTCCAACCGCCCGAAATGGGCGTCGTCACAACGCTAGCAACCTCCCACATCGCCAGTCACGCATCCCTGCCGGAAGGACACGAATCGTCATCGCCTCAGCAGCGGTCGGCGCGGGTTCCGACGACGGCCGCTTCGCCGGGCTGCGCGGCAGGGC
>JBMFWZ010000171.1:0-5116 GCA_049964755.1 Steroidobacteraceae bacterium | reverse complement strand
GGCGCTCTTAGCGGCGCTCCTTGCCTATATCGGTGCTGCGCACCCGAGCCTGAGACTGGTGTGGGCTGGCGGGATCACAGCGTCCCTACTGCTGGCTGCCTCAATCGTTGCAGCAATTGCAGGCGCTTCGCGGGACTTTATGGGCGCCGGCGCCGTTCCAAAAAACCTCCGCAATTGGGCCAAGACGACATATGCAGACGAGCGAAGGTGGGCAACAGAAGCTGAGCTGCTCGACGCTCTTGGAAAGCAGCTGGATGAGGCGATCACCAAGAACGCGACGTTACTTCGATGCGAGGGGCTGCTCGTCAACGTTTCCTTAGGGGTCGCTCTGGTCTCTCTCCTTCTCGGTCTGGCGGCCTACTGGGCGGTGCCCATCTTCACGAATGGCTGAACAAGCTAAAACCGATTATTGACGCCGCGCAGCGCGAGTGCGCCGAACAGAAGGTACGAGAAACTTGACTGCTCCCCGCCGTAAACGACGGGGATTCCTGCTTCACCGAGAACTGCCCATCCGCATTCACATGCAAACAGGACTGACATTCTCTCCACAGGCTAACACCGAGAGCCCCTCGTGAGCACATGCGAGCACTACCAGTAGGTCCCGGCGAGAAACTTCACGGGGTCCCGGCACATTGCGGAGCCGGGGGCAACGCCGACGCACAACAAGTAGGCGCCCCACCTGAGTGCTTCAGCAAGTGTCGTCGGTGGGTGAGACGCCGCTGCGCATGTCTGAAAGGGCAACGGGAAGGTCTGCCGCGTCCGCTTTGACCGCAGCTTCAGCGCGCAAGGTGTCGCCCAGGATCGCGTGCAGGCAGTGGCCGCGCCAGTGCGGATATGCGCCGAGCAGATGCATCAGCACATCGATGGGCGGTGCGAACAGAAGCCCCCACCATCTGCGGGCGAGCTCCGCGCGCCCAGTGCGGCCCGAGATGGTCTCATCCGGCTTACCGAGCAGAATGGCGGACCCCAGCATATCGAGCGAGATCAAAACGCTCTTCAGGTAGGCTACGACAAAGGATTTCATGGGTTTCTTGCCTGATACTCGCGCAGCTCCGCGCTCACTTGGTCGGCCCGCCGAGCAAGAAGGTCGAGCAGCCCGGAGATATCGGGGCCCCTCCCTGCGCGTACACGATGACCTGACGCATGCAGCGCTGGAACTCCCCCGGGGGTGGGGCCGGGATGCGCATTTCCGGGGTGAGCGGCGCCGGCTTGGGGCACACTGGAAGCGCCAGGGTATGAGTCGAGGCACAGCCGGACAGCAGGCAGAGGGTGACGAGCGGCAGTAACGGCTTCATGGGCGATCTCCTGGATATAGGCGTCATGGGCAGCCTGAGCGGTCGCCACCGCGGCTTTCGTTTCCGCGCGGGCCTGTGCTATTACCTTCGCGCTCGCCCGCTGGTCGGCCGCCTGCTGCGCGTGGATGCCCTCGACGTAGACGTGATGGTGGTAGAGCCAAAACGCCCCGACGGCACCGGCCGCCACGACGCCGACCGCGATGAGCTCGAGCGCCCACTGCGGGAGGCCCGTCCAGCCGAGCACTGCTCCAACGATGCTCATGGCGTGGCGCTCGGTTTCTGGGTGAGCTTCAGCGCCGCTCCCATCGCGGCGATGACTGCCCCGGCCCCGATCCCGAAGCTCTGCGGGTCGAAGGTCTGGCCTTTCCACACTACGGCGTATATGGATAGCCCGAGGTAGGTGATCACCACGAGCGCGCCGCTCGCTTTCGCGATCTCGTACGTGCCGGTAGCGTCGGTGAGCATCGTCTGTAGCGCGTTCATCGATTACTCCTCGGCGTGCGCGTGGCGGTCTTGTGCGAGTTGAGCGTCGAACCGACGGACCACGGCGGTGAGCATCTGAGCGAGATCCGCTCGGATCGCCTCCTCCGTCCGCGGCGGCTCAGCCCGCATCGAAAGCTCCTTGTAGCGCCGCCTACGCCACCTGATGGAGCCATGCTCGGTGCAATAGAGCGCATTCGGAGATGACCCACGCAGAGCGGTGCAGCCCGGATGGGCGCATTTGACAGGCCTACTCCTCCATTTCAGATTTTGCAAACGCATCAGCCGCCTCTGCAAGTTTCTCGAATCCAGTACCGAACGCTCTACAAGCCTCGGCCAGTGCGGTCAGAGCTCGACCGGCTGACCGAGTGCCAAAGGGACGGTAGTGTCGATCTCTACTGTAAGTATAGGGGAGAAGTTTGACTCGTTTCCGTTTGCATCCATGTTCGTGAACACAAAGTCATACGAACCGGATAGCCCAGTCGGCAGAGACGAAGCGATTTCGCTGAGGTCCCACACGCTTGCGCCCGCGGAGTCGGTGACCACTTTAAGCCCGGATATGGGGCCGCAGTCAATGCGCGCACGCTGCGCGTAGATCGCCTCCTCGTTTGTCAAGTCAAGGGGATGCGGCCCATAGTACGCGATGATGTGATCGGTCGCCGGGATGGCGCTGTTGACCGGAATGCCGAAGTCTTTAAGCGGAACAATTTTGCTCATGAGTGTTTCCTCGGGAAAAAGTGAAGGACTACGCCTATCGTCTCGGGCGTGCCGAGCGTAGCCGGTGGCGTCCAAATGGCGACGTTACTCGGGGCGCTATTTTCCCCGGCGGCATTGGTGGCGAATGCCTCGATGCAGACTGGCGAGAGGTTCACCGGGAAGGCCCAAGCGTGCATCGCTGCGCCTGGCGTGGTGGTTGGGACCGTCACGGAATTCTGGAGTGTGCCGAAGGCGCTCCCGTTGCAGGACCCCCACTCGACCGTCACAGACGCCAGATTGGTCAGCGCAGTGCCATCGGTGTTCGTCGTGGGGTTTGTCCAGCTCACTTGGACTTTTGCCGCCCACGCTGGTGCGCAGGCCAGCATCAAGAGCGCGGCGAGTGTGGTGCGGCTCACTGGAATTGCCCCGTAGCGAGTTGCGTCATTACGCGCACCGCGCGCGCCGGGGTTTGCTTAGCCCAAAGGCTATTGAGCCCCGCGGCGCGGACGGCGCCCCATGCACCGGGCGTGTTCAGCCGCAGCGCGATGCGAATATCGCCGAGCATGTCGTGAAATTCTTCCTCGTGCTCGACGCCAAGCTGGTAGGCCATCTCGATCAACGCGTTCTGCCGCGCGTCGTTCAGCTGCGCCCAAAAATCCCGGTAATCCGCAGCAAGCTTCGCCTCGATGGCGAGCAGCTGTTCACGCATGAGCGAATCGGCGCCGTCGTGCGTGATGCTGACGGAGATCTGCCCCGCATCAAGGAGCGCTTTCCACTCAGGGCCGCTCAGCGGATGCGTCTCGAGGCAGCGGCCCTCGCCGATAGTCCAGAGGTCTTGCGTGTCCCGGTACGGCGTCGCGCGGAAGCCTTCGTCAGCGCTGGTCGCGGCCAGCAAACGGGTCATGTCGGTCATAGGTCCGTACACCTCGGCAGTGGGTAGTATTGGCCGGTGAGGTGATAGTACTCCTGCTGACGAACCTGAATGAGTTGATCGTACATACTGCGCAGTTGTCCTTGCGGCAATCGGCACCGAGTCTGATCCATGCGCAGCAGCGCGGTGGCCGTCTGGTTCGCCCAGTGCGAGTTGTCGTCTCGGGCGATCTGCGCGACGTGCGCATTGAGTTCACGAGCAATCCGATTCACTCTATCTGCGCGCGCGAAGCCTCCAAAAAACGGCGACAGTACCCCGAACGCGAGCGCGCCCATCAGAAGAACGCCGCCAAGCGCGACATATGCGGCAACTGCCGCGGGGAGTTTCAGCTTCTCCATTGTCATTCGCGTCACCATTTCAAGCAGCGTGTTCATGGATCACTCCGGCCGAAAAAGCGGATTGGCTTTGGCCAGTTTTGTCGCAGTGTGAAACATATTGTCGGTCGGTGAGCACCCAAAATCTTTCAACCCTGCGGGAGTCGCGTGGTCCAGCAACTCTGGAAGCGCCGTCCAGCTCGGATGCGGCTCGGCACCTGAGTCGAGCACGCAGACATACCCACCACTCGGCAGCTCCATCCAGTGATAGTGACCGCGCGGGTGATAGGTCGTAAGGTCGGGCGGCGTGGCGAAGGTGTAATAGGTTTTCATCAGCAGAGCGCCTTGTTGTGGGCCAGGATTCCATCGACGTAGTAGACATGCGGTTCCTCTACCTCGATGCTCACCTTGTGATTTTGGCTGCGGTCCAACTCCAGTTGCACGACCTCGACGTACCCATCTGCGGCTTGCAGCACCTGTTGCAGGCGCAGGTCTTTGGCGTGCACCTGCTCGCCGCACGGGTCTACGAAACGGTGATCGCCGGCCACCACAAGCGTCTTGCCGTTGCTCAACCGGACGTGATACCACTCCGCCCACGACTCGGTGCGTAGCGCAACGATCCGAATACACCCCGGAATGGAGAACAGTCTGTGTTCTTTAGTCAGTTCACGTGCCGGGAGGAGATAAAGGGACCCATTGAACATGCACTCAATGAGCTGATCCCCCCTCAGGCAGCACCCTGTGCTTCCGTTACCGCCGCCGCTACCGGACGAAGTCGTGGAGGCCTGGAACGTGCCGAGCGGGAGGTTTCCCTGAAGCGACTGCTGCCAGCCGACAACCACAGGCATAGTAGTACCTGGGTATAGGATTGCCGGGGAGCCAGTCGCGCCTGTCTCGCCGGTCACAAAGGCAATTGTCTCGTTCGCCTCGTCAACGTACGGAGCCGCTATAAACGAGGTGCTGGAGGCTAGGCCGCTGATCGTAACGCTGCCATACGGGATCGAGGTCTGCGTGCCGTCCATGCGCAGCACTACAGGGTTGGTGCTCGTAGTGCCAGGCAATGTCCAGCTGATAGTGATGCTGTCGGTTGTAGAGGTGTAAGAGAATGCAATCTGCACGCCGCCCGTGACAATCGAGCCGAGCGGGGAAATTGCGCCTGCAACGGTCGAGATGCGCCGATTAGACATGTTGTCGAAATTCTGAAGCGGGAAGCGAGCGTAAGTCGAGCCATCCCCGATGTTATCTAGGTTCTTGAAGAGGTGATAAGTGCCACTGAAATCGACGCGCGGGTTGTTATTGCCGTCCACGTAGGAGACGGAGAAGTGGGAACTGCCGTCTGGGATGTTATCGAGGTTCTTAAAGAGGTGATAAGTGCCACTGAAATCGACGCGCGGGTTGTT
>JBMFWZ010000170.1:0-5166 GCA_049964755.1 Steroidobacteraceae bacterium | reverse complement strand
CGCACGCACTCGGCGCCAGGCACGCCAACGGGCTCGATGTGTATCTGAGTGCGACTAAAATATGGCTCGCCGGACCCTTCGATCACACCTGGATCGCTGATGTCACGCTACGTGAGAGTGAAGCCAACCAGATCGGTTTGCTCGGCTTTGGTGGTGACCTGGGCGGATATCACCTGCTCGCCGAGGGGAGCCTCGGGGTATTTTTGACTGATCACATCGTCCTCGGAGGCGAGTATCGGCAGAAGCCGAACAACCTCTCCGCATATCGCGAGGACGACTGGCAAGACGTTTTTCTGGCGTATTTCCCCGTCAAGAATCTCTCGATTACCGCAGCATTCGCCAATCTTGGAAACATCGCCAACAAGCACGGTCAACGCGGATATTACGTCTCACTAAACGGCAGCTGGTAGCACACCTCAGCGGCGATCAAAAACTTTTGGACGCCGCGCAAACGCCTGTCTGCGCTCCCCGGTGCGGCTCCGTCACTCGCGCCCGCGTGCTTCCGCTGCACAGCCGAACACGCATTGTGAGGCATCCTGCCGCGAACCCTGATGCGACATCGTCACGGACGATCTATCAGTACGCTTCAGCAACGGGTTGATTGGACGGATCGTGAGCATTCGCGACTATTTCGAAGCGCCATTCGACCGCGGCCTATTCGATGACGCTGCGGCGCAAAACCTTGGTTTTTCCCCGCTGATCTTTCGCCTCGAGACGTCGCTTGCGCGACCCCGCCGTCGGTCGGGTAGCGATGCGCTTCTTGGCAACCACGGTGGCACTGCGGATCAGTTCCTGCAGTCTCTCGAGTGCGGCGGCACGATTGCGCTCCTGGGTGCGGTGCTGCTGCGCTTTGATGATCAACACCCCCTCCTTGTTGATGCGCTGATCGGACACACGCAGCAGCCGCTCCTTGTAGAACGGGGGCAATGACGAGGCGCCGATATCGAAGCGCAAGTGAATGGCGCTCGAAACCTTATTGACGTTTTGTCCGCCAGCGCTTTGTGCACGCATGGCCGTCAGCTCGATCTCATCCAGTGGGATGGAGACCTGGGCGGAAATGCGCAGAACGTTGGATCGAGGTTCCATACGCGCAATTATGCGCGATAGCCGGTCATGACTGCACGCGCAATAGCGCAGGGGGCGACCAGCGCATCGATCACCTGACGACAACTGTTACGGGACCCACCGCAGCGCCGCGAATGCGGCCCTCGATTGAGACCCATTTGGCGCGCTAGAGTTGAACTGGAGTTGACCGGCCTATGCAGAGATCTGCATAGGCCGGTCTATGCGCCGTGCGGGCCTATGCACAGCCTGACCGGCTGAAGGTGGGTAAGTGCTTGCTCGCTGAGGGGTTTCGCGTGCTCGCTTCTTTGAAGAACTGCGCATCGTCCAGATGCTCCGGTCGGCCATTCCAGCCAGCAAGGAGCATGCCATGGCTATTCACGATTCCCGGGCACTCGAGTCCCTTGTCGAGACATATCGGCAAGCACCAGCAGCGCGTGCGAGGCCTGCAACCACCTACATTGCGCGACTACGAGCGATTTGTCCGCTCGTTCCTGCGATTTTCCCTTCGCGAGGATCCGATGGATCCGACGCGACTGAAGCCTGCCGCGGTAGTGCGGTTCGTCCTGTCGCTGAGGGATCGATTCTCGCCTCGCTCAATGAAGCGCGTCCCGACCACGTTACGGTCGTTATTCCGCTTCCTGCGGGTACAGGGGTACGCCGATGAGCGCCTTGAGCAGGCGATTCGCGCCGTCGCACTGGATTTACCCCGCTTGGGTGGACACCTCAGAGTTCATACTGGACGGTTCGAGTATGACCAAGTCCAGGTCATAATCGGATCATCGGTACACACCAGAATTCAAGCAGCAGATGGTCGCGCTGGTTGCGAGCCGGGCGCGCACCGAAGCAGCCGAGCCGTGAGTTTGTCTGTTCCTATTGACCGATCCAGTCCTGGGTAAAACGGGCTGATCGAGACGCCGACCGCAGCAACAGCGGATTGACGAGCGCGGAGCGTCAGGAATTGACGCAGCTGAAACGCGAGAACCGCCAGCTCAAGGAGGAGTGGGAGTTCCCCTCACAAGCCGCTGCCCGGCTTGCCCAGGAGCGCGCGCCGAACACGATGCGCGTTACGGAATCTAAAAGGCAAGCAGTCTCCTGGATCGCTCCAAGTGCTTCCGGCCGGAACGAGAGTGACTGGGTGGGTATCTCACCCACGGGAGTCGTTCACCTCTCACAAGGCACACACTGCAATGGCCGAGAGCTTCTTCGCTTCTCTGGAGTGCGCGCTGTTAGATCTGCGGCGCCTTCAAATGCGCGTGGAGGCGCGGCTTGCTGTCTTCGAATGGGTCGAAGACTAGTACATATTCGCCGTCAGCCTCCAGGAACGGGCACGCAATGAAACACTGTCGATGGCAAGTCTCCAATACAGCTCCGTCACCGCCCCACCACCTATGGGAGAAGCATCACGTTAAGTACGCCGTCGCACGGATGGTTCGGACAGATCGGCATACGCTATTCCGCTCGTCAACTGCGTGCACGGAGTAAGGTCCATGAATCCGGTCACCTCATTCCTCGTATTCGTCTGCCTGGTCGCAGGAGCTGCGGTCGGCTACTTCGTCAACCTTTACCTCGGGCTCGTCTTCATCGCCGCCGCCATGCTGATCGCCTCTTCGCTCAAAATGGCGGACGTGTGGCAGAAATTCGTGATCCTGAGGCTCGGCAAGCTGCAGAGCGTGAGAGGAGCGGGCCTCTTCGCGATCATACCCGTCATTGACTCGGTGATCGCGGTCATCGATTCACGTATTCAGACCTCCGCCTTTAATGCCGAGCAATCGCTAACAAAAGACACCGTGCCGGTAAACGTCGATGCCATCGTGTTCTGGCATGTGAACGACGCCGAAAAGGCAGCCCTCGCCATCACCAATTATCGAGAGGCGTTGGATCGGGTTGCGCAAACCTCGCTTCGCGAGATGATCGGCTCAACAATGCTTGCAACGCTGCTGTCCGATCGGAAGCAGGCCGACGAGCGACTGAAGGCCGAGATGGCCGTGAAGACCGCACCGTGGGGCCTGTCAGTTGGATCGGTCGAGATCCGCGACGTCATTATCCCTGCCGCCCTCCAAGATGCGATGTCGCGCCAAGCCCAGGCCGAGCGAGAGAAGCAGGCGCGGGTGATCCTCGGCTCCTCCGAAGCGGCAATCGCGGGCAGTTTCGTCGCTGCCGCAGAGACTTATGTCAATCACCCCATGGCGCTGCAACTTCGAGCGATGAATATCATCTATGAGACGACTCTGCAAAGAGGCGCGACGATCCTGATGCCAAGCTCCATGGTCGACAGCATGAATCCGTCCGCCAAACTCATGAGCCTTGCCGTGGCAGTAAACGAGACTGTCAAGCCCAACGGAGAACTGTCGGCGCAACCAGCAGCAACTCCTCCTCCCGCACGCGCTTCTGCGTAGCCGTCCCCGCCTTCGCGACCGGAACCGGCTGCCGTACATGGAATTCCGTGACCGTGCGGTAGACCGGTTCGTCGGCGGGAGCTGTGAGCGTATTGACGCTGCACCCTGCCAAGGCCCGTTTGTACACAGACCCGCCGACTCTCAACAGCACCAATTGACGCTCGAGCAGGATGCGTGCGCGCCAGCGACGCGATCAATGCGCAGATCACGTCGCCCCGTGACTCAACTCCAGTGAAGCCGATTCGGCGCGGACAAAGTTTGCTGCCGCTTTAGGCACCCGCCATTCGTGGCTCAGTCTCAAGTTCGTCGCGAGGATCGACCCCGTGGTGGTGCTCTTCACCAATGGTGCCGAGTCGCCCCCCAAGGCGCTGCCCCTCCCCCACGCCAATCTACTGACCACTATTCGCGATGTTCTCGCCGGCATCAGCGCTTTCGAAGGCGGCCGGCTCCTCGGTATGCTGGCATCATTCCAATCGTTCGGCCTGACTCGTACGATGCTCCTGCCGCTGGCTCTCCGAGACGAAAGTGGTGCACACGCCGATCCGACTGCGGTCCCGGTGCTGGCGAGAATCATTGCTGAGTATCGCCCCACGCTCCTGCCGAGTACGCCTATGTTCACGTCCAATAGCGTGCGCGGAGGCGGTGCGAATGAGTTGAGCTCGCGTCGGATCTGCGTGAACGGAGCGAAGAGCTGCTCCTCTGAGACTTACGACGCTGCGCGACGAGCCGGCCTCTGGGCGATGATTTTGGAAGGTTACAGAAGCATCAATGCTCGCTGAGTTTTCCGGCCACCGGAGAGAGTACCCCAAAAATCTGGGACGATTGGCGGACCCTTGCCCACACTGGAGACGACGACCTTGAAAAGCAAGGGGCGCCCACGAGGCGGGCTCGGCTGTGCCGGAATAGTGCTGGTTCGCGGGCCAAGGGTCTGCGGCGGTGATGTGAATGACATGGGCCCGGCACCCTTTGTGAACGGTGACCACGAACCGCCTGATTCTGGGGTTGGGCGCGCTTTTGAGATGACCGCCTGATTCTCGAGGGCGGTTAATTCCGCCTCTCTCGTCTTCATCCGATTTCCCCCTCTATACGTCGTTCTTTGGCGCGTCGCCGCGCAGCGGCGGCGCGGTCTGACCGGCCGTCCGGCCGGGCAGAGATCTACTTCTGCGATTGGACTTCTGGGGGTGTGCGCACCAGCGCCCCGGGTGCGGTTTTGTCTGCTTCGGCTATGCTGAGGGCAAGAGACGCACCATAAACGAAGGCCCGGGTCGTTTGATTGGCGTCAGACCCCGGGCCCTCGGTGCGCAGCGCCGTCGGAGGCAGCTTTGCCGAGCCTTTATGCCTCGCCGCCGCGGCGCTGTCCAGTGCCGTCGGGGAGGGGGTCTTGGGGCTGCTCGAGGCGCCGGCAACCTACCGGCTCTACCATTGCCGTCGCTGCGGGATGCAGGTGTGCATCTGCGCGCAATGTGATTGCGGGAACCTCTACTGCCCCGGGGATTGCGCGGAGCTCGCTCGCCGGGAGTCGGTACGCCGCGCCGGCGCCCGCTACCAGCGCACCCCCCGGGGAGCGCGTCGACATGCCGAACGACAACGGCGCTACCGCGAGCGACACCCGCGCGAAGTGACGCATCACGGCTTGTCCCTCGTGACGCGCCGGTGCAGCGTATCGCGGCACCTGGTCAGCGTGAACGAGTCGAGCGATGTGGTC
>JBMFWZ010000169.1:0-5296 GCA_049964755.1 Steroidobacteraceae bacterium | reverse complement strand
CCCCCGGTGTTCGGTCCGCGATCGCCGTCATCGCGCCGCTTGTGGTCCTGCGAGGTGGCGAGCGGCAGGATGTGCCGTCCGTCGGCCATGACGATGAAGCTGATTTCCTCGCCGTGCAGGAATTCCTCCACGACCACCTGCTCCCCGGAGCGCCCGAAGCGGCCGGCGAACATCGCCCCGATCGTCTCGCGCGCTTCCTCGAGCGTCTCGGCGATGATCACCCCTTTGCCGGCGGCGAGGCCGCTGGCCTTGATCACGATCGGCAGCGACTGCTGTTCGAGCCAGGTTGGATCGTAGTCCTCGCGCGTGAAGGTACGCGAGCCGGCGGTCGGTATGCGGTGCCGGGCCAGAAAGTCTTTGGTGAAGGCCTTGGAGCCTTCCAGGCGTGCCGCCGCTCGGGTCGGACCGAAGCACGGCAGGCCGGCGGCCTGGAACGCATCGACCAGCCCGGCGACCAGCGGACCTTCCGGGCCGACGATGGTGAGCGCGACGCCTTCGGACTGCGCCAGCGCGACGAGCGCCGGGATGTCTTCCGCCGCTACGGCCACATTGCGGCACTTCGGCTCGAGCGCGGTGCCAGCGTTGCCGGGCGCGACCAGCACCTCGGTCACGCGCGCCGAGTCAGCGCATTTCCAGGCGAGCGCGTGTTCCCGTCCGCCCGCACCGATGATGAGGATTTTCATGGGCGGCTCAGTGGCGGAAATGGCGCATGCCGGTGAAGACCATTGCCATGCCGTGCTCGTCCGCGGCGGTGATGACCTGCGGATCATTGCGCGAGCCACCCGGTTGAATCACGGCTTTGATGCCGTACTCAGCGGCCACGTCGAGACCGTCGCGGAACGGGAAGAACGCATCGGAGGCCATCGCGGCGCCCTCGACCTTCAGGTGCTCGTCGGCGGCTTTCATCGCCGCGATGCGGCTGGAGTACACCCGGCTCATCTGCCCGGCGCCGACGCCAATGGTGCAGCGATCGTGCGCGTACACGATGGCATTGGATTTGACGAACTTCGCGACGCGCCAGGCGAACAACAGGTCGGCAAGTTCTTCCGGCGTCGGCTGGCGGCGCGTGACCACCTTAAGATCGGACGCCCCCACGCGGCCGTTGTCGCGGCTCTGCACCAGCAGTCCCCCGGAGACGCTGCGGTACTCCAGTCCGTCGCCGCTGTTCGCGCGCAGCTCACCGAGTTCGATGACGCGCACGTTGGGTTTGGCAGCGAGCGCTGCCGCCGCCCCGGCCGTGACCGCCGGTGCGGCAATCACTTCCACGAACTGCCGGCCGATAATGGCGGTGACGCACGCGGCATCGAGCGGCCGGTTGAAGGCGATGATGCCGCCGAAGGCAGACGTCGGGTCGGTGCGGTAGGCGCGCTCGTATGCCTCGAGCAGTCCGGCGCCCAGCGCCACGCCGCAGGGGTTGGCGTGCTTGACGATGACGCAGGCCGGCTCATCGAACTGGCGCACGCACTCCACGGCGGTGTCTGCATCAGCGATATTGTTGAAGGAGAGTTCTTTGCCCTGCAGCAAGCGGGCCTGCGCAAGCCCGGTGCCGCCGAGCGCATCTCGGTACAGAGCGGCGCGCTGATGCGGGTTCTCCCCGTAGCGCAGGTCACTGACCTTGTCGAACGCCAACGGCAGCGCCGCCGGCAGCGTGTGCGCCTCGGAATGCTGTCGGGCGAGGTATGCAGCCACCATCGCGTCGTAGCGAGCCGTGTGCGCGAAGACTTTGGTGGCGAGGTCCGCGCGCGTCGCGGCGCTGACGCCGCCGTGCGCGTCGAGTTCGGCGAGGATTCGGGCGTAGTCGGCCGGATCCACGGTCGCGGTGACCGCGTCGTGATTCTTCGCTGCGGCGCGCAGCATCGCCGGGCCGCCGATGTCGATGTTCTCGATCGCCTCGGCGTAGCTGCAGTTGGGGCGCGCGACCGTTTCAGCGAACGGGTAGAGGTTCACTGCGAGCAGATCGATCGGCTCGATGCCGTGCAGCGCCATGACCTGCTCATCGGTGCCGCGCCGCCCCAACAGTCCACCGTGGATTTTCGGGTGCAGCGTCTTGACGCGCCCGTCCATGATTTCCGGGAAATCGGTATGGGCCGACACTTCGCGCACCGTGAGTCCGTGCGCGGCGAGCAGTTTCGCCGTGCCGCCGGTCGAGAGGATCTCTACCCCGTGATGCGCAAGACCTCGCGCGAATTCCACCAGGGCGGTCTTGTCGGAAACGGAAAGCAATGCCCGTCGAACGGGCCGCACGGTCTGATTCATCACAACTCGTCAGTGAGTCAAGCCGAACTGCTTGAGCTTCTTGCGCAGCGTGCCGCGGTTGATCCCGAGGATGTCCGCCGCGCGGCTCTGGTTGCCCGCGACATAATCGAGCACGACGCGAAACAGCGGCTCCTCGACCTCGCGCAACACCAGGTTGTACAGGCCCGCAGGATGCGAGCCGTTGAGGTTCATGAAGTAATCGCTGAGCGCCCGCTCCGCATGACTGCGCAGCGGCAACTCCCCGGCCGTGACGCGGATGCCCCCATCGCGCCACTGGGCGATTTTCTTTTTTGCTGTCATGTGATTTTCCCGCGTTTTCGATGGCGCTTCAGGCCGCGCGTGCGCAATCTGCAGCCCATGCGTCGAAATGCCGACGCACACGCGCGAACTGCTCGCGCACGTCCTGCGCCGCCATCAAATCGACACGAATCGGCTCCGGATCGGAAAAGCATCGTTCGCAATACCAGCCAATGTGTTTGCGAGCAATGCGCACGCCTGTCTCCTCGCCGTAAAATCCGTACAGGGAATCGAGGTGAGCGAGGATGATATCACGCACCTCGGCGCGCGAGGGTGGCGCGGCGGGCCGCACCGCGAGGAAATCTTCGATGGCGCGGAAGATCCACGGTTCGCCGAACGCGGCGCGCCCGATCATGACGCCGTCGGCCCCAGTGAAATCAATCACTTTGCGTGCATCGGCCGGTGAGCGGATGTCGCCGTTGGCAAAGATCGGGATGCGCACGGTGGATTTGATGGCGCGGATCGTTTCGTATTCCGCCGCGCCCTGATAAAAATCGGCACGCGTCCGGCCGTGCACCGCCAGCGCCTGAATGCCGCAGCGCTCGGCGAGTTGCGCAATGGCGACGCCGTTGCGATGGTCCGGATCCCAGCCCGTGCGGATCTTCAGCGTCACGGGTACGTCCACTGCGGCGACGAGCGCCGCGAGGATCTGCGCGACCAGCGTCTCATCACGCAGCAGCGCTGAGCCGCACGCCTTGCCACACACCTTCTTCGCCGGGCAGCCCATGTTCAGGTCGATGATCTGCGCGCCGCGCTCGACGCTGAGGCGAGCGGCCTGCGCCAGCACCTGGGGGTCGGCGCCCGCGAGCTGCACCACGCGCGGTTCCGGCTCGCCGCTGTGGTCGAGGCGGCGGCGTGATTTTGGTGTGTGCCACAACCGTGCATCGGAGGTGAGCATCTCCGAGGCGGCGAGCCCCGCGCCGAGCTGGCGGCAGAGAATACGGAACGGGCGGTCGGTCACGCCCGCCATGGGGGCGAGCACCGCGCGCGATGGCAGTGTGTAGGGACCGATGCGCAGCATCAGTGCGCTCCGTGCGCGCACACCACGTGGCTGCCCTCGCGCAGGCACGCGTCGATCTCGAACCCGACGGCCTGCGTGCCCGGATTGACGAACGCGACGGTGGCGTCGATGCGCTCCCCGGGTGCCATCATGGAGGTATCGCTGAGGCCGCGAGTGAGATAATCGTTCGGCCTTACCTCGCGTGCCGCGATCGTGCGTCCGTAGCGGTCCTGCAGCGTCACGCGCAGCAGCGGCAGCGGCAGCGGCCAGGGGCCCTGGTTGGCGATGCTGGCCCGTACCGTGATCTGATGGGGATTGCTGCCGCTCACCGTCGCACCGAGCTGGCGAGCTTGGTAGGCGCGCACGTTCCACAGTGGCACGACCGGGATGCCGAGTGCGCCGTAGACCGCCAGGATCTTCGCACCCACGGACGGCATCGTGGCCAGGACCCCGCGGTAGTGGTTCAACGCCTGGCCCGCCAGGATGAGCAGGAGCACCAGGGCGCCGGCGAACCACGCCCCGGTGTGTCGCTGCGGGGTGTCCAGCTGAAATTCGTGCGGGGGTTCATCGGCCAGGGAGGGCTCGATCGGCGCGGCATCATCCTGTGGGCCGTCGGCGATGAGCGGTTCATCCGAGGGCGGTGGCGCATGCAGCACAGTGTCGTCCTCGTCGTGCTGGGGTTGCGCCAGCGTCTGCACCTCGAGCGCGAGGGGCTGGGGTTGCGCGTCGGCCGGTCGCGCCGAGGTCCTCTGCGGCTCGAATGCTGGCTCTGGCTCTGGCTCTGGTTCTGGCTCTGGCTCAATCCACTCGAAGTCTCCGGCTGGACTGCTCTGGAGCGTCTCGGGGAGGGCGGTCGGCTCCGGCTGCGGTGGGGGGGCGGCCGTTCTGCCGGTCGCCGCGCCGTCTTGGGGGGGCGTCTCGGCGAGCGACTCGAGCGCATTGAAGACGCTACGGCAGCGGCCGCAGCGGACGTGGCCCTGCGCGGCGCGCAGGTCCGCCGTCGTCACGACCAGCATGAGGCCGCATTTGGGACAGACGGTGAACATTCAGATCCGTACCTCGTCGCGGCGCCGTCCCGACAGTGCAATCCAACCCTCGCGCGTCGCGAACGGCTTCAGTTCGAACCACGGCGCGTACGCGGCGGTGACCTCCTCGGCATCGGGTTCGAGCAGCCCGGCGAGCAGCACCGCCCCGCACGGCGCGACCAGCGCGGCGAAGCGCGGCGCCAGGGCCACCAAGGGGGCGCACAGAATGTTGGCCATCAGCAGCGCCACGGGCGGTGCGAGCGCCTCGGCCGCCGCGATCGGGCGAATCTGGCTCTGCAGACCGTTGACCGCGGCATTCTCGTGCGTGGCAAGCAATGCCTGCGGGTCGATGTCGAAGCACTGCACGCGCCGCGCCCCGAGCCGGGCCGCGGCGAGCGCGAGTACGCCGGAGCCGCAGCCGTAGTCGATCACCTCGCCGTCGATCGGCGGATGGGCGTCGAGCCACTGCAGGCATAGCGCCGTGGTCGGGTGTGTGCCGGTGCCGAATGCCAGGCCCGGATCGAGCCGAATGACTGCCGCATCGGGATCGTCCACCTGCTCATGCTGCGGGCAGATCCACAGCCGCTCGCCGAAACGCATGGCATGGAAGTCGCGCAGCCACTCCCGCTCCCAGGCTCGATCGGCGAGCCGCCGTGCCGTGAGGCGCTCCGGTGCGACCCCGAGTGCGCCACTGAGGCGGGTGATGAGCTGCTGCTGC
>JBMFWZ010000168.1:0-5302 GCA_049964755.1 Steroidobacteraceae bacterium | reverse complement strand
GTCAAATCGATAGCGCCGGTCGGAACTGCGCGTCGAGTGCAGATACGGCGGATCGCAGTACACGAGTTCTCGCCCCTGATAGGCAAAGTTCGCCAGGAACCGGTGCGCACAGCCCTGTACCAGCTCCACCGGATAGGGACACTTGAAGGTCTCCAGCGCGCGCTCATTGCGATCGATGCCGATGTTGCGCAGCGCGGGGGGCTTGCGCTTCATGATCGCCCCGCCGCCGAGATGACTCTCGATATAGGTGTCGTGCGGTGGCATCAGCGCGATGATCGCTTGACACAACCCCGAGGTCGCCTTGGATCCAAAATACGCGCCCATCACCGCCGAGTCCGTACCCTCCCGAAGATGGGGCGGCAGCGTAGGATCAAATCGCTACGTTGTCAAGCCTCCGTTCACAGCAGCGGGAGCGTTCGGGGGTGAGTAGTTACCGCCAATGTATCAGTGCAAACTTACACTGCCACAAGTGGTATGGGAGCGCCAGGTCAGGTAGACGGTACTTATGTCACATACGTGCTGACGAATGGCACCGCTTCCGGCATATGAAGCTGCGTGTGCGACCTTCTCGAAATGCCTGAGAATGAGTGGTCTGAGCGACGCGGGAGGCGGAGGGCGATTCTCGCCCCCGCCTTTCCCGCCCGTCTCCACGGTGGATGGGCCGAATCCAGTCAGCCAAATCCAAGCGAGAGAGGGAAACTTCTACGGCACCAAGGCGGTGGAAGGGTACGCTCGCGGTTGCCCAACTGGAATCCGTGTGCGGTCGCGCCATGTACCTGAAAGTTCGCCATATCACGGTTGCGGTTGCCATGACATTCACTGCCACCACCGTGATGGCGGACAACTTTGGGCCTGTGCGCTACGCTCCGAACCACGATCAACTCATCGTCACCATGATCTATGACGGTACCAACCCTGATCATCGCTTCTCCCTCAAGTGGGGTCCCTGCCGCAAGCTCGACCAGCCGGGCCAACCGACTCATCAGATAGCCCTGGACATTCTCGACATCCAGTGGAAGGACGCGGCGCTCAAGCGCTATACAAAGACCATAAGGGTACCCCTTGCGACCTTGTCCTGCCGGCCAGCACGAGTGACGCTGTGGACACCGCCCGGCTTCTTTAGAAGCCTCGATATTCCATAGCTCCCGTTCCGCAGTTCTGCATGTGCAAGACGGGAAACGCGAATGGGACAGTTCCATCGCGATCGTGGGAGGTAGCTGGGCACAATGGCGTCCTGTTCTTAGCGCAATAGCGGTGCGTGGAAATCCAGGCTAGCGATTTCGGAACCATCCGCCTGAAAAATTCTGCGGCAACTCGCTCCGAGTGGTACCGAAAGGACGCAGGCGTCCTCCGTCGCCGAGCGCTGCACATGCACACCTGGCCTCAAGGCGTCAGTGGCACACGGTGTCGTCCGTGGCCACCGCCCGGTCCTCACCGTCGCGGCTGTGTATTGAGCTCGATCACACGGTGGTCCGCGGCCGAACGCTGCGCCGCCTCGATGATCTGCAGGCCCGCCACGGCATCCTCAGGCAGAACCGGTGGCGGCGCGACGCCGCGCAGCATTGCGCAAACGCCCGAGTAGAATTTCTGGTAGGCGCCAGGCTCACTCTGCACAGGGTGCTTGCCGACACCGTCCGTGACGAAACCCCACGCGTCGGGCAATTCGACGCCCCACTCCGGACCGACGGGAATCTTCCCGCCGCGCAGAGCGGCTTCCTGGGGATCTGCATCCTGCTTCACGAACGCGCCACGTTCCCCTAGAACCCGCATGCGCGGACCGAAATGCGCGGCCACGGCGCTCGTCCACAGGTGTGAGCGCACTCCATTGGCATGAGTCAGCGCAACAAAGGCATCGTCGTCCGTTTGCGCGCCGGTACGCCGGCGATCCAGTTCGGCATACACCTGTTGCACAGGGCCGAACAGGGCCAACGCCTGGTCGATCAAATGGGTGCCGAGATCGTACAGCAAGCCGCCAGCCTCGTCCGTGTCGCCTCGCTCGCGCCAGCCACCCTTCAATTGCGGGCGCCACCGCTCGAACCGAGACTCGAAGCGGAAGATTCGTCCGAGCCGTCCCGCGTCAATCAGTCGCCGCAGGGTCAAATACTCCCCGTCCCAGCGCCGGTTATGATAGGGGATGATGGGCAATCTCTTCTCGTGAGCAAAATGAATGACGCGCAGTGCCTCCGCAGCAGTTCGCGCGAAAGGCTTGTCGAGCACGACGGGAAGTCCCACGGCGAGCGCTTCCAGAGCAAGCGTCGCGTGATAGCGATTGGGTGTCGTGATCACCGCAAGGTCATGAGCGCCTGCGTCAGCCCACAATGACTTCGTCGAGGCGATGATGCGTGCGTTGGGGTAAGTGCGCCGCGCTTGCGTCGCGCGCTCCTCGTTCGATGTCACTATCGTCGCGAGCATCATGCCCGGCGTGGCAGCGATCAGGGGCGCATGAAAACTCGCACCCCCGAGACCGAATCCGATCAGTGCCACACGAATTTCATGCTCAGCGTTTCGATCCATGATGACGGGGACGACTTGGCGACGCGGGCCTTTATCTTAATACAGTTCTGCACAGTTCACGTATGCGGTCCTCGCATCGCGAATCAGCAGCAGGTCCCAGTGCGCTCTGAGGGGCAATACCGCGCGCCCGGTAAACCATGAGGGCGCGCACGGACGCATCAGGCGGAATGCGGATTGCTCCCGCCCGTCGCGGAGAGCGAATCGAGTTGGGGCGCCCCTCCGATGCTCGGTAACAGTGCCGTACTGCAAGAATGCGAGTCTCCTGGTAAATTCAGACAAGCCGCAGGGTGATCGCCTTCAGAACAGCCCTCGTGCGATCGCGTGTTCCGAGCTTGGCAAGAATGTCTGAAACGTAATTTTTGACGGTTCCGTCAGCCAAATGCAGACTGCGCGCGATTTCCTTGTTCGAGTAGCCTCCGGCGAGGAGCTTCAGGATTTCGAGCTCACGCACGCTGAGCTCGAATGGGCCCTCCTCCGGCGAGCGAGACGCCGCCAGCCGCAGACGAGCCGGCTGTGTCGCGACCGGCGACAGCCATCGTTCACCGCATCGTGCCCGCTCGAGCGCGGCAATGAGCTCCTCTGAGGTCGAGCCTTTGAGCACGAATCCCTGCGCCCCCGCTTCGACTGCCGCCAGCAGGAGGTCACTCTCCTCAAATGTCGTCAGCATCACCACCGGCGTCTGCACTCCGCGAGTGCGCAACTCGCGAACCAGCGCGATGCCGTCAAGTCCAGGCATTCGAATATCCGCAAGAATCACGTGCGCCGAACTACTTCCGATCCGATCCAGCAGTTCTGCACCATCGCGGGCCGACAGCGTCACTTCGATGCCGAACCGCTCGAGCAAGGTCTGCAGGGCCTCACGCACCAGGTCCTGATCATCGACCAGCGCCACTCGGATACTCACGACCGCTGCGCCGCGGGCAAGGTCACCTGAAGCGTATAGCCGCCCTCGGGCGACACCTCGGTTTGCACACACCCACCGAACGATTCGACGCGTTCCTGCATTCCGCGAATTCCGTATCCGACTGGATGTGGTTCCCGCGGTGCACCGTCATCGCGCACTTCAAGGCGAACGCTACTCTGGTCCTGAGTCAACGACAGCCAGATGTTACGAGCATTTGCGTGTCGCACGGCATTGGTGAGTCCCTCCTGACCTGCCCGCACGATCACCTCTGCGCGCTCGGTACTGTCGACGCGGACGTGTTCGGAGAGATTGAGGTGGATGCGGGGCGCGGGAAACGCATCCGCAATGCGCCGCAGCGCCGCACGGACATCGATTCCGTCATTGCGGCGCAGATTCGCAACGACGCTGCGCAAATCCGCCAGTAAGCCGGTGACCAAATCGCGCGAGACTTGCCATTCGTGGCGTTGCGATACGCCGCAGCGCGGCCCCAGGAGCTCCAAATTGAGGGCAAGCGCGGTGAGTCGGTGTCCGGCTACATCATGTAGTTCGCGCGAAACGCGCAGCCGCTCACCGTCGCGCGCACTCTCGGCGAGCAATTCACGGGTGGCGAGCAGTTGGGCATTGACCACGCGCAGCTTTGCCGAGATCTGTTCCGCCCGTACGCGCGCTGAGGTCGATAGCAGCACGAACGCCTGAAACGTGCCGTAGATGAGGAACGTCAAGCTCAGACCGGTGAAATGCCAGCGAGTTACGAGGATCACCCAGAATGCCAGGTTCAGCACCGCGAGAATTGATGCAGCCACAGGCTCTCGATATAGGGCTCCGACCATCGCCGCGATGACGACGAGCAGCGCCGGCGTCATAGCCGACGGTCCGAGATACAACAGTACCAGAGCAGACGTCGCCGCCACCGCGACAGAGATGCCATTGGACACCGAAGTGGCTCGCTGCCCGAAGGCCCAGGCTCGCAATGCGAACGCACAGAGAAACGAGAGCATGCCCAGCGCGGCAGTCCAAAGATGGTACTGCGGCTCAAGGAGCGAGGAGTCGTTCCCCGAGCGCCAAATATCGAGTGCAACCAGCGCCCAGATCAGATAGCCGGCCAGCGAGAGCGGCGTGGGTGCAAGACGCTGGAGTACTTGCTTGGAGCGCATGTGTGACCCTAGCTCCACCACGGTGAGTTTTTCAAGGCGCACCGCGCGACAGGTGACTTCCGGCACTGGAGGGGGCGGATCACCGCGGGCAGCATGGGATTTCTGTCGGAGTGGGAGCAGACTCATGAGTCTCGGAAGGTTTTATCAGTATTTTTTCGATGCGCTCTGGCTCGTCCTGGTGGTCTTCTGGGTGGCGCGTTCCAGAGACGTGAAGGTCACGGTCCGGCGGCAGGCGCGGTTGCCTCGGCTCGTGAATTTGACGCTGATCTATGGCGCCGCGGCACTGTTGGCGGGGCCGTTCGTTCCGCTCGCCTGGCTGACGGAACGCGTCATTCCTGGCGCGTTGTGGAGAGTATGCGGCGCCCTGGGAGCCGGGCTGACGCTCCTCGGTGTTCTCACCATGATCTGGGCGCGCATTCATCTGGGACGCAACTGGAGCTCGGTTGCCGCAGTGAAGATCGACCATGAATTGGTCATTGACGGCCCGTACCGGTGGATGCGTCATCCTATTTATGCCGGTTTGTTGCTGGCCTTCATCGGTACGGCCATAGCGATTGGGCAGTGGCGGGGCGTCCTGGCGGTCGCGCTCGCGCTCGTGGCATTCATGCAGCGCATCATTGTCGAGGATCGGTTCATGCGTGAACAGTTCGGAGCGGCCTACGAGGCTTACGCGCGGCGCGTCCGCGCGTTGGTCCCTGGGGTGCTCTGAGCCAGCGCATGTAGACCCGCC
>JBMFWZ010000167.1:0-5537 GCA_049964755.1 Steroidobacteraceae bacterium | reverse complement strand
GTGTCGACTGCGAGGCCAAGTCCGCGCCCCGCACCGGATCGCGCCCCACCAGCAGCTTGTGGATCGGGTCCTCGGCCAGCCGCGCAGCGTCGTTGCAGTCCGGATACCCGCAGGCGATGCCGAACAGCCGTTGTCGCACCAGGTCTCGCATCGAGTGCTCGACCTTGCCGGCCTGCCGGGCGTCCACTATGCATTTGGCCAGCCGCTCGCTCAGCCCAAGCCGCTCGTCGCACGCCTTCAGCAGGATCGCACCACCGTCAGAACTGGAATGCGGCTGGTCGAATTTCACCACCAGCGGCTTTTTGAACAGGTCCGGAAACAGCACAGACTGTCGTGTGGTATCTTCTCGCATGCAAGAGCCTTTTGAGTGACGGAAACGCTTGTGGTAAAGCCTTTTCTATCACAACAGAGGCTCTTGCTCCTTCCTTTTTTAAGCCCCTTCGTGCATTTTCCGGGCTAGATCGTGGTGTGCCGCGGCTTCCCATGTTCATCAACTCACTCGCTCTGGATCGCTGATGAAGCTCGCACGAAAGTGCATGTCCCATGCCATCGCTCGGACGTTTGCCTGCGCTGCGCCCGCCGGGGCCAAATATCACGGCGTGCGCTGCCAGGTGTGGCCAAAACGTCGCGCCGCCGCCCGCTTGCGCAATTTGATAAAAAACACCTCAATCAACGCACCATGAAACTGCTGCGCTACGGGCCCGCCGGCCACGAACAGCCAGGGATCCTCGACGCCCACGGCACTCTACGCTCCCTTGCAGGAGTCATCCCCGATCTGCTGCCGGTGTACCTCGCACCAGAGAGCCTCGCACGCCTCGCGGCGCTGAATCCTTCTAATCTTCCAGCGGTGAGCGGCGCGCCGCGAATCGGCGTGCCGATTGGCGGAACTCGAAAATTTCTCGGCATTGGCCTGAACTTCGCCGATCACGCCGCCGAATCTCTTCTGCCCATTCCGACCGAACCGATCGTGGTCACCAAGGCGGTGAGCTGTCTGCAGGGGCCGAACAATCCGTTGATGCTGCCGAAAAATTCGCAGAAAACGGACTGGGAAGTGGAACTTGGTGTCGTCATCGGCTCCACGGCCCGCTGCATCGAGGAACACGAAGCGCTCGAGTACGTGGCCGGCTACGTCGTGGTCAATGACCTGACCGAACGCGAGTATCAGCTTGATCGTGGCGGAACCTGGGATAAGGGTAAGGGTTGCGACACGTTCGGCCCAGTCGGACCGTGGCTCATGACTTGCGATGAAGTCGGCGACGTGCAGAACCTCGATATGTGGCTTGAGGTCAATGGCGAACGCAAGCAGACGGGCAACACGCGCACCATGATCTTCGGGGTTGCGACTCTGGTCAGCTAGGTCAGTCGCTTCATGACATTAGAACCCGGCGACATCATCACCACCGGCACACCGCTCGGCGTTGGCATGGGACAGAAGCCCCACCCCGTCTATCTCGCACAGGGCGACCGGATTCGGCTCGGGATCGAGAAGTTGAGCGGGCAGACCCAGACGGTACGCGCCTCGCAACGCTGTTGAACTCGGATGAGCCAACAATCATGCACCCGGACGGGACCATGACACTATCATTGATGGGTCCTGGACACAGCCCAACGGCGATTCCTTGCAATTTCCCGGAACAAAACCGACGCGGCCGCGTCGGTGTCAACGCGCATGGTGAGTTCGACGCCGTCTGGGCGGTCATTGCCTGATGGCAAACGACAACTATGACTCCATCGCTACGAGTGCTTCGGTCGCCGCAAAGCACTACAGCCCGAATCCCATGGCGTGCATTGCCGCAGAGATTACCCTGGCCCGGCAGACCGAATCCGATGCCGCCAATTTCCTCATTCGCTGCAACGCCAATTGTCTCGGCACCGCGCAGAACCTAGCCCTTGGCGCAGCGCTGGGGTGCCCAGGGCGATTGCGAGGAGGCGCGCACCGAGTCCATGGTGCACTAACAGATTCGCGGCATCGGCAGGCCAGGAGAAATCGCGGCACTGGAAGTGTGTGCCTGTGTTGCGCCCCACGACTGGCCAGACTCACCTGATCGTCCTTGGATGGTCAATCTTAGAGCATAATCCAACGCACTTCTTCACTCGGAGCGAGTGCCCATGCCCTGGAAACGCCGGCCCTACAACGGTCGGGATCTCAGCGCGGCCCTGAACATCGCCGATCTGCGCGAGGCGGCCCGGCGCCGCGTGCCCGGCTTCGTCTTCGAATACGTCGAAGGCGGTGCTGAAGACGAGGTGACGCTGCACGGCAATCAGGCGGCGTTCGCAGCGCTGAAGTTCGTGCCCCCGACCCTCGTGCCCACCGACGGCCGCACACTGGCGACGGAACTCTTCGGTGCGCCGATGCGCGCGCCGTTCGCCATTGCACCGACGGGCTTGAACGGGATGCTGCATCCGCAAGGCGATGTGGCGCTGGCCCGCGCAGCGGCGGCTGCAGGTATTCCCTACACGTTAAGCACGGTCTCAACGACGCTCCTCGAGGATGTCGCCCGGCAAGCCGGTGGGCGGCTCTGGATGCAGCTGTACGTGATGCGCAACCGCGCCATCGCCGAGGACATCATGCACCGGGCCGCCGCGAGCGGCTACGAAGCGCTGCTGTTCACCACCGATGCCAACGTGTTCGGCAGCCGCGAGTGGGACAAACGCAACTACAGCAGCCCCGGGCAGCCGCGCCTGCGGGCGGCGCTCGATGTTCTGCGGCACCCTCGCTGGCTGACCCAGGTGCTGTTGCGGCGCGGCATGCCGCGCTTTCGGAACATCGAGACGTTCCTGCCTCCGGGTGCCGCAACTGCCGTCGGCGGCAGCACCATCATCCCGCAGATGTTCGCCCCCACGCTCGCGTGGGAGGACATCGCGTGGGTGCGCGAGCACTGGCCGCACAAGCTGCTGATCAAGGGTGTGCTGACCGTCGCCGACGCGCACAAGGCCGCCGAGCTCGGCTGCGACGGGATCGTTCTGACCAATCACGGCGGACGACAGCTGGACTCGTGCGTGGCACCCCTCGAGATGCTCCCCGAGATCGCGGCGGCGGTCGGCGAGCGCCTGAGCGTCCTCATCGACAGCGGCTTTCGCCGCGGCACCGACGTCGCCAAGGCGCTAGCGCTCGGGGCCGATGCGGTGCTGCTCGGACGGGCGACACTCTACGGGCTCGCCGCGGCGGGCGAACAGGGTGTTGGGCGTGCCCTGCAGATGCTCAGCGTCGAACTCGACCGGGTGCTCGGGCAACTCAGCTGCCGCAGCGTGCGCGATCTCGGCCCGCACCTGCTGCGCGGTCCCGGCGGCATCGCGTAAGACCGCGGCCGCGGCGGTCGAGCGGTTCGTACCGCGACGTCTCGATCGCCTCGCGCAATTGTGCGCAATCTTCCTGCATCCCGACCATTGCGCCCAGGATCCCGTAGCCGAGGTGGCTCCAGGCCACGGAGTGGTACGCCGCGTCACAACACGTCGACAGCAACTGGTACGCCTTTTCCGGGTACGCCGGCATATCCTCGATGTTCAGACGTGAGCGGTGATCCGGAGTTGCCGCTGCTCAATGCGCTGTTCGAACTGCGCACGATTGTCGAGCCGGCCGCCGCTGCGCTCGCGGCCGCGCGCCGCAGCAAAGAGCAGTTGCGCGGCCTGCGCCGCGCGCTCGATGACATGGCGGCCCAGTCGCTCGCCGTCGAGGCGGGCCGGCAGGCCGACCGCTCGTTTCACTCGGCGCTGCTGGAGGCCTCCGGCAACCCGTTTCTCGCCTCACTCACCAGCGGCATCGCTGCGGCGGTGAGCTGGACCACGGTGTTCAAACAGCGCGCCGCGCCGCTCAGCCGCGACCCGCTGCCCGATCATCTGCGAGTGTACGACTCGGTCGAGCGGCGCGATCCGGCGGCCGCCCGGGCCGCGATGACCAATCTGGTGCGGCTCGCGCTGCTCGATACCACCGGCGGGCGACCGCGACCGCCCGCGCCGCTCAAGAAGCGCTCAACTGCTCGTCGTGCACGGCCTCGGTAGCGCGGTAGCCCCACAGCGCATAGAACAGCACGTAGCCGTAGCACACCCAGGGCAGCACGTATGAGAGGTGCAGGCCGACGGCATCGGCCAGCACCCCCTGCAGTTCCGCGAGCGCGCCCCCGGCGATTGCCATGATGAGCAGCCCCGAGCCTTCCTCGGTGAGCGGCCCCAGGCCGTGGATGCCGAGCGTTAAGATCGTCGGAAACATGATCGAGTTGCACAGCCCGACGGCAAGCAGGCTCCACATCGCGACGTGACCGGTGGAAGTGTCGTGAGGGAAAGTGGCCATGTGTCACCAGCGGCGTGAAAACCAGTGGTTTCTGGCGGTTTGAAAATCGAGTGGTGCAGACGGGCTGAGTCCTCTGCCCGCTGAGGGCGAAGCGGTGGATCAGATTTCGATGTGGTCCTTGGCGCGGAAGGACTTGCCCTCGATGAGCACGATCTCGGCGTGATGGAGTAGGCGATCGAGGAGCGCGGAGGTGAGCGTGGCGTCTTGGTTGAAGATTTCCGGCCAGCGCTTGAAGGCGCGATTGGTGGTTACCACGAGGGAGCCGCGTTCGTAGCGCTCGGAGATGATCTGGAAGAGCAGGTCTGCGCCGAGCTTGTCGATCGGCAGGTAGCCGACTTCGTCGCAGATCAGAAGGGCCGGTTTCAGGTAGCGCTGCATGGAGCGCTTGAGCGCGCCGGCGCCGACGGCGGCGGCGGCCGAGAGGGTTTGGATGATATCGACGGCGGTGGTGAAGAGCACCGAGTAGCCGTGCATGCAGGCGGTATGACCGAGAGCGATGGACAGATGGGTTTTTCCGAGCCCGACGCCCCCGAGCAGCACCGCGTTGCCCTTCTGCGGGATGAACCCGAGGCGGAAGAGGTTCTGTACCTGAGGGCGATTGATCTTCTTCGGCCAGTTCCACTGGAACTGATCGAGGGTTTTCACCAGCGGGAAGCGAGCCTGGCGGATGCGCCGCTCGAGGCTTTTGTCCTCGCGGCGTGCGAGCTCGCCCTGGATCAGGTGCTCGAGATACTCGATGTGGCCCCAGTCGTGCTCGGCGGCCTGTTGGGCGAGCTGATGGTAATGGGTACGCAGGAAGGGCAGCTGCAGACGGGTCAGCTGCTCAGAGAGCGGCGGGACCGCGGGCAGCTCGAGCTCGAGCAGGTCCTGGCGGCGGGTCAGGGAAAGCGGGCTGACCGCGTGGGTCCGGGATCGCGCGCGGGCCTCGAGCAGGTGCGCGATGTACTGGCTGGAGAAGGCGTGGAAGCTGAGTGCGTCCTCGAGGGCGCGTGCCGTGGCCTCGAGGCCGTAGATCTCGGCGAGCGCGAGGATCTTGGCGAGGTGCGGCCGGGCATTGATCTGTCGGGCGGCGAGTCCCTCGTAGTACGCCGGGGCCTTTGCCGAGAGGGTGAGGAACTGCGAGAGCAGGCGTTGCGGCGCTGGGCAAGCAGCGCCTTGGGGTGGTCGGGCTCCTCGATGTCTTTACGCCGCTCGTAGCTGCGGTTGTGGCGGGCGATGAGCTGGTCCTGGTAGTAGACGCACAGCCGAT
>JBMFWZ010000166.1:0-5736 GCA_049964755.1 Steroidobacteraceae bacterium | reverse complement strand
GCGACACGCGCGGAGGCGTTTGGGCGTCGATGCGTTGTGCGAGCGCCGTGCGTTTAGCTGGCGGCGAGCGGTAGAGCCTGATACGTGTACGCAGTGGCTGAAGTGTGGATCGCGTTCAATGCGTCCTTGGCGATCATCGGCAGCGCTTCGAGTTGCGGTCTGGCGAAGTAGTAGCCCTGCTGCAGATGAATGCCGAGGTCGCGCAGACACAGCGCTTCATCGAGTGATTCGATGCCCTCGGCGATTACCGTGATGCCGAGCTCTGCACACATCTTTGCGATGGAGCGGGTAATGGTGCGACGGACCCGGTCGGTGTGGATGTCGCGCGTCAGCGCCATGTCGATCTTGACGATATCGGGCTGAAATTGCGCGAGTAGATTCAAGCCCGAATGACCGGCGCCGAAGTCATCGATCGCCGTACGCATGCCGTGCCGCCGGTACTCGGTGAAGATCGCCATCAGATGCTTCGCATCGCGCGAACGCTCATCCTCAGTCACCTCGAACACGATCTGCGTCAGCGGAAAGCCCGTCCGGGTGGCTGCCTCGAGCGTGGCGCGGATACAAGCGGCCGGCTGGTACACGGCGTTGGGTAGGAAGTTGATGTTGAGCAGACTGCGCATGCCGAGTGCGGCGGCGAGGGTGATCGCCTTGACGCGGCAGGCCTGGTCGAACGCGTAGCGGTTCGCGTCGGTGATTTGACTGAGCACCTCGTACGCCGAGCCGTCGCCGAGTGGACGCACCAGTGCTTCGTGCGCGAACACGTCCCCCGATTCGCTGTCGAGGATGGGCTGGAAGGCCATGGTGAACTCAGGGGCAATGCCCGGTTCGCGACAGGCTCGGCATCCGGTGGATTTCAGAGGATTCGAGAACATGGCAGCCTTCCTGCGCAGCAGAGGATATCAATCAGGATCGGTAGCGGGGCCGGAGAACTTGAACGCTTCTGCGGTCTGCGGTCATTTGCTGAACGCCAAGCCGAGTCCGATATCCGCCTGCGTGGTCGTCTCGCACTGCAGCAGTGCGGCGGGCGTGACCCCGCACAGCCCTGCGATCAGCGTCTCGGGCAGCATTTCGATTCGGGAGTTCAGTGCGCTGGCCGCTTCGTTGTAACGGGCGCGCGCGGCCGCGATCGCCTGTTCGTGTGCCTGAATACGAAAGCGCAGGGCCCGCACCACGGCCTGCGCGTGTCCCTGGCGTTGACGTGAGGCGGCCGGATACATCGATGCAAGGGTGCGGCGCAGCGCATTTTCCATGTCGTTTACGGCGGACACGTCGCGCCGCTGACGCGCCTCTTGCAGCGTCTGGCGTGCGCGCAGCACTCGTTCAATCAATTCACTGTCGCACGGGTCGTCCTGCCGGCACAGATCGAGGAGCTTGACGAGGTCCCCATCGCGCCGGTCCCAGGCGAAATCCAGGTGGCACCAAGCGCGCGTGAGGCGCCGCTGCGCGCGCCGCAGGACGCTGTAGAGCACGGCGGCGTATCCGATGAGCAGCAGCGCCATGGCGGCGAAGACGGTGATGTCGATCATGGGTCGACCCCGGGATGACCCTTAGGTTGCATAGCCCGATGTCCTGACAGTCATACGACTATCGGGCCCGATACGCCAGCACCGCAGATCCGAACTGTGCGCGCGCTAACAGTTTTCCTCCCCCTCATGGGCGTTGCGCACGCCCGGGGGCCTGTATTAAATGGCGCGCGCACACTGCGGCGCTGCCCAGGCCGGCGGAGATCCCTAATGAAACCTTATGTCATCTGTCACATGGTCGCGAGCCTGGATGGTCGCATTCTGCACAGCCGCTGGCGTCCGCAAACCCGCGACGGTGGAAGTCTGTTCGAGCGCCTGCACGAGCGTCTGGCGGGGGATGCGTGGCTGATCGGGCGGGTGACCGGGGAGGAATTTGCCAAAGCGAGCACTTACCCGGTGAGCGGCGAGCAGGTTTATCCGCGCGAGCCTTGGTTGGTACGGCGGCAGGCCTCGGCCTTCGGGATCGTGCTCGATCTGCACGGCAAGATTGCCTGGGGACGGGCCGACATCGGCGGCGATCCGATCGTGGTGGTGCTCGGCTCGCAGGTGCCCGATGCGCACCTACAGGGGTTGCGGCGCGACGGGGTGTCGTACTTCTTCGGCGGCGAGCGCACGTTCGATCTGGCTGCGGTGCTGGGGCTTCTGTACCAGGAACTCGGGATTCGGCGGTTGCTGATCGAAGGCGGCGGTCACATCAACGGCGCATTCCTGCGCGCCGGCTTGATCGATGAGATCAGTCTGGCGGTGTGCCCGGCGGTGGACGGCGCCCAGGGGGCTCCCAGTGTGTTCGATTCCGTGGCACACGAGACCGAGCAGCGTGCGCCGCTTTCCAGCATGCGACTGACCAACAGCGAAGTGCTCGAGGGCGGCGCGGTGTGGCTGCGCTACCGGCTGGAGAATGCTCCGCGAGCGTAGACGCTGTCGCTGCGGTGCGGCTCTCGGGCGCTCACCGGCCGGTGCGGGCGGCCGGCCGGCGCAGACTCTTTGCGCTCAGTCTGCGCCGGCTTAAGCGCCGCGGTGGAGTTCTACGCCTCAGGTGCGCCGGCCGCTCGCATGGGCCTGCTGTTGCACCAAGGCGCTGGCGGCGTTGGCCTCGAGGATCCAGGTTGCCGCGGCATCGACGGTGTATTCATCCTCGTACCAGAGGAAGCCGAAGTTTGTGATGCACTCCGGGAAGTCCGGCTTGATGATGACGTAGCCGGGAATCATGCCGCCGGGGTGGTGGCCAGATTGATGATGGTCCCGTACTGACCGAAGGCGTCATTGTCGAAGTCGCCGGCGTCGAACCAGCCGCCGACGTTCAGTCCCGGAATGTGCTCGCCGATCTTGTAGGGCGATTCGATGTTCGGGCCCATCCAGTAGCCGTCGAAATGGGTCAGGTTTGGCGGCGCCTGACGCGCATCGTCGAGGTGTGCCACACCGTGCCACATGTGGTAGGCGTCACGCACCGAGACATGATCCATCTGCTCGGCGAGGAAGCCGTCGAGCGAGGTCTGCCAGGTGTTGGCGTATACATCTTTCGCGATGGGGAAGACGTCACTGCGTACACCTGCGTACTGGATGACGTACAGCCCTGGACGCTGGACCGAGGAGAAATTGAATTTCACGTAGCGGTAGCGCAGCCAGCGCACCGGTTTTGACAGCCGGCCGCGGTAGATCACGTGATAGGCGCCGTCGGCGTCCAGACGCAGCAGCTCGGCGTGTCTCGGTCCCGTGAATCGACGATCGAGTTCGATGACCGCCACTTTGCGCAGGGCTGCGGAGTAACCGACCTGGCTGTGCGCGATCATGGGCAGGCGGATCCAGTGAGGTAGGTTGGTGGGGTGGATGTGTCACACCACCGCGTCGAGCGTCTTGCCAGCGGGGATCAGCGTGCGGACCACGTACCAGCCATTCTGGGCCACATCGCGCCCGTCGTAGAGCATCAGCGGACCGCTCTCTGAGCGGATGCTGAGGCGATCAAGCGGATCGTTCACCGCCAGGGTCAGGTGCTGGCCCTGCGCGAACGGCAGTGGTTCGGTCCAACCGAGCGCGCGGTGCCATTGGCGCACGTACCAGGGTTCGCCGGGAACGCCGAGCTTCCCTGGTGCGCTGATCATGCGATCCTCGGGGTAGCGCGGCAGTACGCCGAACACCTTGCCGTCGATGGCATAGGCCTTGTCCATGTAGATCGAGGGGAGGAACTCCAGATTGAACCCCGCGCGTCCCACCAGCGCCTTCGGCAGCGGCTTGGCGAGATCGACGCTGACGCGAACGCCGCGCGGTTCGGCCGACACCACGACCTTGTAGTGCAGGTGATAGGCCGGGTATTCCAGGTGCGCGCTCAGCCGGTTCTGCGCACGGTCGGCATGCCGTCGAATCAAGTGCGGAATCGCATCCCATTGCTGGGGCGTAGGCCACAGGCGCACGCTGCCGTTCGTGGCGATGCGGTGGCCGTGCAGAATGATCTGCAGGGCGGCGTCCTTCTGGTCGAAGAAGATCGGACTGTAGTTGTCGTCGTACAGCATGACGCTCACGCCTGGTGCGCGCAGATAGCCGCTGCGGGACACTTTCAGGGCCAGTGGGCTGGCAGTGGCGACGAGCGCGCACAACGGGGCGGCGAGCACGGTGGCAGCCAGAAGGGTTCGCAATCGACGATGCATGGCGCGGCTCCAGTGGTGAACGGATGGCGCTCGGCGCTTCGTGCTCACGAGCTCGGCCGCAACCATACGATGATAGCGGTACCAGTCTCAACATCAGGCCGGGTGGGAAGCGGTGACGGGTTGTGATGGAGCGGTCATCTGAGGCCGGCTGGCGTCTGGATGACCTCCTGAGGGCGGCAAAAAACGTCTCTGAAATCATGGCCTATGGCCCGTTTCCCTCAGGAGCAGTACGCAGTCGCGCTCGCGCCCCCGCGTGCATGCCTGCCGCGCGGCGGCAAAGGGCCTGAGCGGGCGGAGAAGACTGACTGTCAGCGCGCACGGTTGACAGGCTTGAGGCGGGGCGGTGAACTGCGACGTTGCGCAGCGCGAGAGCCAGCCCATGCCCCTCCTCATATCGGGACCCGAAATCGCGGCGTACGGATTTCCGGGCAACCATCCGTTCGGGGTGGACCGGCACGATGCATTCCTGCGCGAGCTGGAGCGCTCGGCCTGCTGGCCCGGCCTGACACATGCAGCGCCGCGCGCGGCGACGCGCACGGAGCTGGAGTATTTTCACGCGACAGACTATCTCGACCGGGTGGCCGAAGCGTCCCGCAGCGGGCAGGGGTTCCTCGACGACGGCGATACCCCAGCGTTTCGAGGGGTGTACGAAGCGGCGGCCTCCGTTGTCGGTGCCGTGCTCGAGGCCCTCGAGCAGATCATGGCCGGCTCGGTGAAGCGCGCGTTCGTGCCCATCGCCGGTTTGCACCATGCGGGGCGGGATCACGCGGCCGGATTCTGCGTTTTCAACGATTGCGGTGTCGCGATCGAAGCGGCCAGACGCCGGTATGGTCTCTCCCGCATCGCCTATGTCGACATCGATGCGCATCATGGTGACGGCGTCTTTTATGCGTTCGAGGAGGATCCGGGCGTCGCGTTCGCCGATCTGCACGAGGACGGCCGTTTTCTCTATCCGGGCACCGGAGATCGCAGCGAGACGGGACGGGGTCTCGCGGCCGGCACCAAGCTGAATATCCCGATGTCCCCCGGCGCCACGGATGTCCAATTCCGCAAGGCCTTTGAGGAGGTCGAGCGCTACCTCGATGCACGACGTCCGGAGCTGATCGTGCTGCAATGCGGGGCGGACTCCCTCGGTGGAGATCCCCTCACGCATCTGGCTTATACGGAAGAGGCGCATGCCTATGCGACGGAGCGTCTATGCGTGCTGGCGGAACGCCACTGCGACGGGAGGGTGCTCGCGACGGGCGGAGGTGGTTACAATCGTCGCAACTTGGCGCGCGCCTGGACACGGGTGGTGCAAGCCCTGTCGTGAACCTCGAATCCGCGCCCGCCGCACTCCGATCAGGGGGGTGGTGCCAAGCGAGGCTGACGTGATGTGAGCTGGGCGCACCGGGGGCTGACTTCCAGCGGTGCGCTCAGGGGTGTTGGTCAGCCGATCGACCCAGGGTGGGTCCCCCGTGCGACTCGCGAGGTGCAGTCACGACGAAGCGAGCATGGACGCTCGCGACCCCGTCGGTTCAAGCCATTTGCGTAGCGTCCATTCATAACGTCAGTGATGACGTTGTGTAGGG
>JBMFWZ010000165.1:1762-5830 GCA_049964755.1 Steroidobacteraceae bacterium | reverse complement strand
GATGAAAAGCTCTATCTGCAGGTCTTCGCTCCGCCCGAGAAAATCGTCGTCCGGCGTCTCGCCGGCGCCCGCTCATGACATGAGGTGCAAACCGATGCGTGATCCACACGAACCGGTCCACGACGTCAATGATCGGCGCTGCCTGATCCTGGAATTGCCCGAGCTCTCGGATGAGGCCGCCCTGCAGCTCTGCGAGTTCCTGCAGCAACTCACCGAGCACTTCGACTCCAGCTACGACCGGCAGATCCTGCGCGCCCACCGGGCGCGCGAGAGCTGTGCTCGCTCCAGGCCCAGCAGCCACTTCCCTTCGACGACTCACCGTTCTGACCTCATCCCTCCCCACCACCGCGCCGGGTCCGCCGGCGCCTCCCTTCACCTGTACCAAACGCCCCTCAAGAAACGTGAAAATCCACACCTCAAATTACGTGATCGCGCTCAACCCAACGTGATCTATGCAGACCCGATCAAGTCTCTGAGCCCTAATCATAAAAACCCCGCCTACGACACTCCGAACTCCTGGTATCTCCAAAGGCGCGCGTTGTCCCTCGCAACGCGGACTATCCCCTGTCGAGGTACGGCACGGCATTAACCAAAAGCTGCGCAATCCACAAGGTTTTCATCAACCGAAGAAGCGAAACTAGCGCGCATGAGACCCATACACTCGCGGCGCTCGAAGGAACTCAAGACTAAAACCCGGCCCGCGCTGACGCCACCTCAACGAGAACCTCCACGGCATTGCGAATCGCACGGGTCGCGCTGGCAACGAACCGCCCACGGAACTCAACGCCATGACGCGTACTCAACCATTTTGCCGCGACTCCCCGGCGAGGCCTCACCTGCAGGACTTCTACAAGTCTCACTGATTCTGTTGTCACTGCCACATCTCTCTTCAGGTAAGTAATTCAAGCAGACTGTCACCCGACGGTCCCGCACGCACCGAGCTTCCCTCCGACGCAGAGCACACATCTCCTGCGCAGGCCGGAAACGACATCTGGACGTGCCCGACCGAACTCATGGCTGAAATGACCGATCGCATCGATGCGCGCCACGGACGCCAATCACGTGGCCGTGCGCGTGATATCAAGATCCGCCGCCAAGACACGCAGTCGCGTCGCAATCGAGCCAAGAGGGACCACCTCGGCGACCGCCCCGACCGCGCACGCCTCCCCGGGCATGCTCCAAACCACGCTTGTTTCCTCGTCCTGGGCAAGCGTCGGACTGCCCGCCATGCGCATCTCCTTCAGCCCGAGCGCGCCATCCTTGCCCATACCGGTCAACAGCACGCCAATGGCATTGCGACCGGCCTGCTGTGCCACGGAGCGAAACAGTACGTCCACTGACGGCTTGTGCCGATTCACAGGCAACCCGTTGTCGAGCTTGCAGATGTAGCGGGCTCCGCTGCGCTCTATCAGCAGATGTCGATCTCCCGGAGCGATATAAACGTGTCCCGGCAGAACCTGCTGACCGTCCTCGGCCTCACACACTGACATCTGGCAGCAGGCATTCATGCGATTCGCGAACGCGGTACTGAAGGCCTTCGGTATGTGCTGCGCGATGACGATCCCCGGGGTATCCGCGGGAAGATCAGTCAATACCTCCTTGATTGCCTCCGTTCCGCCCGTCGAGGCACCAATGGCTATCAGCCGGTCGGTCGTTCGAAACACAGCCGGCCGACTCGTCGGGGCGAGCACCGCATCCGCGCTGTATTTTGGGTCAATCGACATGGCCGCGCCGGAGGATGCACAACCGATCCGCACGCGCGCCTTCGCGGCTGCCGTAACTTTCGCGATCAGTTCATCCCGGTAATCCGCGAGGGTCGCGGCGAGATCAACTTTCGGCTTCGGCAGGTAGTCGACCGCGCCGATCGCAATCGCGTCGAGCGTTATCTCGGCGCCATGCTGAGCGAGCGACGACACCATGATCACCGGCATAGGACGAAGCCGCATCAGGTTGCGCAGAAATGTCAACCCGTCCATTCTCGGCATTTCGACATCCAGCGTGATCACGTCGGGCGCGAGCTGCTTGATCTTCTCACGCGCTACGAACGCATCCTGCGCTACGCCAACGACTTCGATCGATGGGTCGGACGAAAGCAACTCCGAGAGCACGCGGCGCACCAACGCCGAATCGTCCACCACGAGCACCCGAATCCGCCGTCTACCCACCGGCGACCCCACCTCGGCCCTCACGAAAACAGCTCCACATCCCCGCTCGGCTCCTGCGTACGCAACGAGCGAAGATAGGCGCACTCCCGATCACCGACGCCGGCGTCATCCAGGGCGCGCAGATGCCGAACGCGCACCTTTCCGGTCGCAGGAAAGTACATCACCCAGCGAGGCACAACGTCTCCCACGTCCTCCGCCACGGCTCTCAGCCCCTCCGCCGCGAGCCATTTGCGTGCAAAGACAATGTTCCTTCGGCCCACGTCCGTAAGGGACGCCAATATCCGACCACCGCCGAAGAGTTTTACTTCCAAGCGATCCCGGTGGGCTCCGAGCTTCATCAGATCGTTTACCAATCGCTCCATGGCATATGAACCATAGCGCGTCGCCAGACCGGCCACGGGATCCAGCCAATCGCTTCGTCCCTGGGACTGATCCTCGTGCAACATGAAGTGATTCATCCCGCCGATTCCCACCACCGGATCACGCATGCATGCCGAAATGCATGAACCCAGCACGGTGGTAATCACTTCGTCGTGTGCCGTCACGAAATATTCGCCCGGCAGAACCTTGGCCGCCCATCGTTCCGCTCTCGCGTCCCAGCGGCGCTCGATGCGTTCAAACCCCGGCACCGCCGCAGGCGGTATCGCGATAGGTGATACCTGCAGACTGCACATGCTCACTTTCCCACGCGACGATAGATTGTCTGCCCCACAAGCGCATAGTCGGCGCTCACTCGGAACAGTGTTTCTGAGTGTCCGATGAACAGAATCGCGTCCTCGCGCTGCAACTCGGCAATTCGTGCGAACAGATTGCGCTGTGTCTCCTTGTCGAAATAAATCACGACATTTCGGCAGAAGATGACATCGATCGGCCCGCGCATCGGGAACGGCTCCATTAGATTCAACCGCCTGAATGAAATTAGGCCAGCCAGATCCGGGGAAACCTCATAGCCGTCGGAATCGACGCACCTGAAATGCGTTGCGAGCCGGCGCGGTGAGAGATTGGTCACCTGCGCCGAACGATAGATCCCACCGCGGGCCCGTTGCAAAACGTCGGAATCAATGTCTGTCGCCAGAATCCGCACATCGCGGAACTTCCAGTCCTGCATCGTCTCGGCCACCGTCATCGCAATTGAATACGGTTCCTCTCCGGTTGAGCACGCTGCCGACCAAATGCGTAGCCTCGGGCCAGGGCATGGAAGTCTGGCGAGAGGCGCGAGAACCTGTTCGCGGAGGTGCTTGAAATGATGCGCCTCTCTGAAGAATGACGTCAGATTGGTCGTCAATGAGTTGCAGAACGCAACCTGCTCATCGGCATCGCCGCGGCGCAACAGATCCAGATATTCGGCACAGGACGTCAATCCGAGTTCACGGATGCGACGAGAGAGTCTTCCCTGCACGAGTTCACGCTTTGAGTCCGACAGCGCGATTCCGCTCAGTCGCTTGATCAGCGCGCAGACCTCCGTGAATTCCGCTTCGCTGACAGAAAATCTCGGCGGCGTACCGAGGTATCCGGCCGCTCGCTCCGATTGTAGAGAAGTTCCCAGAGACATCAGAAGAGCTCCACGCTGCCCGGCACTCCGTACGCTCGCGCCGATTGCCCGTCGGCTCTTCGGCTCGGTTCCACGGACGGGAGAAGCAAATCCAGGAGTTCACGCTGTGCATCCGAGATCAATTCGGCCCGCAGACGCCTGCGTATCCGCTTCCATTCCTCATCCTCCGCCACTTCCGCGGCGGCCGACGGTCCCGGGTCTCCCTGGGCGACGCGCCGGCTGATTCGGCTGGTGATTGAGCAGAGAAATTCCGAGACGTGCGACACGTGCTGAGTCAACCGGTCAAAGAACTGCAGCGCTTCAATGCCCCGACGAAGCTCTGCGGATACCAGCCCGGAGCGATTGGCGGCG
>JBMFWZ010000165.1:0-1752 GCA_049964755.1 Steroidobacteraceae bacterium | reverse complement strand
CTACGATTTGCTGAGGTTCAGCCTTTGTTTCGAGATTTGTGCAGGAAAAAATCTTGTGCATTCTCACCCCGCAAATATTCGTGCCTCCAGCAGCGCCAGATCCAGCTGACCGGACGCGGCCGCGACATAATTCGCCACGAGCACTAACTGCTCATGCTGAGATTCCACGGTCGCGGCCCCCAGTGATCTCGGGATTGCCTCCGGTGCATCCGGTACCATCGCAACGTGCGGCGGAGCCACCTGTGCACATTCATCTTCGACCGTCATCGGATATCGCCTCGATAGTCGCTTTGCGCCCAACAATCAGCTGAGAACCCGCCTGACCGTGCCGAGCAGCGTCTCGGGGTTGAATGGCTTCACCAACCACCCCGTCGCTCCGGCCTGGCGTCCCGCGTCCTTCTTTTCGCTGCTCGCCTCGGTTGTCAGCACGAGCAGCGGGACACCGCGATATTGGGGAAGTTGGCGCAGCTCACGCACCAACGTGATTCCGTCCATTCGCGGCATGTTCACGTCGGTGATCACGAGATCGACCGGCTCGCTGACACGGAGTAGTTCGAGCGCTTCATCGCCGTCACTCGCCGTGAGGACCTCATGCCCTGCGCTCTGCAGCGTCAGATCCACCATCTGCCGCATGGTTGCCGAGTCATCAACTGCCATGATCCTTGCCATGTGCCCGTCCCCCTTTAGAATTCTTTCCAATCGGCGTCATCGGTACCGGTCGCGCGCACGGCATGCGCCGGCTCCTTTACCGCCACCGTTCGATTCGGCTTCGCGACGCGCTGGCGCTCCGACCACGGCCGGCTCTGCGCACGCCGGTCCGTCGCGGGCGCAACTCTGGACCTCTGTCCGGATTCTTGCTTCGACTGCTTCGGTGCCGCCGCGACCGGAGCGTTCTCCTCATCGCTCACACGATAGCGCGCCATGACGTCATTGAGGGAACGCGCCTGGTCCGCCATGGCCTGACTGGCTGCCGACGCCTCCTCGACCAGCGCGGCATTCTGCTGAGTCAACTCGTCGAGCTGCATGACTGCCTTGTTGACTTGCTCGATCCCCGTCGACTGCTCCTGACTCGCAGCGGCGATCTCGGCGACAATGTCGGAGACCTTCTTGACCGCTCCGATGATGTTCTCCAGCGTCGCCCCGGACTGCGTGACGAGTGACGATCCTTCCTCGACTCGCCGGACGCTGTCCTGAATGAGCTCCTTGATTTCCTTTGCCGCCGTCGCGCTTCTGCCCGCGAGATTGCGAACTTCGGAGGCCACAACCGCAAACCCGCGCCCCTGCTCCCCAGCTCGAGCCGCTTCGACCGCGGCATTGAGCGCGAGGAGATTCGTCTGAAAGGCGATCTCATCGATCACTCCGATGATGTCCGAGATCTTCTTTGACGACTCATTGATTTCGGTCATCGCCTTAACCGCACGCGCGACGACTGCACCGCCTTTCTCGGCCTGATCGCGCGCCGCGACCGCAAGCTGGTTCGCTTGTCCGGCATTGTCGGCATTCTGCCGTACCGTACTCGTCATCTCCTCCATCGAACTCGCCGTCTCCTCAAGCGAGGAGGCCTGCTCTTCAGTCCGCTGGGAGAGATTCGTATTGCCCTGACTGATCTCGTCGGCGCCGCGGCTGACTTCGCTGGCGGCCGATTGGACCTTGGTCACGATGTCCGCCATATTGTCGATGAGCGTGTTGATTCCCTTCGACAGAGCCTCAAAGAAGCCAGATTTTGCAGCGAGATCGATGCGCTTCTCGAGC
>JBMFWZ010000164.1:0-6016 GCA_049964755.1 Steroidobacteraceae bacterium | reverse complement strand
CCCCTCGAGTTCGAGCACCGGGGCGTCGCCGCCGGAGAGTTCCTGCTCGAGCTCCCCGCGGCGCCGCTCGAGCTGCACGCGCTGCTCGCCCATGCGCGCCAGGCTCGTGACCGCGGCACTCTCGGCGGAGCGGCGTGACTCGATGCGCACCATCAGGTCGCGCGCACCGAGCTGTGCGGCCTGGGCGCGCGCGCGCGCCGCGCTCACGCCCTCGCGGCGCGCTTCGCGCTCCTCCTCGAGCCCCTCGCGCGCACCGTTGAGTTCGGCGAGCCGCTCGATGCTCGCCTCGAGCGAGGCGCGCGCGCCGCTGAGCGTCTCGCGCGCCGCGTCACTCTCGCGCACGAGCTCGGCATGCTCCTCATCGATACGGGTGCGCCGCGCGAGGGTCTGCTCGGCCCGCGCACGAGCCGCCTGCAGCGCTGCCGCCAGTTCGGCGTGGCGGCGTTGCGCACCGTGGATCTGACTCTGCGTGCCGTCGCGCTCGGACTCCGCGAGCGCCAGTCCCTCGCGCACGGCGGTGAGTTCGCCCTCGGCATCGCGCACGCGCGCCTCGGCCTCGGCGGCCGCACTGCGCAGACTCTTCAGCCGGTGTTCACGCTCGAGGATGCCCGCATGCGGATCGACGCCGCGGCTGACCCGCAGCCACGCCCGCCCGACCCACTCCCCGTTGCGGGTGATGATCGACTCGCCCGGGGCGAGATCGGCGCGGGCACGCAGCGCCTCGCTCAGCGTCTCGGCGGTGCGCACACCGGCGAGCGCCGCGTGCGCGGCGGCGGAGCCGGACACTTTATCAGCCAGCATCGGCCCGGCAGCGCCCCGCGGGGTGCCGCCGGAGGATTCCTGCACGAGCACGAGGCGGCCCTCGCGCAGCGACTGCAGCGGTTCGGCCAGGGTGTCGAGCGCCTCGACGCAGACCGCCTCGAGATAATCCCCGAGGGCGGTTTCGACCGCCCGCTCCCAGCCATCGTCGACCTCGAGCCGCTCGGCGAGCCGCTCGGCGCCGGCGAGGCCGGCGCCGCCGAGCCACTCGCGCACCTGCCCGGCGCTGCTCGAGAGCGCCGCCTTCTGCACCGCCTCGAGCGAGGTGCATTCCTCTCGCGAGCGCTCACGAGCCTCACGCGAGCGCTGTAAGTCCTGCTCGGCCTGTAGCTGTGCGCCGCGGGCCGCCTGCACGCGCTCGAGCGTGCCGGCGAGGCGTTCGGCGAGCACCTCGGTCGTCTCGCGCGCCTCGCTCTCCTGGGCCTGAAGCAGCGCGAGCTGCTCGGTGGACTGCTGTGCCTCGAGCGCCTCGCGCTCGAGGGCGAGCCGCTCGCTCTGCGCGGCGAGCCGGCGCAGCTGGTTGTCGAGCTGCTCGATGCGAGCCCGCTCGACCTGTGCGGTGCGATCGGCCGCCCCGAGGGCGTGATTCAAGTGCTCCCAGCGCTCCTGCCAGGCGGCGAGTTCCCCCTCGGCCAACTCCAACGCCTCTGCGGCGGCCCGTTCGGCATGCTGGGCGTTCTCGAGCGCCGGGGCGGTCTGCTCGAGCTCGGCACGCACCGCAGCGAGTTCTCGTTCCTCGCGCTCGATGTGCGCGGTGAGCTCCGCGAGACTGGCGCGCGCCTGCGACAGATCGGTGCGCTGACGCTCGCGCAGCGCGCGGGTGTGCTGGATCGACTGCTCGAGGCGCGAGATCTCCGCGCCGAGGGCGTAATGGCGCGCCTGCACCGCCGAGAGCTGCTCGCTGGCGCGACCGTGGCGCTCACGCGCGCTCTCGATCGCAGCCTCCGCGGCGCGCTGATCGGCGAGGGCGGCCTGCATCTCGAGTTCGCGCTCGCGGGTCGCGCCATCGTGCACGTCAGCGCCGCTGTCGAGCTCGCGCATGCGCAGCGCGAGCAGCTCCGCGAGCGTACGTCGCTCCTGCTCCTTCAGCCCCTGGTAGCGCCGCGCGGTGGCCGCTTGGCGCTGCAGATGACGGATCTGCTTCTCGATCTCCTCGCGTACGTCCTGCAGTCGCTCGAGGTTCTCGCGCGTCTCGCCGATGCGGCTCTCGGTCTCGCGCCGCCGCTCCTTGTAGCGGGAGATGCCGGCGGCCTCCTCGACGAACGCGCGCATGTCCTCGGCCTTCGCCTCGATGATGCGCGAGATGGTGCCCTGCTCGATGATCGCGTAGCTGCGCGAGCCAAGACCGGTGCCGAGGAACAGGTTGGTGATGTCCTTGCGCCGGCAGCGCGCCCCGTTGATGAAGTAGCCGGACGAGCCATCGCGCGAGACCTGGCGCTTCAGTGCGATCTCGTTGTAGCTCGCGTAGGCGCCGCCGACCTTGCCGTCGGAGTTGTCGAACACCAGCTCCACCGAGGCGGTGCCGACCGGCTTGCGCTGCGAGGAGCCGTTGAAGATGACATCGGCCATGTTATCCCCGCGCAGGTGCTTGGCCGACAGCTCGCCCATCACCCAGCGGACCGCGTCGATCACGTTCGACTTGCCGCAGCCGTTCGGGCCCACCACACCGGTGAGATTGCTCGGGAAGGGGACTTGGGTGGGATCGACGAAGGATTTGAATCCGGCGAGCTTGATTTTCGTCAGCCGCATCTACTGATCTTCCGTTCTCTTCTGGAGGGCCGCCGCAGCGAAGCGCGGTAGTGTAGAGTAATTGCCCATGCCCTCACAGCCTGCCCCGTCCATCGAGACGTTCCCGAATCCCTGCCCCGGGTCCGACTACACCATCCGCATGCGGATTCCGGAGTTCACCTGTTTGTGTCCGCGTACCGGTCAGCCGGACTTCGCCACGCTCAAGCTCACCTACGTGCCCGATCAGCGCTGCGTGGAGCTGAAGTCCCTGAAGCTCTACATCTGGTCGTTCCGCGACCGCGGTGCGTTCCACGAGGCGGTCACCAACGAGATTGCCGATCTGCTCGCCGCCGAGCTCGCGCCGCGCTTTCTGCGCCTCGAGGGGCGCTTCAAGGTCCGCGGCGGGATCTACACCCGGGTCATCGCCGAGCGGCGCTCGGCGCACTGGCAGCCCCCCCCGCCAGTCCACCTGCCGTAGGGCGAACGGACGCGGGCGCACGTGGCGCTGTACAGGCCCAAGGGCGCCGGTATAATCGCGCGTCCCGCAAGAGCCTTATGCGTAGGAGCAAGTGATGTCGGCCAAGAAACCCGCGCCCAAAACTGCGAAGGGTAAGAAGGCCGCGCCGGCGAAATCCGCGGTGAAGAAGTCCGTCACGGCCAAGCGGCCGCCGGCTGCGCATAAGAGCGTGGCCCGTCCTGCTGCGCGCAAGAGCGCGGCGGTCAAGAGCACCGCCCATCCGCGCAAAGCGGATACGCCCGAGACTGAGACCACCGCCGAGCGGATTCATGCGCCCGTCGCGCCCCCCCATCTGCCGCCGGTGCGCGAACGTCCCGCGAACGTGAGCGATGCCGAGGAAGGCGAGTCGGCCGAGCCGGGCAGTCTGCTCGCCGGCCCACGCAACGTTCAGCCGTACATCCCGAAGCGCGGCGAACAGTACATGAGCAAGGAGCAGCTCGAGCACTTCCGCAACATCCTCAACAGTTGGAAGCGCGACCTGATGGTCGAGGTCGACCGCACCGTCTCGCACATGAAGGATGAGGCGGCGAACTTCCCCGACCCCTCCGACCGCGCCACCCAGGAAGAGGAATTCAGCCTGGAGCTGCGCACTCGGGATCGCGAACGCAAGCTGATCCGCAAGATCGACGAGGCGTTAAAGCGCATCGAGGACGGCAGCTACGGCTACTGCCTCGAGACCGGCGAGGAGATTGGCATCAAGCGCCTGGAGGCCCGTCCCGTGGCCACCTTGAGCATCGAGGCGCAGGAGCGGCGCGAGCGGCGCGAGAAGCAATACGGCGATCGCGACGACCGCTACCGCTGATTCGAGCGTGGCGGCCGGCTACGTCGGCCGCTTCGCCCCCTCCCCCACCGGCGCGTTGCACCTGGGGTCGCTTCTGGCGGCCGTGGGCAGCTATCTCGATGCCCGCCACCACGGCGGCCGCTGGCAGGTGCGCATCGAGGACATCGATCCGCGGTGCATCCCCGGCAGCGCGGATCAGATCCTGCGCACCCTCGAGGCGTTCGGCCTCGAGTGGGATGGCCCGCTCGAGATGCAAAGCCGACGCAGCGAGTACTACCAGGCGGCGCTCGAGCAGCTGCGCGCGGCGGGCGCGACTTTCGAGTGCACCTGCTCGCGCAGCGAACTCGCCGCGCTCGGGGCGCTCACCAGCCGCTACCCGGGCCGGTGTCGCGCCGGACCCCGGCGCAGCGGCCCGAGCGCCACGCGCCTGCGCATCGATGGGGAGCGCACCTTCACGTTCGAGGATCGCTTCCAGGGCCGCTTCAGCTGTCCGGCCGGCAGCCTCGGCGACGTGGTCGTGCGCCGTCGCGACGGCGTGTTTGCCTACCAGCTCGCAGTCGTCGTCGATGATGCGCTGCAGGGTGTGACCGACGTGGTGCGCGGCGCGGACTTGCTGGAAAGCACGGGCTGGCAGATCGCGCTGCAGGAGGCGCTGCGGCTGCCGCAGCCGCGCTACGGCCACCTGCCGCTGCTGACGGAGCCCGGCGGGGCGAAGCTCGCCAAGCGCCACCACGCCGCCCCCCTCGACGCGCGGCACGCGAGTGCCGAACTCCTCGAGGTACTGCGACTGCTCGCTCAGGCGCCGCCGGCGGAACTCGACGGTGCCGCCCCCTCGGTCGTGCTCCTCTGGGCGAGCGCTCACTGGCGGCCCGAGGCCTTTCACGGCCGCCGGGAAATCGCGCTGACGCACCGCTCGCCCCCCTGAAACGACACGGGGCCCGCGCCTTGCGGCGCGGGCCCCGTGCAGGATCGTCTCCTAACGAACGTGCGCTACGCGACGTCGACGTCGCGCATCGAGAGACGGATGCGCCCCTGACGGTCGACCTCGAGCACCTTCACGCGGATCACATCGCCTTCCTTGAGTTTGTCGCTGACGCGCTCGACGCGCTCGTTGGAGATCTGCGAGATGTGCACCAGGCCATCGCGGCCCGGCAGGATGGTGACGAACGCTCCGAAGTCCATCAGACGCGCCACCTTGCCCTCGTAGATGCGCCCGACTTCCACATCGGCGGTGATCAGCTCGATGCGCCGCTGTGCCTCGCGGCCGGCGGTGCCGTTGACCGAGGCGATCTTCACCGTACCGTCGCTCTCGATGTCGATGGTGGTGCCGGTCTCCTCGGTGATCTGACGGATCACCGCACCGCCCTTGCCGATCACGTCACGGATCTTCTCCGGGTCGATCTTCAACGTGATGATCGAGGGCGCCCATTCGGACATGTTGGCGCGCGGGGTGCTGATGACCTTGTTCATCTGCTCGAGGATGTGCAGACGGCCGTCGCGCGCCTGAGCGAGCGCGACCTTCATGATCTCCGGCGTGACGCCCTCGACCTTGATGTCCATCTGCAGCGCGGTCACGCCGTCTTTGGTGCCCGCCACCTTGAAATCCATGTCCCCGAGATGATCCTCATCGCCGAGGATGTCGGTGAGCACTTTGAAGCGGCCGCCCTCGAGTACCAGCCCCATCGCAACACCGGCCACTGGCGCCTTGATCGGCACACCGGCGTCCATCATCGCGAGCGAGGAGCCGCACACGCTCGCCATGGAGCTCGAGCCGTTCGACTCGAGGATCTCCGAGACGACGCGGATCACGTACGGGAACTTGGCCATGTCGGGCATGACGGCATTCACACCGCGGCGGGCGAGATTGCCGTGGCCGATCTCGCGGCGCTTCGGGGAGCCCATCATGCCGGTCTCACCGACCGAGAACGGCGGGAAGTTGTAGTGCAGCATGAACGGCTCGCGCCGCTCGCCCTCGAGCGCATCGATGATCTGCGCATCGCGGGTGGTCCCGAGCGTCGTGACCACGAGCGCCTGCGTCTCGCCGCGGGTGAACAGCGCCGAGCCGTGGGTTCGCGGCAGCACGCCGACCTTGACGGTGATCGGACGCACCGTGGCGCAGTCGCGCCCGTCGATGCGCGGCTCACCGTTGAGGATGCGCTGGCGCACGATGT
>JBMFWZ010000163.1:0-6065 GCA_049964755.1 Steroidobacteraceae bacterium | reverse complement strand
GCCCCGCGAGTCTCCGCCAATGACACTGCCTGCGTCTTGTAATCCGCAGTATATTGAGCACGAACCTGACGTTCCATCGTGACCTCCAAACGGTTGGTTTAATACACCATTATGGGGTCCGTCAACCGGGGACCACTTCGCTATCTGCGGGTGCCGACCTGGTGTCCCTTTCGGCTGCAGTTTTACTGCAATGGCCACAGCTGGCTGGCCCGAAAGCTCAAAGCCAAGCACATCGAGGCTACCCTCGCGGACAACGCCTTCGTACGCATCGAGAACTGCCAGGGCGCGCAGAAGCTCGCCGATTCCTTCAAGCCCGAGCAGCTGCACCGCCTGCTCGATCGCTATGCGCGCCAGTGCTGCCCGGTCGAGAAGAGCTTTGGCCAGCGATATCACTGGAGCATCATGCAGGCGGAGTACTCCACGGATCTGGTGTTCCGTTCGCCCGCGGCGCTGGCTCCCCTTTATGAGCAGCTCTCGCGCGAGTCGGTGCTGGCGGTGAAGGCCGAGCAGGTGGCCACCTTCCTCGGCAAGAAAATCACCCCGCAGCTGGCCCAGGAGGTCGGTTCGCGCTTCGCCACCCGTATCCAGGGCACCTGCATCAAGCATCGCCTGGGCCAGGCGCAGGTGAAGATGTACGACAAGGTCGGCCTCGTGCTCAGGATCGAGACCACCGTCAACAACGTGTCCTTTTTCAAGCACCACCGCAAGGTGGAACACCACGATGGGCCAAGCACCCGTGAACTGGCACCCTTGAAGAAATCGATCTACAGCCTGATCGATCTGCGCGAATCCTCCTCGGGTGCAATCGCAGGTACCTCGAGTTCCTCTCCGCCATCGAGGATCACAGCGCCGGCATCCGCGCTCTCGACCGATTGACCGGGGAGCAGCGCGAGGCAGACCGCTCGATCAAGGGACTGAACTTCTTCAAGCGCTCCGAGCAGCTGCTGCTGCGCGCACTGCAGCGACCTGAGTTCAACATCCACGGCGTGCGCCGCGCCGACCTGATCGGCCTGCTGCCCCATCTTTCCCCGGCAACCCTGTCTCGCCAATTGCGCCGCCTGCGGTATCTCGGCGTCATCAAGCGTGTCACGGGCACCTACCGCTACTATCTCACCCGCCTCGGTCGCGCCGCCATCGCCGCTGCCTGTTCCATCACGGAACTGCGCATCGTGCCAACACTCGCAGCCGCCCTGTAGCAAATTCTTAGCCATTTCGGTCAAGAGTGAAGTGATAAGAGACTAATCGCGAGGCAGCACGGATTACCCGGCCGATGAACCGCTGGCTCTCCGCGTCTCCGCGCGCTCGAGGTGGCCGCACCCGCGGCCGAAACCGACCATCGCGACCTCGCTTCATCGCTGACGCCGCTCGCATCCGAACGCAGCGGAGCGAACACGGCACGCGAAAATCCCTTGACTCACCGCTACTTGTGGCGGGAGGCAGCACTCCCCTTCCGCGCGACCGTGCCGCGCAAACCGATGTGCAGACAAAGGCTTGGCGGCGCGTCCGTGCCGCCGGCTTCTATCTTGCTTCCTGATCTTCAGCCCGATCTCTCCCGCCTTGCTCCCGGTTGCCGCCGTCGGCAGGACTATCGCGATCGAGAGTCACTAACGATCACGGGTACGACGATTCGGCGAATCGTTGGTCGCACGAGAACGGCACGACGCGCTTCCTGTCGAGTGCATGCTTGAGAGGGTGCCGACGGATCGAATGGCGTACCGTGAGCGTGACGAGGATCGGGCTTTCGCCTGGCGCCGCAAGAGACGCAAGGTGCGGCGATCGTGAACCGATTCGATCAATGTCGCGCTGAACACGAACAATGTAATCGAGTGTCTCACGCGGGGGCGGCCGCCAATCGCACATCGATTCCTCGTATCGGTCGGTCGTAGAGATCACGGAGCTACGCGGCGCCGGTCATGATGTTGTTCCGCGCATCGTAGGGATCATCACCCAGGCGGAGCTGAGACTGATATTCCGCCCAAGTCGCTGGCATGAGCTGCATGAGCCCCAGGGCGCCCGCGCTCGAGCTGATCGACTTGCCGTTCACGACCGCGCAGCCGACGCTCTCCGTCTGGAGGACGGCTCGATTCGTTTGCCGGAACGACCAGATACTGGCCGCGCGGCTACGCACTCGCGACTCGGGCGGCGGCCGCCTCGTCGTCGGCGGGCCGGCTCACCGCGGGTCGACGAGTAGTCTCAGTTTGTCTGCGATTTCCGTCGCTCGCATCAGTCGTGCGTTCTTGTCCTCAGGCCAGTTCACGATGTCCACATGGCGTGGATACGGCTCCCCGTTTACATCGAGCGCAAGCCCCTGACCCCTTACAAGCTCGAGCTTTCCGATGCCGCCTGCCTTCACGACACGCTTTTCGGCGGGATTCTCGACGCATGAGTAGCCGAGCTCCCAGAGCTGGGTGTCGGTTAACCCTGCAATGCGGTGGGTAGAGGTCTCGAAGCGTCTCTTCGCGGCGTTGAACATCGGCATCAGAGCCTGCGGCTTGACCCGGCCCGGGCCCGGCGCGAACTGGCTGCGCGAGAGAATGAAGCGAACGAAGTCCTCGCCGGCGCCAATCTCAACCGGCAGCGCCGGATCGCTCGTGGAGTTCGTCGATCGTCTCGAGAATAACCTTCGGAATGTGGCCGTTAAGCTGCTCCACGCCATGTCGCTTCACCCCTGCCCCTAACAGGGCGGCATACGTTAGCTTGCCGTCCGCGCCGATATCGATGGTGAGCACACGTCCAGGACCGAAGTCCCAGGAGAGGGCGATATTACCGTCAGGGTCGGCGACCGGATCTGGCCCTCGGAATCGCGCGGGCAGTAAGTCGACAAAGCGCTGCGCTTGCTCCTTCGCAGCCTCACGGATGGGCTGAGCCTCGTATCCATCCCAATTTGGAGACCGACATTCCGCTGCGACGTTCTCGATGAGAGCATTGGTCAGTGGCCGCCAGTCGCTCGCGTTACTGCGCGCGTGCTCGACAGCGTTACGGAGCAGCACCGAGAGCTCCTGTCCCGTACGACTCGCAGGACTGGATTGCTCCAGTACCACAGGAGGACCGACATAGGGGGAGGCGAAAGCAATAGCGGTCATTCGTATAGCCTCAACGCGTCTTCGGTCAGTGCGCCAAAGAAAAGGCGATTCTTGAGTGCTCTGAGCTCGACCAGATAGTCCCAAACCTGCATCGTATCGGGAGGGAATCTCGCTTCACGGAAGACATCGATATCGAGAATCACGGGCACCGGCGGTGTTTGTGGAACTTGCTCGAGCGCCTGGGTCACGATGGCCGTCGCGCCGCATGCGTCATCTTGTACGACAAAGCGTTGCAGAAACGATGATACGGTCTGCGGGTACTCAGGCGGCATCATTGGCAGACCGGTAAGGTACCGCTCAAAACGCTCTCCTGGCTTGAGAGGCAGCCGTAGATTGTTGATGAACCGCGTAGCGGCCCGGTGAACACTCACGGGCGCTACACACGCCCTGTACTCGGGCCAGACACGCTGGGCTTCCGCCATCAGTGCGGCCCAGGATTCGTAAGGCTCGAGGCGGCTCACTGTGAAGCCCTCGGTCGTGAACTGTGCAACGTACTTATCGTCTTCGGAGTGCAGTCGAACGCCGATGAACGTGGAACCGCCCATGACCCGCTGCGCGGGCGATCCGTCCTGAAGGTTCATGACCATACCGAAGTGACTACGAAGAATCGGTCCTTTCCTGTGGTACCCGAAGTTTCGGGTCTTGAGTGCCTGTTCCAGCCCTTCGACAGTCATGCCGTCCGCGAGTTGCACACGCAGATCGACCAGCGCTTCGGTGATCGGTGCGCGGGCCAATGGTCGGATACGCGCCATAGTGCTCGATCGTGTGACAGGCCGGTTACCTGTGAGTGGGGACACCGCTTCAACCGCGGCTGCAGGTGACGATAGCACGAGCGGGCACCTCAGGCACTTCGCATACCGTGAATCGCGACGGCGCCAATATCGGATCGCCGTCCGGATCGCTGCTGCACGCTCCGTTCGTCGCGTGCGTCCCGCAACTTGTATAAATAGTCCGCCCACGCCTGCATCATCTTCCGCCGCTCCGGCAGGTGCTTGGCGTAGTTGTACGCCGCCCGGATTTCGTTCTGTTCCTGGTGCGCGAGCTGCCGCTCGATCGCATCCGGATGCCAGCCCTGCTCGTTGAGCAGCGTCGAGGCCATGCTCCGGAAACCGTGACCGGTCATTTGCTCGCTCGAGTATCCGAGCCGGCGGAGCGCGGCGTTGACCGTGTTGTTGCTCATCGGTCGATCTTGGCTTCGCTCCCCGGGGAAGACGAAGCGCTTATCTCCGGTCAGCGGGTGGAGCTCCCGCAGGATCTCGACGGCCTGAGTCGAGAGCGGGACGAAGTGCGGCGCCCGCATTTTCATGCGCGACGCCGGAATCCTCCATTCCCCCTCGTCGAGATTGAACTCGGCCCACTCGGCCATGCGCAGCTCACCCGGCCGCACGAAGACGAGCGGCGCCAGCCGCAGCGCACAGCGCACGACCAGCGAGCCGGCGTAGCCATCGATCGCACGCAGCAGCGCGCCGACGGCCTTTGGCTCCACGATGCTGGCGTGATGCCGCTCGACGACGGGCGCGAGCGCGCCGTGGAGGTCTCGGGTGATGTCGCGTTCTGCTCGACCGGTCGCGACGGCATAGCGGAATACACGGCCGCAATTCTGAAGCGCGCGGTGCGCGGTCTCGTTCGCTCCGCGCTGCTCGATCCGCTGGACCACACCGAGCAGTTCGAGGGGCTTGATGTCGGCGATGGGCTTCGCGCCGAGCCAGGGGAAGATATTGAGCTCGAGCCGCCGGATGATCTTGTCTCCGTGTCCCGGCGCCCATGCCGGCGAATGCTTGGCGAACCACTCGCGCGCGACGGTCTCGAAGGTGTCGCCCAGCGGGGGCGAATCGGATATCGCGCTCTTGCTCTTGCGCTCCTCGGCCGGATCGATGCCGCCCTTGAGCTTGCGGCGCACCTCATCGAGGTGCTCACGGGCTTCCTTGAGGCTGACGTCGGGATAGACGCCGAGCGATAGACGTTTTTCCTTACCGTTGAATCGATATTTGAAGCGCCACCACCGGCCCCCTGAGGGCGAGACCTCGAGGTACAGACCGCGGCCATCGAAGAGCCGATAAGGCTTCTCGCGCGGCTTCGCGTTGACGATCGCGACGTGAGTGATCGGCATGAATTCCGCTCCTCCGGCGCCCTGGAAGACGGATTTCGGGCGCCGCCGGGCAGTTGCCCCCAGAGCCTCAAAATCGCCAAGTTGCCCCCGCAGGTTGCCCCCAGGCCACGCGCGCTGTCAAGACCTTGGCCGCGAGGGAGTTGCGGGCGATTTCGAGATTATTTCTCCTGAAAATCAGCTAGTTAAACGAAACCCAGCGTAGTGGGCCGTGGGGCAGCAAAGCGGGGAAAAGAGGGGGATGGTGGCCAGGGGCGGAATCGAACCACCGACACGCGGATTTTCAGAACCTTTTCGGTCTACTGACTAGACGGGGACTAATTTTCGAAACCCATGTTATTCAGGCACTTGGCGGAAATCAAGAGCAACTCGCGGAAGCCCACGGAAGCCCAAAACCCCCTTTACTGGTCCAATTTTGGTCCAACAGGGTCCAAACTGTTAGCGCCGACGTGAAAACCGGTGAGATTGGCCGGTTTGAAAACCGTGTGCTGAGCTGAACCGTACCAGGATAGGGGTAGCTGGGCATGGGGTTGGCGAAGGCGTGATTGGCCGGGGGCCGGTCAGGATGACCGTCGGGGCTCGATTCCCCGGATCGGGGGATGGTGCACGAGGTGGCCGGCGTTGATGCCGCACCGCGGGGCTGCGCTGGGGATGGGGTCAGGCGGTTGGCTCGTCCCAGCCGTTGCGCTGAACGCGCAGCGCGGCCTTGGTCCATTCCTGGCCGAGACGGTACACGCACTCGGCGATGGTCCCCCATGCCCGCTGCAGCAGATCGTAGCGATCCAGGACCAAGGCGACGGCGATGCGCTCTCCAGTAGACAGCACGCCGAAACGGGTTTCGTCGGCGACGACGGCGCGAACTTTTGCGCGGATCT
>JBMFWZ010000162.1:0-6108 GCA_049964755.1 Steroidobacteraceae bacterium | reverse complement strand
ATGCCGCGCCCGGGGAGGTCCGCTCGTTCGACTTCGCCAGCAGCGTGCGGATCGTCCGCGGCCGCATGCCCACGCTCGAGATGATCAATGAACGGTTCGGGCGGCTGTTGCGATCGACGTTTTACAACATTCTGAAGCAATCCGTCGTCGTTTCCGTTGAATCCGTTCAGATACTCAAATTCGGCGAATACATCATGACCCTGCGGCTGCCCACCAGCCTGAACCTGCTTCGAGTGAATCCGCTGCGCGGCACCGCCCTCGCGATTCTCGACCCGAAGCTGGTGTTCTCAGTCGTCGACACATTCTTCGGCGGCAAGGGCCGGCACGCAAAAATTGAGGGCCGCGAATTCACGCTCATTGAGAACGAGATCATTCAAATGCTGCTGCAGAGCAGCTTCCGAAATCTTGAGCAGGCGTGGGCACACGTGATCGCAATGAAAATCGATCACCTGGGCTCGGAAATGAATCCCCAGTTCGCAAACATCGTGAGTCCGACGGAAATCGTCGTCGTCTGTCGGTTCAGCATCGAGATGGACAGCGGTGGCGGCGAGATGCACATCACGATGCCCTATTCAATGATCGAGCCCCTGCGAGACATCCTGGACGCCGGGGTCCAGAGCGATCGCGTCGAGCAGGACGATCGTTGGACAGAGGCCCTGCAGGGCGAATTGGAGCTCTCGGAGGTCACGCTTCGAGCGGTGCTCGGGTCAACCAAAATGACCTTGGGCGAACTCGCAGCCCTCCAGCCAGGGGATGTCCTGAGCACAGATTTCGATGGCGAATTGCTCCTGTTCGCGGAGGAGGTACCCGTCTGCCGCGCGGCGCTGTGCAGCTCGCGAGGGCAGCACGCCGCTCAGGTGAGCTCGAGAGTGCGGCGGCAACAGCCGGTCCTCGGAGAGTGCCGAGGTGGAAATAACCTGGTGAGACAAATATGAGCGAAAACACAAGCGGAAATGTCGTCATGACGGGAACGCCGGAGCCCAAGCAGGTTGTGTCGATCGACCCGACGGACTTCGACTCGATGCTGCAGGTGCCGGTCACGCTCTCTCTGGAAGTTGGGCGCGCACGCATTTCGATTCGCGAACTCCTCAAATTGAACGTGGGATCGGTTCTGGAGCTTGATCGCTACGCGGGCGAAGCTCTCGATGCCTATGTCAACGGCACGCTCGTTGCACATGGGGAGGTCGTGGTCATCAACGATAAGGTCGGCATTCGCTTCACGGACAGCGTCAGCCCTGCCGAACGTGTACGCAATGTTCCGGGAGCGCAGAAAGCATGTTGAGCAGTCTGAATTTTCTCGTTGTCGACGACTTCTCGACGATGCGGCGCATCGTCAAGGATGTTCTGCACGAGATCGGCTATGCAAACGTACAGGAAGCAGAAGATGGAAATTCGGCGCTTCCCATGCTGCAGGCCGGTCAGTTCGACGTGTTGATCACTGACTGGAATATGCCCGGGATGCCTGGACTGGAGTTGCTGAAGGCGGTTCGCTCCGACCCGAAGCTCAAGGGCATGCCGGTCCTGATGCTTACCGCCGAAGCCAAGCGGGAGCAGATCGTCGAAGCCGCGCAGGCGGGGGTCAATGGCTACCTGGTGAAGCCATTCACGCCGGCGACCCTGAAGGAGAAGCTGGCCAAGATTCTCCAGGGACGTGAGGGGCAGAAGCCGTGAACGGGACGGTTTCCAAGCGGGTGGAAGGGCAATGGGGTCCGCTGGTGCATGCGCTCGTGCACGCCTATGAGCGTGGTGACGCGGCTGCATTGACGAGCATCTTGAAGAAATTCGAGAGTGAGAACGAAAGTGAATTGCGCAGAGAAATCACTGCACTGACCGACGCACTGCGATCCGGACTTGATCGCTTGGGGCGCAACGAGGCGCTCGCTCGCATGGCTCAGCAGGATATGCCGGACGCGCGGGCGCGACTCGAATATGTCGTGAAGCTCACCGAGGACGGCGCGCACCGGACCCTCGACCTCGTCGAGCGCTCGCTACCGATTGCGGAACGAATCCGCAAGAGCGCGGATGAAATGGCCGAGGCGCTCGAGCTCGGCCAGGCGCCCGGCTCGGACCGCGAAGGCAATTCACCGTCACTGGCGCGCGTAACCGAAACGCTCCGGATGACGACGAAGGAATGCGAGGCCATCCACGCGCACCTCGTCGAGGTCGTGATGACCCAGGCGTACCAGGACATCAGCGGACAAATAATCCGCGGGGTGATCGCCGTGGTCGGCGAACTGGAGTCCGCCTTGGGAGAGCTCATGCGCTTATGCGGCCACGAGCAGGTGCCGGCCGCGACGCGAGGAAGCGTAGCGCGCGGTTTCGGTCCCGTCATACCCGGTGTAAGCGACGGACTGACGGAGCAACAGGACGTAGACGCGATCATTGCGAACCTTGGTATCTAACATGCGAGCAAATGAACCATCGTCGACATCGAGCGAGCCCAATCGCACCGGCTCATTGACTCTCCCGCGCAGCTGCACATTGAGGAATGCGGGGGAGCTGAAATCCGCGCTGCTGGCGGCGGACACGGAAGCCGAGAGTCTTCAAGTGGATGCCTCCGGCGTTGAACAGATCGACTGCTCCGGATTGCAGTTGCTCGTCTCACTTGTCAAGACGCGGAGAAGCAACGGGCGCACGGTGTCGTTTGTTCAGCCGAGCGCCGCGCTCAGCCGGGCGGCACGTCTGGTCGGGCTTGAGCGATGGATCGAATTACCGGAGACGGAGGTACTACGATGAGCGTCGAGCTCGCTCAGTTTCTGGATACGTTCTTCCAAGAATGTGGTGAGGCGCTCGACCTCATGGAGGGGACCCTCTTGAAGCTCGACGTCGGAGCGCCAGATCCCGAAATGGTCAACACGCTATTCCGTGGCGCGCACTCCATCAAGGGCGGCGCCGGAATGTTCGGTTTTACCCAGATGGCCGAATTCACCCACGGCCTCGAGACACTGCTTGATGGTCTGCGAGCCGGTAAAGTCGCCGTGTCTCCTGACCTCGTCGAACTGCTGCTGACGTCGGTCGATGCACTGCGCGAGATGATCGTCGGGGTCCAACGCAATCAACCGACTGACGCCGCGCGCTTCGAGACCCTTGCGTCGGCGATCGCGGCGTCCGCCTCCGGGATTGAGACGTTGACGGCACACTGCGTGCCCAGTGCTCCCGCCGAGCGCGAAACACGGGCAGTCTCGAACACCGCTCCGCGCTGGCGCGTCGATCTCAAGCCGGGTCCGGGCCTGCTGGAGCGCGGAAACGACCCGTTGCAACTCATCAGCGAGCTTGGCGGTCTCGGCGAACTCGACGTACGCGCAGACTGTGGGCACGTTGCGCAGCTCGCCGAACTGGTTCCCGAACACTGCCAGATCACCTGGCAAATCGACGTTCAGACGAAATCCCCGAGGGATTCGATCGAACTCATATTCGACTGGGCCCGGGGTGACTGCCAGCTGGAGATTTCCCCGGCACCCCTGGACGCCGAGCCCACGAAAGCTCAGCACCACGCCGGGCAGGCCAAGCCGGAGGCAGCGGGGGAAGATGTCGAAAAGCCGAGTCCGGGCGCACGCGTCCCCCTCGACAAGGAGGCAACGCGGAATCGGGCGCCGGACAGCCGCGTTAGCCATTCCGATGCAAGCTCCATCCGGGTGAGCATTGAAAAGATCGACGAGCTGATGAATTCCGTCGGCGAAATCGTGATCACCCAATCGATGCTCAGTCAGCAGCTGCTGGCGGCGCCGGGCCTCGATGCCACGCGGATGCGCGGCGCGCTCACTCAGCTTGAGCGAAACGTGCGCGCCATCCAGGAAAGCGTCATGCGCGTGCGGATGCTCCCGATCAGCGTGGTCTTCAGCCGATTCCCGCGTCTCGTGCGTGATCTGTCCCAGCGATTGGGAAAGCAGATCCATCTCAAGGTGACGGGCGAACAGACCGAGCTGGACAAGATCGTCCTCGAACGCATCGGTGATCCCCTGGTTCACCTGGTGCGCAACAGCATCGATCACGGCATTGAAACACCTGAGGCGCGCATCGTCGCGGGAAAGTCGGAACACGGAACGGTCCAGCTCAATGCATTTCACAAGGGAGGGGCGATCCGCATCGAGGTAAGCGACGACGGGCGTGGGCTCAGTCGCGAACGCATCCTGGAGAAAGCCCGTGCTCGAGGGCTTATCGGCGAGAGCGAACCGCTCACAGATGAGCAGATCTATGACCTCATATTCGTGCCGGGCTTCTCAACCGCTGAGCAAACCACAGACTTGTCCGGGCGGGGCGTCGGAATGGACGTGGTCCGCCGCAACATTCACGAATTGGGCGGAACGATCGAAATTGACAGCAAGGAGGGCAGTGGCACGCGCATCAGCGTCACCCTGCCGCTGACGCTCGCGATCATAGACGGCCAGCTCGTCCGAGTGAACCGGGACACCTACATCGTGCCGCTCATTGCAATCGTAGAGTCGTTACAACTGAGGCGGGGTGCGGTGAGCCGTCTTGCCGGTCGGGGCGAAGTCTTCGAATTCAGGGGCAACTACGTGCCGCTCATCCGCCTCAATCAGCTGTTCGGATTCGATGTGCACACGCCCGAGCTCGCCGAGGGACTCGTAATGGTCGTCGAAGGAGACGGTCGACGAGTCGGACTCTTCGTCGACGAATTGCTCGGTGAGCAGCAGGTCGTCATCAAGTCGCTCGACGCGAACTATGGACGCATCGAGGGCATCTCCGGCGCGACCGTTCTCGGGGAGGGTACGGTGGCGCTCATCATCGACGTTCCGGGCCTGATTCGACTTGCGTCCGAAGCCCAATCGCGAAGCGCAGCGTGAACTGATACATCGGGAGAATTTCAATGACACAGAATACACACGCAACGACACGTGAGGCCGATCCTCCGCGCCAGATGCTCACGTTCAAACTCGGAGAGGAATTGTTCGCGGTAGACATTCTGCGCGTACAGGAAATTCGGGGTTGGAGCGAAGTCACGCGCATTCCAAGGGCGCCGTCGCACGTCCTCGGCGTACTGAATCTCCGCGGTTCAATCGTCCCGATCATCGACCTGCGCTTGCGATTCGGACTGGAGCGTGCCGAGTTCACCGCGCTCACGGTGATTATCGTGCTGTCGGTTCCGACGGAATCCTCGACGCGCGAGCTCGGCCTGGTGGTCGACAGCGTCTCCGACGTGATCGGAATGCGGCCGGAGGATCTGCGAGAACTCCCGGATCTCGGTAGCCGGTCCAATTCCCAGGTGATCTCTGGGATCGCGAGCATCGAAAAGCGCATGGTCATTCTGCTCGATGTCGGCGAGCTGATGGCCATGCAGGAGCCGGGTCGCGACGAACTGCAAATTGCTGCCGCGTAGTACCGCGGCAGGGCACACGACGTATCGAACCACTTCACTCATCCATATCAATTGAGGAATCACATGGTCACCAAGTCAAAGTCGCCCGCGCGCAGCGGACAGAGATCATCAGCGGAACTCACTGGTCTCTTCAACGCAATTAGCCGATCCCAGGCGGTCATCGAGTTCAGTCTCGATGGAACGATCATTGCGGCAAACGAGAATTTCCTGAAGACCCTCGGATACACCCTCAACGAAATACAGGGCCGTCATCACAGTATGTTCGTTGAGCCGGCTCATCGTGACACCGACGAGTACCGAAACTTCTGGGAGAATTTGCGAAACGGCGAATTTAATGGCGGCGAGTACCGGAGGATTGGCAAGGGAGGGCGCGAGATCTGGCTTCAGGCCACATACAATCCGATATTCGATGCGCGAGGGGGGCGGCCCATCAAGGTCGTCAAGTTCGCAACCGATATCACGCAGCAGAAGCTCGAGGCGCGAATGAACGCGGCGTTCAAGGGTGCGCTCGATAACGTGACGACGAACGTGATGGTGGCGGATACCCAGAACAACATCATCTACATGAACAATACTGTTCGCGCGATGATGGCGGAGGCGCAGAGCGACATCCGCAAGGACCTGCCCGGATTCGACGTGAACAAGTTGATCGGCAGCAACATCGATACGTTCCATAAGAATCCAGCTCATCAGAGAGGAGTGCTTGCCGGCTTGAGCAAGACGTTCTCCTCTGAGTTGAAGATAGGCGGGCGGACGATGCGCATCACTGC
>JBMFWZ010000161.1:0-6227 GCA_049964755.1 Steroidobacteraceae bacterium | reverse complement strand
GGGTCGGCGCCTGGCCAAGCGCAGCGCTTCCTTCTATCGCGAGGTCGCCATCACCAACACGCTCGTGCCCGAGCCAGCACTGGCTGCGCCGGGCCGCGCCCCGGCCGATTCCGCTCAGCGCAGCGGTGGCGCGCTCGAGGCGTGTGCGTCCCTCGGGCATCAGCGACAGCAGATACCACAGCAGATAAGAGCAGGCCGCCAGGTCGACCCCGATCTGCGCGTCGCCGTCGGCGCCGAACGCCCAATCGAGCGCGATGCGCACATTGTCGATCTCCGGGCCGACCTTCTCCAGCCACTCCACCGAGGGCGTCCGTTCCCAGACGAGGTGCGCAGCGTGCAGCAGGTCACGGAAATAGCGCGCGTGCAGCCGCGCCAGTGGTCCGAACTCACCGCTGTCGGCGAGTTTCTCCATCGCATAGGCATGTGTGGTCTCAAGCAGCCGATAGCGCCGCTGCGGCCCGGAGGTATCGGCCACGACCAGCGACTTGTCGACCAGCTCGGCGATCCGGCTGACGACCTCCCACTCCGGCAGTGCCGCATCGGCGACCACCTGCCCGGCCGCCTCGAGCGTGAAGCTGCCCGCGAACACGGCCAGGCGGCGCAGCACGATGCGGTCCGGTTCGGCGAGCAGCCGATGGCTCCAGTCGAGCGTCGCCCGTAGTGTCTGGTGGCGCGGCAGCGCCGTGCGCCGCCCCCCGGTGAGGACGTGAAAGCGCAGATCGAGCCGCTGCGCCAGTCCGTCGATCCCGAGCGCCGCAGAGCGCGCAGCGGCGAGCTCGATCGCGAGCGGAATGCCATCGAGGCGCCGACAGATCATCGCCACGGTGGCCGCATTGCGCTCGTTGAGCTCGAATTGCGGATCGGCCGCTTGGGCACGCGCGACGAACAGACGAACCGCGCCATGGCGCTGGGTACTGGCAAGGCCCGCGATGTGCTCGGCCGGAAACTCCAGCGGACGCAGCCGCAGCGTGCACTCCCCTTCGATGCCGAGCGGCTCTTGGCTGGTGGCCAGAATGCGCACCTGTGGTGCGGCAGCGAGCAGCGCCTGTGCCTCGCGCGCCGCAGCGCCGATGAGATGTTCGCAGTTATCGAGCACCAGGAGCAGCTTGCGCTCACGCAGCGCCGCGGCGAGGCGCTCGCCGGTCCACCGTCCCGTGCCGCTCTGCAGCCCGAGCGCCGCATGCATGGCGCTCGCGACCAGTTCCGGATCGGTGAGCGGGGCGAGTTCCGCGAGCCACACCCCGTCGGGAAAATCCTCGAGGACCTCGCGCGCCGCCTCGAGCGCAAGCCGGGTCTTGCCGATACCGCCGGTGCCGACCAGCGTCACCAGCCGGTTGTGCCGCAGCAGCTCGTGCACCGTGGCGAGATCGGCCTCGCGACCGATGAAGTCAGAGATCGCTGCCGGCAGATTGGTCGGCGGCCTGTGCGTCTCGGTCGCGCCGCGGGCCGTGTCGGTGTCCGACAGCTCGCGCACCTCGCCGGTGAAGCGGTAGCCACGCAGCGGCACGGTGACGATGAGATTGCGGTCCTTGCCGAGCGCCTTGCGCAGCGCCGAAATCTGCACCTGGATGTTGCTTTCCTCGACCACGATGCCCGGCCAGGCGCGCGCCAACAACTCCTCCTTGGTCACCAGGTCGCCCTGCGCCTCGAGCAGCACCAACAGCACGTCGAAGGCGCGAGAGCCGAGCGCAACGGGCTTATCGCCGCTGCGCAGCTCGCGCTGGCGGATCAGCAGCCGAAAGCGTCCGAACTCGAGGCAGTTCGCGCCTCGCGCAATACCGTGCATGAAATTGGCTGGTCCAAAGGTCTCGGGACGCTACACCGGCTCGCGGATCCCACCGGGAAAGTGTAGCGCAACTGCAGGGCCCCTCGGGCGTTAAGCGTGCACCGCGAGCGCCCGCTCACGCTTTACGCGTGGCCTCGGGCGTGTATCATGGTAGCGCTACCAATTGTACTCGATCGAAGAGGGGGTCGTCATGTCCAAATTCCGGCAGTCTCTTGCCGCCGCGCTGGTGCTGCTCTGTGCCGCAACCGCCTGGGCGGCGCCCGCGCCGTACCGCAATTTCAAGGTCACCGTGTACATCCCGGTGCAGGTCGTCAAGCACATGGCGCGCGATCCGGCCTGGATGCACTCGAGCTGGCGCACCATCGCCAGCCGGTTGCACGTCGATCAGGTCTTCATCGAGAGCTACCGCGCCGGGGACAGCGCGACCGGCGCCGAATTGGCGCGTGTGAAGCACTTCTTCCTTGCGCATCACGTCGCGGTGGCCGGCGGGATGGCCATGCTCGGCCCCGGCGGCAACGGCCAGTTCAACACGCTCGATTACGCCCGGCCGCAGGATCGGGCGCTGACGCGGCGCATGGCCGCACTCACCGCACGGCACTTCAACGAGTTCGTGCTCGATGATCTGTATTTCTTCAACACCAAGAGCCCGGCGGACATCGCCGCCAAGGGCACGCGCACCTGGTCGCAGTACCGCATGCAGACCATGGACGAGGTGTCGCGCGAGCTGATCTTGAAGCCCGCCGAAGCCGCCAATCCCAAGGTGCGCGTCATCATCAAGTTCCCGAACTTCTACCCCTCGTTCCAGGGCATGGGGTTCGACCTGGTGAACGAACCGAAGATCTTCCCGGAAATCTGGACCGGGGATGAGACCCGCTATGCGCCCACCACCGACCAGCAGCTGCTGCCCTATGAGAGCTACGAGATCTTCCGCTACTTCGAGAACATCGCCCCGGGGCGCAACGGCGGCGGCTGGGTCGATCCGATCGCCATGCACAACCTGGACCGCTACGCCGAGCAGCTCTGGGACACCATTCTCGCCAAGGCACCGGCGATCAATCTGTTCGAGTACACGAACCTGCTAAGTACAGCCAACCCGAAGAACCGCAGCGCCTGGCAATACCTGCCGACGACCTTCAACTACTGGCAGATGCTGCGCCGATGCTGCGGTCTGCCGGGCCACCCCGGCGCGAAGCGTCCGCGGCTCGCCGACGTGGTCGCCTACTCACTGCGCAAGGTCGATCGCATCGCAGGGGCACTCGGCACGCCGGTCGGATTGGCCACGTACCGGCCGCTCGACTCCAGCGGAGAGGACTTCCTGCCCGAGATGCTCGGCATGGTCGGGATTCCGATTGAGATGTACCCGCACTGGCCGCAAGCCAAAACCGTGCTGCTCACCGAAGCGGCTCGGAAGGATCCGCAGATCGTTGCGAAAATCGAAGCTCATCTTCGCGCTGGCGGGCACGTCATCATCACCTCGGGATTGCTGCGCGCGTTGCAGCATCGCGGCTTCAACCAGATCACCGACATGCACGTCACTCATCTGATCGCCGCCCCCACCCGCTACGTGGCGGGCTTCGGTTTCGGCGGCGGCGTGATGCTCGGCAAGAGCCGCCCCATCCTGTTCCCGCTGATTCACTTCTACACCAACGAAGACTGGGCGGTGGTGCGCGGACTGGACGATCGGGGCGGCGTGCCGTTGCTGCTGATGGATCACTACGGCAAAGGTGAGCTGTACGTGCTCGACGTGCCGGAGGAACAGAACGACTTCTACAGCCTGCCGCCGCGTGTCCTCGATGCGCTGCGCCGCTTCCTCACCCCCGGCTTGCCGGTGCGGCTCGAGGGACCGGCCGACGTCAGTCTGTTCGAGTACGGCAACGGCACGTTCGTCGTGCAGTCCTTCCGCAATCATCCGGTCGCCGTGCGGGTCATCGGCGGCTTCGCCCGCATCCAGCGCCTGACCAACGGGGTCGTACTCGGCGGCGAGCCGGTCAGACGCGGCGGCCCGTTCGCATCGCGCCCGGGAACACCGGCGCGCTTCGGGTATGAGCTGCGCATCGAACCGCACAGCTTCCTCGCCTTCCGCGAACTGCACTGAGTACGCCGCGGCGTGCGTCGCCCCCCGGGGCGGCGCCGCCGCGGCGGTGCTACAGTCGCCCCATGTCAGTGTCGCTAGTAATTTTCGATCTCGACGGCACGCTGATCGACAGCGCTGCGGATCTGGCGCATGCCGTCAACGGCATGCTGGAGGGCTACGGCTGCCCGCCGCTGGCGCCCTCCGAGGTGCGCTCGATGATCGGCGATGGCATGCGCAAACTCGTCGAACGAGCTCTGGCGGCACGCGGCCTTGCGGTGCGCGAGGCCGCAGCCGCTGAACGCAGCGTGTTGCAGCGCTACGGCGCCGAACCGGTACGCGAAACAGTCCTCTATCCCGGCACACGCACAGCGCTCGAGCGCCTGCGTGCAGACGCGCTCGATCTGGCAATCTGCACGAACAAGCCCGAGCACCTGACCGCGGCGATCCTCAACGAGCTCGGCATCGCGGAGTTCTTCGGGCAGATCGTGGGCGGGGATACTCTGCCGTACCGAAAGCCCGACGGGCGGGTGCTCCGGGACATGCTCGCGCATTTCTCGGCCGCACCGGCCGACGCTCTGATGGTTGGGGACAGCGAGGTGGATGCAGCCGCGGCGGCGGATGCCGGCGTGCCTCTCGTCCTGATGCGCAACGGCTATCGGCGTGGGCCCATCGAGCACATCGCCCATCTGGCCGCGCTCGAGAGCCTGCAGGAACTGCCCGGCCTGATCGGCTCGCTGTCGCGCTGACGGACGATGCCGGTACGCGAGCGCTCAGGCGAGCGTGCCGAAGAACACCAGCGTCTTGTAGGGAAACACCACCCGGCCGTCACGCTGATGCCGCTCGAACAGCTCGCGCAGTCCGGCGAGCAGCGGCGCATGATCCGGATGTCCGGGCTCGGGTACGTAGGAGGAGGACATGGCCCGACCCTTCAGCCCCTCGAAATCGAATACCTGCTGATTGGCGAAGGCCCGGCACTCTGGCTCACGACCGAAGAAGCTCAGCAGGGTCGGCCCATAGGCGCGCATGCTGCGCACTTGGTCGTACTCCGGGGCATGGCGGCGCAGCAGCGCCTCGTAGTCGCTCTGCAGCGGCGCAGGGTCATCGGTGCGCTCGTTCCACAACAGCGCCACCTTGCCGCCCTCGACCAGAATACGCAGCGCCTCGTGCCGCGTCTTGTGCGGATCGAACCAGTGGAAGGCCTGCCCGGCGGTGAACCACTCGACGCTGTGGGCTGCGAGCGTGGTCGCCTCGGCAGTACCCGCCACACTGGTGAATCCCGCCCGGCCGCCGAGCCATTGCTCGGCCGCCTCGCGCATGTCGCGATTCGGCTCGACCGCCCAGACCCGCAGCCCCGCCTCGAGCAGCTGTGCGGTGAGGATCCCGGTCCCCGAACCGACATCCGCGACACGAGTGCCCGGCACCAGTCCGCACGCCTCGCGCAGGAACCGCAACGCCTCAAGCGGATACTGCGGTCGATACTTCACGTAATCGGCGACGCGACTGGAAAAGCGCTGAGTGGAGTCGGCGGTCATCGGGCAATTATACGGTCGCCCCTCCCGGACGGGTGCGATTCCGAGGCACGGCGCGACGCCTCGAGTGACGGTCGGAGGAAACCTCCACATGGTTCACACTCGGTTCAGTGCAAACCTGCGAGACTCTCCCTCGCACCGGTGCTGAGCGTGGCTCCCGGACGGCGCAAGATTCCCCCCGTGCGCCACCCTTTATTGAGCCTCGTTCCGGATTCGAGCCACCTCGCCCGGTGCGCCTTCTCTCCCCCCGAAGACTTCGCGGCATGCGCTTGCACCCGGCTGCGCATGCCGGCCCATGCGGCGCAGTCGGATCCAGCGCACGAACCGTTTTCCGCCGATTCACACTGAGTTCAGCGCACCGATGCGACACTGACCGTGCACCGGAGCCGCGTGCGGCTCCCGGACGGCGCAACGCTCCCCCTCGTGCGCCACTGTGTTTGGACTCGTCCTGGATTTGAGTCGCCGGCTCCGGTGCTTTTTCCCCACCCACGGTACGACGAGCGAGCGGCCACCGACGATACGGCGTCCACGGCGCTGCGTAGAACCTGTCCGTGGGCGCACGCCGCTTCGGGTGATTCACGCTGAGTTCAGCGCACCGGTGCGACACTGGCGCTGCACCGCAACCGAGAGCGGCTCCCAGGACGGCGCGAATTCCCCCCCATGCGCCACAATGCTCAGCTCTCTCCTGGATTTGGGTCGCCCCGGCCGGTGCATTCTCTCTCGCCCAAAATGCAGACGGGGTACGCCACTGGCGTACCCCGTCTGTACATCACTGCATCGGCAGCCCGTCACCGGGCCGCTGATTATTCGCCGGCGGCCTGCGGGGCGAAGTTCACCG
>JBMFWZ010000160.1:0-6310 GCA_049964755.1 Steroidobacteraceae bacterium | reverse complement strand
AGGAACGTTGCCACGTCCACCGGCAGCTGCGTGATCACCTTGGCGGTGCGGTCCTTGCGCAGCTCCTCGCCAATGAGGCGCAGGATCGCGAGCGCCATCGACTCGACGCCGCGGATGCTGCCGATTCCGACGCAGCGCGGGCAGACGATGTGGCTCGACTCCCCAAGCGAGGGGCGCAGGCGCTGGCGGGACATCTCGAGCAGTCCGAAGCGCGAGAGCTTGCCGATCTGAATGCGCGCGCGGTCCATTTTCATCGCATCGCGCAGCCGATCCTCGACCTCACGCTGGTTCTTGCCCGACTCCATGTCGATGAAGTCGATGACGATCAGCCCGCCGATGTCGCGGATGCGCAGCTGCCGGGCGATCTCATCGGCCGCCTCGAGATTGGTGTTGAGCGCGGTGGTCTCGATGTCGCTGCCCTTCGTGGCGCGCGCCGAGTTGATGTCGATCGACACCAGCGCTTCGGTGTAGTCGATCACGATGCTGCCGCCGGACGGCAACTGCACCTTGTGCGCGTAGGCCGATTCGATCTGGCTTTCGATCTGGAACCGGGTGAACAGCGGGATGTCATCGATGTACTGCTTCAGGCGCCGCTGCGCATCGGCGGGCATGAAACGCTGCATGTACTCCTGGGCCTTCTCGAAGGCGCTGGTGTCATCGACCAGAACCTCGGCGATGTCATCGGAGAGGTAATCGCGCAGCGCCCGCGTGACCGCATCGCTCTCGCGGTACACCAGGAACGGGGCCGGCTTGCCCTCGGCGGCGGCGGCAATCTGGTCCCACTGGGACTTCAGGTTATCGAGGTCCCACTGCAGTTCCTCCGCGCTTCGTCCGACCCCGGCGGTGCGCACGATCGCGCCCATTCCGTCGGGAATCTGCAGCTGGTTCATCACCTCGCGCATCTGGTCGCGGTCTTCGCCCTCGATGCGGCGCGAGACGCCGCCGGCGCGCGGGTTGTTCGGCATCAGCACCAGGAAGCGCCCGGCCAAGCTGAGGAACGTGGTGAGGGCCGCGCCCTTGTTGCCGCGCTCCTCTTTCTCGACCTGAACGATGAGTTCCTGTCCCTCGAAGAGCAGATCGCGGATGTTCATCCGCCCGCCCTGGGCTGACTGGCGGAAGTAGTCCCGGGTGACTTCCTTCAGCGGCAGAAAGCCGTGCCGCGGCGCTCCGTAGTCGACGAAGCAGGCTTCCAGGGACGGTTCGATGCGGGAGATTCGACCTTTATAGACGTTCGCTTTCTTTTGTTCGCGGGAGGGTATGTCGATACTGAGGTCAAAGAGCTTCTGTCCATCGACCAGTGCGACTCGCAGTTCCTCTTCCTGAGTCGCATTCACGAGCATTCTTTTCATGTGCCCCTACTATTCTACGGTGAGGGGCCGGCAAGCACACGGGAGGCCGCAGCGCGAGTGCGCCGCAGCGGCGAAGATTTCTGCGACTCGGCGCGTGAGCTCGAGTCTCTCTCATCACGATGCACGCCACGTCATAGGCGGGTGCCGGAAATCCTTCGACGGTCTCAACCGGAGCCGCCTCGCGCGGAACCTGTTTCAGCGGTTCTACGCCCGGGGCGTTCTTGTCGGCCCGATACGATGGCCTCTCTCATGGAGGTCCAACTAACATGCGGCGGGGGGTACCCGCCAACCATTGGTGCGCCCGCGCAGCGGACGGCCGGCGGAGTATACTGCAAGGATTGCTGTAGAAACAGTGTCTTACGCGGAAGAGTGCGGTGTCCGAGACGAATGTGACCGAGGGGCGCACCGCCGTGCGCTATTTGGACGTGGGCGCGGACGAGGCCGGGCAGCGGCTCGACCGCTTTCTCGCCCAGCATCTGCCGGGGGTGCCGCACACGCGCCTGTTCCGCATCATCCGCAAGGGCGAGGTGCGCTTGAACGGCCGGCGCACCACTCCGGAGGCGCGCCTGGCCGTGAGCGACCGGATCCGGGTGCCGCCGCTGCGCATCGAGGCGCCCGGGGCTGCGGCGGCGCGACGGGGCCCGTCGGCGGAGCTGATCGAGACGGTTCGCCGCGCCATCATTCACGAGGATGCACGGCTGCTGGTGATCGACAAGCCGGCCGGTATCGCCGTGCACGGCGGCAGCGGGATCGAGTTCGGCCTGATCGAGGCGCTGCGCGCGCTGCGCCCGCAGGAGTCACTCGAGCTGGTGCATCGGCTCGATCGCGACACCAGCGGCTGTCTGCTCGTGGCGCGCACGCCAGCGGCCTTGCGCGCCGCGCATGCGGTGCTGCGCGAAGGGGTGAGCGACAAGCGCTACCTGGCGCTGGTGTGCGGGCGCTGGGAACTCGGACGCAAGCGGATCGATGTGCCGCTGCATACCGAGACTCGGGTGAGCGGGGAGCGGACGGTGCGGGTGGGGCCTGGCGGGAAGCCCTCGGTGAGCGACTTCCGGCCGGTGCAGATCTTCGGGCGGCGCAGCCTCGGGACGGCCACCGCCAGTCTGCTCGAGGTGACGCTGCAGACCGGGCGGACGCACCAGATCCGGGTGCATGCGGCGTACGCCGGGCACCCGGTGGCCGGCGATCCGAAGTATGGCGATGAGGCTTGCAACGCCGCGCTGCGCGAGCGCGGTCTGAACCGGATGTTCCTGCACGCTCACAGCATGAGCTTCGAGTGGCCGGATGGGACGACCTTCAGTGCCAGTGCGCCGCTGCCGCCGGAACTCTCCGCGGTGCTCGGCGCTCTGGAGCGCTGAGGGCACGCGCCGACGGGCTTAGGGTCAGGGCAGCGGGCAGCCGGCGATGCGCAGGGCCTCGGCCAGCCAGATCAGCGGCAGTCCGATCAGCGCGGTGGGATCGATGCTCTCGATGCGCTCGAACAGCGCGATGCCGAGCCCCTCGGCGCGAAATCCACCGGCGCAGTCAAAGGGCTGCTCGGCCGCGACGTAGCGCTCGATCTGCTCGGGAGTGAGTGTGCGGAACGCGACGGTGGTGGTGTCGAGGTGTACCTGGCGGACCGTGCCGCCGGCCCCGAGCAGAGCACAGCCGGTGAAAAAGCGCACCCGCTCGCCGCTCGCGGCCGAGAGCTGCGCGCGGCAGCGAGCGGCATCGCCGGGCTTGTCGAGCACCTCGGCCCCGAGTGCGGCCACCTGGTCGCTGCCGATGACGAGGGCGTGCGGAAAGCGGTCGGCGACCGCCTGCGCCTTGGCGAGGGCGAGTCGTGCGGCCCGGTCAGCCGGCAACTCCCCGGGAAGGTACGTCTCCGGGTCGCCCGGGGCGACGGCGGTGAAGGGCACCTGCAGCCGTTCGAGCAGCGCGCGGCGGTAGACGGAGGTCGAGGCAAGGATCAGTTCAGGCATGGTGCGGCGCGTCGGGCCGATTCGGCTCTCGGAAACAATGACTTAAGGACTCACCGGACTTTTGACTTGCCGGGACCTGATACCTATTATACGCGCCCCATGCCGCAACCCTGGTCCAAGCCGCTCGAGGTCGACCGGCTGTCCCGCGGGGCGGCTGCGCTCGATTTCGATGTGGAATTAGCGCAGTTGCCGCGGCTGAGTTCGCGCGCCGAACTGATCGGCGGCACCGTGCGCGGCACCGTGCGATTCGGACGCGATTCGGGTAGGGCGGTGGCCGACGTGACGCTCCAGGGCGCTGCGCGGTTGACGTGCCAGCGCTGCATGCAGCCCATGACGTTGCCTTTGAGCGGGCACGCGAAGGTTGCGCTGCTCGCGAGCGCCGCTGAGGCGAGCACGCTCGAGGATGAGCTCGAACCGATGCTGGCGCCCGAGGGCCGCATCAGCCTGGCGGAGTTGATCGAGGAGGAAGTGCTGCTCAGTCTGCCGATCGTGCCGATGCACGAGCAGGGCGGGCAGTGTCCGTCTCCCGGGGCGCTGAGCGCCGTGAGCGATGCGCCGGCCGATGCGGTGACGCAGCGGCCGTTTGCGCGTCTGGGTGAGTTGTTGAATCAGAAGTGAGTTTCCGCGCCTTGTGCGCATGAGGACATTATGGCCGTTCAGAAAAGCCGCAAGACCCCTTCCAAGCGCGGCATGCACCGTTCCCACGACGGACTCTCCGCGCCGGCGCTCTCGACCGACCCGCAGTCCGGTGAGACCCATCTGCGTCATCGCATCACTCCGGACGGCTTCTACCGTGGCCGGCGAGTGATCGAGAAGCCTGCAGACGCCGACCAGGAATAACGCGCACGCGTGCCTGTGTTGCCGGTCGCCATCGATGTGATGAGCGGCGATCGCCAGCCGCGCGAGTACATCGCTGGGGCGCTCGTGGCGCTCGCCGAGCAGACGGACCTCACGGTGCTGCTGGTGGGGGAGCGCTCGCTCATTGAGCGGGCGCTCCTCGGGCAGCCCACGGGGCTGCTCGAGCGCATCGAGATCGTGCCGGCCTCGCAGGTGGTCGACATGGACGAGTCACCGCGTGCGGCGGTGCGGCACAAGAAAGACTCCTCGATGCGCGTGGCGGTCGAGCTCGTCAAGAGCGCTCGGGCGGCTGCGTGCGTCAGCGCCGGCAACACCGGTGCGCTCACCGCGATCGCCCACTTCGTGCTGAAGACGCTGCCCGGCGTCGAGCGCGCCGCCATCATCTCGGCCATTCCCTCCGCGCACGGCCACACCCAGATGCTCGATCTTGGCGCCAACGCCAAGGCGACCGCCGAGCAGTTGCGTCAGTTCGCCACCATGGGCGCGATCATCGCGCGCGACATCGACGGACTGGCCGAGCCGCGCATCGGGCTGCTCAATATCGGCGAGGAGGACATGAAAGGCCACGAGCTCGTGCAGGATGCGCACGCGCTGCTCGCGGCGAGCGGTCTGAACTACGTGGGCTTCGTCGAAGGTGATGACATCTTCTCCGGCGACGTCGATGTGGTGGTGACCGACGGATTCACGGGCAACGTGGCGCTGAAGACCATGGAGGGAGTGGCTGCCCTGATCGCCGGGCGCATGCGTCAGGAGTTTCACGCCTCCTGGGGCGATCGTCTGGCCGGTCTGGCTGCCCGCCGGGTGCTGCGCAGGGTGGGCGAGAGCCTCGATCCGCGCCGCTACAACGGCGCATGCATGGTCGGCCTCGCCGGTATCGTGGTGAAAAGCCACGGCAGCGCCGACCGGGTCGCCTTCTGCAGCGCCGTCATCACTGCCGCACGCGCAGCCCGCCACGGACTGACCGCGCACATTGCCCAGGCGCTCCTTGCGCCTCAAGCCATCGGGAGTGTCTCATCTTGATTCATGCGCGCATCGCCGGCACCGGCTCGTACCTGCCACAGAAGATCCTCACCAACTTCGATCTCGAGAAAATGGTGGACACCAGCGACCTGTGGATACGGGAGCGCACCGGGATCGAGCAGCGGCACATCGCTGCCGACGGCGAGACCACCGTCGACATGGCGGAGCGGGCCGCGCGCGCCGCGCTCGACATGGCCGGCTGCCGGCCCCAGGAGGTCGATTTCATCGCTTTCGGCACCACCACTCCCGACATGGTTTTTCCCAACTGCGGGGTGCTGCTGCAGGCGCGGCTCGGATGCCGCGGCGCACCGGCGTTCAGCCTCGAGACCGCCTGCAGCGGCTTCATGTACGCGCTGTCGATCGCGGACAAGTTCGTGCGCACGGGCGAGGCGAAGCGTGCGCTGGTGATCGGGGCCGAGACGCTCTCGAGAATCGTCGATTGGAACGATCGCTCCACGGCCGTGCTGTTCGGCGACGGAGCGGGTGCCGTGCTGCTCGAGCCTGCGGACAGTCCCGGGATCATCTCGACACACCTGCACGCCGACGGAACATACAGGAACCTGCTGTACTGCGGAGGCGGGATGGACCTCTCCCAGACCCGCCGCACGATCGCCATGAGCGGCAATGAGGTGTTCAGGGTGGCGGTGGGCACGCTAGGCAGGGCCATCGAGGAGACGCTGCGAGCCAATGGGGTCGAGCGCTCGGACCTGAACTGGCTGGTGCCTCATCAGGCGAATCTGCGCATCATCCAGGCCACGGCGCGCCGGCTCGACCTGCCGATGGAGCGTGTGATCACCACTGTGCAGGAGCACGGCAACACCTCGGCTGCATCCGTGCCGCTGGCGCTCGATACCGCCGTCCGCGCGGGCAGGATCAAGCGCGGGGAGCTGTTGCTGCTCGAGGCCTTCGGCGGCGGATTCACCTGGGCCTCGGGCCTGGTACGGTATTGAAGCGCGCCGCGCTTGCCGCAGCCCACCCGGGCGGCGCCCCGTAACAGCAGCCCTTCGCATGCTGTCCCGTCTCTTTGTCACGAGCGTAAAATATCCTATGTATTTGTTTTAAGGGCTCGTAACTATTTAGGGAACCTCTATCAATCGGTTGTCGCGAGTGTCATGTGGGCTG